>CAZOEW010000304.1:0-2529 GCA_964578935.1 uncultured Desulfobacterales bacterium | reverse complement strand
ATTGGCCTTGTTTCGGGAGACTTCGAGAAAACCGTTCGAGACGGCCATGATACGAAGCTTGTCCTCGCTGTCGCGAAACTGCACCTTGCCCGGTTTGAGTATCGTGATAATCGGGGCATGGTGGGGCAGCACGCCCATATAACCCTCACTGCCGGGCAGAATGAGCGACTTGACCTGAGCCTCGTACACTATTTTTTCCGGCGTTACAATCGACAAAAGAAACATACTCATCAACTCTTGGATTTCTCGTAATTCTCCAGAACCTCGTCAAGACCGCCGACCATGAAGAACATCTGTTCGGGGATGTGGTCAAGTTTTCCGGAAATCAGCTCGTCGAACCCTTTGATAGTGTCCTCAATTTTCACATATTTGCCGCTCTTGCCGGTAAACTGCTCGGCCACGAAAAACGGCTGAGACAAGAATCTCTGAATTTTGCGCGCTCTCTGGACGGCAAGTTTGTCATCCTCGGACAGTTCATCCATACCGAGAATGGCGATAATATCCTGAAGGTCTTTGTAGCGTTGAAGGATTTTCTGCACACCGCGCGCCACCCGGTAATGGTCTTCACCGACGATATTCGGGTCGAGAATGCGCGAGGTTGAGTCGAGCGGGTCAACCGCCGGATAGATACCGAGTGAGGCGATTTGACGCGACAACACGGTGGTAGCGTCGAGGTGAGAGAAGGTCGTCGCCGGAGCCGGGTCGGTCAGGTCATCGGCGGGGACATAGATAGCCTGCACCGATGTAATCGAACCGGACTTGGTGGAAGTGATTCGTTCCTGAAGGTCGCCCATCTCCGTGCCGAGGGTAGGTTGGTAGCCTACGGCGGACGGCATACGTCCAAGCAGGGCGGAAACCTCAGAGCCCGCCTGCACAAAACGGAAGATATTGTCGATGAACAGAAGCACGTCCTGATTTTCCTCATCGCGGAAATACTCCGCCATCGTCAGACCGGAAAGGCCCACCCGAAGACGGGCGCCCGGCGGCTCGTTCATCTGTCCGAACACCATCGCCGTTTTCGCGATTACGCCGGATTCCGTCATTTCCAGCCAGAGGTCGTTGCCCTCACGGGTTCTCTCGCCCACGCCGCAGAAAACGGAATAGCCGCCGTGCTCGGTGGCGATATTGTGAATCAATTCCTGAATGATAACCGTCTTGCCCACACCGGCGCCGCCGAACAGGCCGACCTTACCGCCCTTGGAGTATGGTTCGAGCAGGTCGATTACCTTGATGCCGGTCTCGAACATCTCCATTTCAGTGGACTGTTCCTCGAAGCTGGGCGCCTCGCGATGAATCGGCAGGCGCTTGACATCGGCCGGAAGCGGCTCTTTGAGGTCGATAGGTTCTCCGAGGAGATTGAAGATTCGTCCCAGCGAGGCTGGACCGACCGGGACGGTGATGGTCGTACCGGTATCGACCGCTTTCATGCCGCGTACCAGTCCATCGGTGGACGCCAATGCCACACAGCGGACGACGTTGTCGCCGATATGCATGGCGACCTCGACCGTCAGGTTGATATTTTTCTCTTTATCAACAATTTTGATAGCGTTGAGGATATTCGGCACTGAATCCGCGGGAAACTTGCAGTCCACCGTCGGTCCGAGAACCTGTACTACCTTGCCAATATTGTCAGCCATTAAATGAACTCCGATTTATATGAAACATTTCTTTCGTTCTTATATCATCCTCTGAGCGCCTCGGCGCCGGAGACTACCTCCAGAAGTTCTTTCGTAATCTGGGCCTGTCTGGCCTTATTGTACTGCAGGGTGAGAGTGTCAACCATTTCCTCGGCGTTTGAGGTCGCGTTACCCATCGCAATCATGCGGCTACCGTGTTCGGAGGCAAACGACTCGGCCAGGGCGATAATCAATTTCGACAGGGTGTAATTGGGCAGAATGGCACCATAGATGGCTTCGGCTGACGGCTCAAATATATAATCAATGTGGTATCCCGTCTCTTCTTTGTCTTTCGGCTTAGCCACCGGCAGATAGCGGTCAACTGACAGGTGATATCTGACCGTAGACAAAAAGCGCGTATAGAGCAGATGGATTTCGTCGGTTTCATGTTTCAAAAACCGCCATGTCAAAAAGTTCGCGATATCCTTCGCTTTGGCGTAATCGATAGATCCGCCCCAGTCGCCATAGTATTTCGCCACCGGCCACTGGCGGCGCTTGAAATAATCATTACCTTTTTTGCCGATAGTGATGACTTCGAGTTCGAATTCTTTGTTTTCATCGAGCCACTGGGCCGCCCGGCGGATAGCGTTGCCGTTGTATGAACCGCACAGGCCCCGGTCGGAGGTTATGACAACAAGAGTCTTCTTTTTTATTTCCCGTTCCTCAAAAAACGGATGGGTCATGTCGTCGGTTGAGGCCGCCGCCAGGTGGCTAAGCATAAGTTCCAAAGACTGGTTATACGGTCGGGCCTGTTCGACTTTTTGCTGTGCCCTTCTTAAGTTGGCCGCCGCCACCATCTCCATAGCTTTGGTGATGCGCTTGGTCGAGACAACCGTACGAATTCGTTTTTTTA
>CAZOEW010000303.1:0-2536 GCA_964578935.1 uncultured Desulfobacterales bacterium | reverse complement strand
CTGGGAATACTAATTACAGCCGTTCCCGCCGCTGGGAAAAGAACGTTTGAACCGGTCTTCAATCCCAGCCTGTTTGTGTTAAAGGCCGCCTCGAATGTCAGTATCGACGGCAGGCTCGATGACCAGATGTGGCTATTGGCCAGCCGTGCCGACAACTTCGTCGAGCGTTATCCCGGCGACATGACCGAACCGGAGGTCAGAACAGAAGCGTACATTACCTATGATGATGACCACCTGTATGTTGCCTTCTTGTGTTTCGACGATCCGGCGACCATTCGCGCCACTATGGCTCAGCGTGACCAGTACGGAAGCGATGACGAAGTATGTTTACTGTTGGACACCTATGGCGAGGCTTCCTGGGCCTATCAATTTTATGTCAACCCGTACGGTGTGCAGAAAGACCGCTTATGGTCAAGTGTCGGCGGCGAGGACCAGGGATTCGACCTTATCTGGCAATCGGCGGCGCAGGTCACCGATTCCGGTTATCAAGTGGAAATAGCGATTCCGTTCTCCAGTATGCGGTTTCCCAGCAAGGACACGCAGAGCTGGAAAGTTGATTTCCGGCGGAACCGTCCTCGTGAAAGCTACAAGCAATATTCATGGGCGGCTTACGACCGCAATAATCAGTGCTGGGCCTGCCAACTGGGTACTATCGATGGTATTGAAAAAGTGAAGCCCGGCACAGGACTGGAACTTCTACCGTCTGCTATCGCCAATCAGTCAGGCTCTCTGGCTCAGGTCAACGATGCCACCCAGTTTGAGAACAGCAAAATGGATGGCGAGATATCGCTGGGCGCCAAGTATTCGATATCTTCCAATATCACCGCCGAGGCCGCGCTCAACCCGGATTTCAGCCAGATTGAAGCCGATGCCGCCCAGATTGACGTCAACACGACCATCGCCCTGTTCTATCCTGAACGACGGCCGTTTTTTCAGGAGGGGAGTGATATCTTCCGCACGCTGTTCAATTCTTTCTACACGCGGACTATTAACGACCCGCAGGTAGCGGCCAAGTTTATCGCGCGGAGCGACCGCAGTAGTTTTGGAGCTCTGTCGGCGCTCGATGAAAACACACCTTACATGATTCCGCTCGAGGAGAGCAGTATTCTTCTGAACACCGGCAAGAGCACGGCCAATGTGATACGGGGGATGCGGACGATTCGCGGTAATTCGCAGGTCGGCTTCATGCTGACTGACCGTCGTTTTGAGGACGGCGGGTCGGGGTCGGTTGTGGCCGGTGATTATTTGATACGTCTGTCGCGGACATATATGCTCGATGGCCAGTTCATTTTAACTCATACGCAGGAACCGAACAACCCGGCCTTGACGGAAGGCGTTAACGAAATGACTTTCGCCAATGGCGAGCACACCATCGGGTTCGACGGCGAGTCCTATTACGGCCACGCGTTTATCGCGCGCATGCTCTATATGCCCCGTACCTTTGGATACATTCTCAATTATAATCAGGTCAGTCCATCCTACCGCACCGAGACCGGCTATGACCCGTTGATTGATTATCGCGATGCCTCCATATTTACCCGCTACCGCTTCGAGTTCGCCAACTCGATATTCGAGAATGTAACGCCGCAGGCGTATTTTCAACGGAGGTGGACATTCGAGGGCGCCCGACGGTTCGGTAATTTGAATTTCGCCGTTTCCACCGCCACTACCGTCGCCCAGACACAATTCAATTTCGCTTACAATATTCACGACGAGCTTTATCGCGGGGTCGAGTTCGAGAACCTTCGCCGGTTCGATATTGATATTAACAGCCAGCTCAATGACAAGATTGGTTATTTCCTTTCCTATAATCGCGGTGAGGGAATCGCGCGGCGTTATCTGACAGTCGGTAACGAGGTCCTTATCGACGCCGGACTGCAACTGAAGCCGTTCGACCGGCTCGTGATTGAACCGAATATCAGCTATGCCCGCAGTACTGATGATGAATCCGGGGCGGAGCTTTACGACGGCTACATCACGCGCACAAGGTTCCGCTATCAGGCCAACAAAGAACTGTCGGTCCGGCTTGTGGTGCAGTACAATAACTTTGCCGAACGCTGGGACGTTGACCCACTTATCACTTATCGCATCAGTCCGTTCTCGGTCTTTTATGTCGGGTCAACTTATGACTACGCGAACCTTCCCACCGGCGTGGGCGAGCAGACCGACTGGACCCTTTCCTCGCGCCAGTTTTTCATGAAATTACAGTATCTGTTCCAGATTTAGAACTTTCCGTTGTATTGTCATGCTACGAAGGGCCGGTGGTGTCACCGGCCTTTTGTTTTGACGCCGGGGCGGCGGCGCCTGCTCGTCCGGGTGCCCCATCCGCTTGCGGTGGGAGAAGATCGTGCGCGGTCCTGTTAAACGGGGATCCTCATCTGCCCGTTCGATGTCGTATCAGGCCCAAACGGAGTTTGAGCCTGCCACCCATGATGTACCCTGTCTTTGCGAGCGGAGTAGGTCGCGGTTCCGGGGGAGCCATGCGAAGTAGTAACCCGACACAAAGCGCCCCGGATGGGGCGAGATAAAATGGGTT
>CAZOEW010000302.1:0-2585 GCA_964578935.1 uncultured Desulfobacterales bacterium | reverse complement strand
GAAGACCAGGCCATTTCAAATAGAATCCGCCCCAGATTTTGAAATAGTTTTTTCGCGAGTATGTTGATCTCAGCCTTGTTTTTTTCATTTTTAAACGCCCAGGTCAGATTATCAATGACAACATTGCGTCGTCGTTTTAAAACCAGAAACAGGATTCGGCCGATGATGTTCCCCAGAATTAAGCCCGTGGAACGGGGAATAAGGCTGAGCAGTCTGAAAACTGCAACAATTGCATAATAAGCGATTTCTTTTGATGGTATCATTCTTTCCTGCTGTCTTTTACCAGTTTTTGCGCGATAAATTGCTCAAATCCGGATGCCTGGTCGCCAAAAGAGATTTTGATTCCAATAACAACCAGCGGCAGCGGCCAGTCTTTCGCATGCCCGATTCTCGAAAAGTCTTTTTCGGTTGTCACCATAAAATCTGCTTTCTGCTCTATCGCTTCCCGGCCAACAGATGCAAGCTCCTTTTCTTTGTATTGGTGATGATCCGGAAATTCTGAAAATCCCGCCAACGCAAAGGAAAAGGCTTTGAGTGAATCCCGGAAATCACTGTTTTTAGCGATGCCTGAAAAGGCAAAACCTTTTTTCCCTTTGATAAAGTCCGGTCCCATGGAATAGGTGGCGTTTCCTCTCAAAACATAACAGATATAGGGGATGTGGCGGGTATGGAATATGGGTTTCCGTTTAACCTGATCTTTTAACAAATCCGGAAGGTTGTCTGAAGAATGGTCTGACCGGGTCATAATAAACGCGTCTCCCCGCGCAAGGGCGCTCACCGGTTCCCGCAAGGGTCCCCGGGGAAGCAGGCGGCCGTTGCCGAAGGGGTTCGCATGATCCAGAAGGACGAGGTCTATATCCCGTTTTAGTTGAAAATGCTGAAATCCGTCATCCAGTAAAATAACATCCGGCTGGAATCTTTTGATCGCGGTACGACCATTCTGAACCCGGTTGCTGCCGACAAAAATCGGGACATCCCGGAGGATGCCTGCCATCATGAACGGTTCATCTCCTGCCTGGTCCGGGGTCATGAACAATTTTTTGCCATCGCTGACCAGACCGCCTCTTTTTTCCGCCTCTCCTCTGTATCCCCGGCTGAGGATAACCACCTTCCTGCCCAGACGGTTCAGCAGTTCCGCCAGATAGATGGTCATGGGGGTTTTTCCGGTTCCTCCCAGGGTAATGTTTCCAATTGAAATCACGGTGCACGGCAGGCTGCGGGATTTCGCGAGGTTTTTCCGATAGGAGAATTGTCTCAATCTGGTGATCTGCCCATACATCCCGGATGTGATCGACAAAAGAGCGGCAAGGGAGAAATCCCTGCTGCCTTCACGGCCCAGTATGATCTCTTCAATCTTTTTTTTCAGACTTTCCACGTGGTTTCTATCTCTTTCAGTGTGTTATTCACCGCGCTTTTGTTGGCGGAAAATACCTGAAACGCCTGTTTTCCCATTTTGGCCGCGGCGTCTGGTTGTTCAATCAGCCCGCTGACAGCATCGCAAAGGTTTTCCGGATCTGAAACCGTTTTTGCTCCCCCGGCTTCCAGCAAAAGAGCTGAAATCTCCCTGAAGTCACGCATATCCGGCCCGAATAAAATCGGTTTTGAATAAACAGCCGGTTCCAGCGGGTTGTGTCCCCCTTCGGTTCCAAAGCTGCCGCCGATAAAAGAAATATCGGAAATTGCGTACAGCGTGCCCAACAACCCGATACGATCAACGACAATCACATCGATCTTTTTTCCCGATTCCATGCTTTCAATTTCTTTCAAACCAAACGATCTGAATTTTTTTTCTGAAAACACGCGGCGCACGGAATTGCTTCTTTCGGGATTTCGGGGTGCGATGATGAGGAGCAGATTCGGCTGGATCGCTTTGAGAGAAGAAAAAGCCGTAAGGAGAACGGTCTCGTCTTCCGGATGCGTGCTGCCGGCAAGAAAAACAGTCTGACCCGGACGGATTTTCATCCGGTTTTTCAGTTGCAGGCGTTCTTCTTCAGACATGGGAGTGGCGGCCTGCTGGAATTTGATATTTCCGGTCAGTTTGATTTTTGCTTCTGGAATGCCGAGTTCCCGGAATCGCTCTGCATCGATAGCGGATTGAACGCATATCGTTGAAAATGTTAAAAAAAGCGGTCTGAAAATCCAGAAAAAACGGCGGTAACCGGAAAATGATCGATCGGAGAGCCTGGCGTTAACCAGACTGATTGGAATTTTTTTCCGGTTCAGCTCGTGCAGAAAATTGGGCCAGATATCGGTTTCAATCAGCACAACAGCGCAGGGGTTGATCTGGTTGATCCGATGCCTGACCGAAAAAAACAGATCATAGGGGAAAAAAAATATCCCGTCTGTATCCGCTGAAAGACGCTTTTTCGCAATTTCAAAACCGGTTTTTGTGGAAGCGGAAAAACAAACCGGCCGCTGCCCGGCCTTTTTTTTAACCGCCTTTACCAGGGGGACCGCGGACAGGACCTCTCCCACGGACAGCGCATGGATCCATATGGGTTTCAGATTCGGATTTTCAAGCCTTTCCGGCAGTCTGGAAATTCCAATCCGCTGAAGAACGGTTTTTCTCCGCTTGTCGGAAAAAA
>CAZOEW010000301.1:0-2594 GCA_964578935.1 uncultured Desulfobacterales bacterium | reverse complement strand
CCTATACGATTACCTATCATGCAGCAGGGTATTATCCGGAAAGCGTCAATGGAACATTGATATCCGGTGCTACGATTCAGCATGATATTGCGTTGACGCAAGCGGAACCCATCAGCATTTCGATAACCAGCCCGATGGATGGTTATTCCAGCAGTAACGATACGGTTTATGTGGAAGGCAATGTGACCGCATTATCCCAGGTGACCGTGAATGGAATCCAGGCAATTGTAACGGGCGATACCTTCTCTGCCTGGGTTGATCTGAATTATGGATCGAACACCATCACCGCAGACGCTTTAGGACAATACGGTCAGACAGCTTCAGACAGCATCACGGTTAACCGGCCGTATCCAACACCTGCCGTAAATATTGCCGGTGCCCCGGAAACGATTGGCATCGGTCAAAACGCCATCTTATCCTGGGATTCGACATATGCGGATTCATGCAGCATCGATCAGGGAATCGGTACGGTGGCCGCAGTCGGAACAACGAGCGTAACACCGTCAACCACAACCACCTATACCATTACCGCCATTGGCCCCGGAGGAACCGCGACGGACAGCGTAACCGTGGTCATGGTTGGCCCGCCAACCGCCTCCATAAGCGCCAATCCCGGAACCATCCCGACCAGCGGATCTTCTGAATTGACCTGGACCACAACAGACGCGGATACGGTTTCCATCGATCCGGGGATCGGCAGTGTCGCACTGAACGGATCGCTCTTGGTCACACCATCCACGACCACCACGTATACCATTACAGCCACCGGCCTCGGAGGAACCGCGACAGACAGCATAACCGTTATTGTGGCAGACCCGCCAACCGCATTCATGAGCGCCAACCCGGAAACCATTCCGATCGGCGGATCTTCCGAACTGACCTGGACCGCAACCAATGCCGATACCATAATCATAGACCCGGATGTCGGAACGGTCAGTGCAAACGGAGCCGTGTCGGTGGCACCTTCGGAAACGACCACCTATACGCTTACTGCCAACGGCCCCGGAGGAACCGCCGTTTCCAATGTCACGGTTACGGTGAACAATCCTTTCACACTGGTAATCACTTCACCATCTGCCGGTTCGACGATATCACGACCGGATGTGATGGTTGAGGGAACGATTATCCATTCAGGCGCGCTTGAAACCGGTATCGTTGTGAACGGTGTCCCGGCAATCGTCCACGGCAATCAATTTGCTGCCAACCATGTTCCGTTGACTGAAGGGGAAAATACACTGACCGCAACCGCGACAGATACGGACGGCAATGTATACAGCGTGGAGCAGACAATCAATGCCGAAACCGCCGAAAACTATATCCATATTCTCGCCAACCCGAAATCCGGGCTTTCACCGCTTGCGGTTACGCTTAATATCCGAGGGACATTCAGTATTGACAACTCTGTTGTCTCCTATTCCGGGCCGGAGCCGGTCGAGTTTCTGGATAACGGAGTCGACCAATATTCGATACGGATCACCGCACAGGGGATTTATTATCTGACCGCTGAAGTCACCGATGCGGACAGCAATACACATACCGATACCGTTGCTGTGCTGGCACAAAATGCCTCTGAGCTGAACGCCCTGCTCCAGGCCAAGTGGAACGGGATGAAGGCGGGGATGTTGGCCGGAGACATTGAAACCGCATTGAGTACTATTACAACAAGTAAAAAGGAAATGTATGCTTTCAATTTCAATCTGCTTCAGGACCATCTTGCGGAAATGGAGGCTGGCATGCAAGAGTTGACTCTTGTTCAGTCATATGACGGAATGGCGGAATGTACCATGGTGGGTGAACAAAATGGGCAGCAATACTCCTTTTATGTTGTTTTTGAAAAAGATTCTGATGGAATCTGGAGGATCCGCTTTTTTTAAAAGGGAAAAACTTTTATGAAAAAATTATCTGTCATTATCCTGATGTCGATTTTCCTTATCGGAGCAAATACTTCCGCCAGCCATGCTGGATGGCTCTTTTTTTCCAAGCCGGAGTTCAAAGGCCGGATACTGGATGCAGAAACCAAAGAGCCTGTCCAGGGAGCGGTCGTGGCTGCCATTTATCATAAGTATTCCTATCACTTGTTTGGGGCCGGGACAGAGATTTGCAACACCAGAGAAACCCTGACAGACGAGAACGGGGAGTTTCGGATCCCGTCCTATTATACGATAATCGATCCGTTCAGCTTAGAGGACAAAACAAGCTTTATTTTCTATAAGCCCGGATATGCACCTGGGGCTGTTCATAATTCACCGATTTATTATTTTGGCAACTATCCGGAAAATTTTTTTACCCGGGAGATCGGTGAAAGGGCGGAAGCGATCAAATCAAGCGTAACCGGGGAAAAAGTGATGATTACCTATGGGGTGGTGGAAATGCCAAGAGTGAAGAACACCCGGGAAGAGAGATTGCGGGCAATGCCGAGCAGTCCAGGGCTTACAGATTCTGATGACCTGCCGCTTTTATATAAAGCGATCAATGAAGAAAGAAAAAAATTTGGAATGAAAGAAGTAAAATAACAGGAGAACCGATATGAAAAAACTGTTTTGCCACACCATGGTAGTTTTGTGTTTGATAACTTCTGCAACTGCGTTGGAGGT
>CAZOEW010000300.1:0-2645 GCA_964578935.1 uncultured Desulfobacterales bacterium | reverse complement strand
CCCGTGGCCTTCTGGAATGTAACCCCTGTAATTTCTTGACAAAACATTTTTTTCATCATATTATGACCCGACTTAAAAAAAATATTCCCCGTAAAAAAATCATTCAGAGGAGAAATGAAGCGATGACCCTAACAAAAGCACAGGTTGCGGAATCGATCCAGAACCGAATCGGATTTCCAAGAAAAAAAAGTGTCGAGCTGCTTGAAACGCTCTTGGAAATCATCAAAAGAAGCCTGGAAAATGGTGATGATATTCTGATCAGCGGATTTGGGAAGTTTTGTGTAAAAAACAAGGCGGAACGGAAGGGCAGAAACCCTGCGACAGGCGATGATCTGATGCTGCCGCCCAGAAAAGTCGTATCATTCAAATGTTCTTCCGTCCTGAGAGACAGAATCGCCGGAAAACAATAATCACCAGAAATATCCTTGCCATGATGAAGACAGGGATATTTCCGGTTTATTGCTTCAAAAACCGTAAGGTTTGCCAACCCATGAGAAGGTTGCGCCGCTTTTCAGGATGGTACGCTGTTTTGTTCAAAAAAAGTAACTGGTTCCTTCACGGGAACCTTATTTTCTCGATACCAGTGTAACCTGGGTCGCTCCCCATCCCCCGGAATCCGGAGGAGCCTCCTGAAAGCACACGACCAACGGATTTTTCTTTAAGTTCTTGATTATATTCATTTTCAAAACTCCGGTGCCTTTCCCGTGAATGACCCGCACCGAAGTGATGCCGGAATCGATACAGGCTGAAAAATATTCAGAGAGAAGATCCGGGATATCTTTCGGGTGAAAGGTATGGAGATCAATCCTGTCCTCGATCGGAACGGTTACCGGTTTCATCTTCCTGAATCCCTCAATTTTCCTCGTAAAAAACCAGCACAATCAAAACATTCCGTTGCAAGATAAAACAGGCGGGGCAGCCGGATTATCCTGTCCAGAAAGCGGTGATCAACCCTGCCAGAAGAAAATTTGCCTCCACCCAGAAGACCGGTCTGAATCCTAAAAAAGATTTTCTGTATTCGTGCAGTAAAATGACAAGCGCCATCAAAACCAAAGGCAAACAGAGGTAATACCCAAGCGATGTTATAATGCCTGCAAGTGACCCCAGGAAAAGAAAGGCAAAAGAAAACTGGAGAACTCTTTTTATCAAAAACCTCGTTTTTTTTTCGCCCATGATGATCGGTATGGTTTTCGTGCCCGCAATCCTGTCACCCTGCATGGCAAGAATATCAAAAAACACCGTCCTGACAAAAACCATCCCCAGTGTCCACAATAAAACCAGGATAGAAGCAACGGTTATCCTGCCTTCTTCCGATAAAACCGGAAACACGGAAGTGACAATTCCCCAGGCCAGAACAATTAAAATCGTCTTTGAGCCTGGAATCTCGTTGATTCGATGATACGTAAGAAATTGAATTTTGTCCGGTATCAGCTTGATATTATAGAACAGCCCCATGATACTCATCGCCAATAAAATCAGAAACGGTATCAGCCCCATGGCGCTGGCCGTCACAAGCCCGGTACCACCGGATATAAACGCAAGGACAGCAAGAAGATACTTATAGTTGTCATAAAAGATCGCGCGATCCGGATCATTAAATCGGTCTGAATTTCTTCCGATCAGATTATTGAAGGTATGCATGGACAGCACGTAAAAAAATGCGATAAAAATATAGGAAGTCTTCTTCTCGATATCCTGTAACGCCGTTGCAGCATACGTCAGACATCCTGCGCCCAGGGCGATGTAGAGATTTGTATAAAGCAGAGACTGCTGAAACGTGGAAAAATATCTTCTCCACGTTTCTCCATTCCGGGTCCTTTCATGTTCAAGCTTTTTAATAACCTTGTTTATAATCCAGTTGGGAGTAGAGGCTCCGGCACTGATGCCTATTGTCTGGACGGACTCAAGGATACCGGAATCCAGACCCGACTCATCCTCAATATGAAAAGCGGGCTTCCCCACCTCTTTCGCCACTTCCGCCAGACGCTGTGTATTCCCGCTGTTTCGTCCTCCAACAACAATCAGCGCATCCACCTTTTCCGCAAGCTTCTTCACTTCGGCCTGGCGTTTTTCAGTTGAATCACAGATCGTATTGAAAATCTGATAATGGGGATGGAACTGTTCCGCCCATTTCCGCACTTGATTGAAAAAATGAGTGTTCTGCGTTGTCTGGGCGACAATGATCGCCTTGTCGAACTCCGGAAGGCCATCGAGATCTTCCAGGCAATTAACCGCATGGCCCTTATCCCCGGCATAGCCAAGAAGCCCGACCACCTCCGGATGATCATAATCGCCGATAATGATTACCGCATATCCAAGCGATGCATGCCTGCGGATAATCGTCTGCACCTTGATTACACGCGGACATGTGGCATCCTTAACGGTAAAGCCCGCGCTTTCAAGCTTCTGATGAATTTCCGGAGGCACTCCGTGGGCTCTAATCAGGATTGTACCGGACCCCTTTTCAGGGATCTCCTCAATCACCTTTATCCCCCTGTCTCTCAAGATCTCAAG
The DNA here is from genome assembly GCA_964578935.1 of uncultured Desulfobacterales bacterium. GTDB lineage: Bacteria > Desulfobacterota > Desulfobacteria > Desulfobacterales > SURF-7 > JAQYVL01. The sequence goes on along the minus strand of CAZOEW010000300.1, from coordinate 131 downwards.
GACTTGAGGGTTGTGTATCAGGGGGCCATATGAACTGATAGGCCCTTCACTGCTGTTGGAAGCGTCCAGAATCATCTCCACGGCTCTGCGAACACCCATACAGAAGCCTGCGGTCTTTGCAATATAGATTT
>CAZOEW010000299.1:0-2773 GCA_964578935.1 uncultured Desulfobacterales bacterium | reverse complement strand
TGAAAGTCGGTTTTGCCGACCCGATCCGTATCGAAATTCTTCCCTTTAACCTCAATTCTGAAAAAGAGTTGGTTTTTTTGAAAACCGGGATCTCTGAAATTCTTGAATCTCGAATTTCATCCCTGGAAAACGTTGAAACCATTGATCTTGCAACAACCAGCAGGTCGGTACATTCCGTTAAAAGTCCGGTGAATGGAAACGTTGCCCGGGAAACCGGGAAACAGTTGCATGCGGATTATGTGATTTATGGAAGCCTGACTGTCCTGGGAAAGAGTGCCAGTATTGATGCAAAGCTTATCGATACAGCCGGAGAAGGGCGGCCTGTTTCATTTTTCAGGCAAACAGAATCAATCGATGCGGTTATTCCGGAAACGGGAAACATCGCAAAAGAGATCGGCGATACGGTTTTGGCTGATGTTCAAAAGAAAGCTGACCGGTCTCTTCAGATGGAAAGCGGAAAAAAAAGTTTAGAAGGCAGGGGCGACAAAAAGGAAAATCCATCTCCGATCAATGCATCCATTCCAACAATCTGGAAAAGCGAGGCGCTTGATATCCGGATCACGGGGATTTGCGCAGGTGATATTGATGGTGACGGGAAAATCGAAATCGTCGTTTCGTCGGCGCATGATCTCACCATGTATCGTGTGTCTCAAGACCGCCTTGAAACAATCGGAGAATTTAAAGGAAAAAATTATCACAAATATCTTGCTGTCGATGCATGGGATATCAATCAAAACGGAAAGGCCGAGATATTTGTTTCATGCCAAAACTCCGGCTCCGGCTCACTGGAATCCTTTGCAGTGGAATGGAACAAGGGATCGTATTCTCCGATTGTGGAGGGGGAAAACTGGTATTTTCGCGTACTGAAAACAGGAAAAGGTTCGAAGCTCTTCGGGCAGAGAAAAGGCATCTCAGATCCTTTTTTCCCCGCAATTTTTGAACTTTCCTGGAATGGCTCCTCTTATGAAGCGGGAAAAAAGCAGAGCCTTCCGGATGAGATTTTGATTTTCGGGCTTGCGCTGGGAGACATCGCATCGGATGACGAAAACTTGATGGCGGCATTCAATGTCAAAGATAAAATCTGTGTTTTCAATCCAGAGGGTGCCGTTGTCTGGAAAAGCGTTGAAAGTTATGGAGGCAGCGAGTCCTTCCTGGAACCTGTTTCAGAGTCCAAAGAGGAACTGGAAGCTCGGCACTATCTTTCCCAGCGGATTCTTCCTGTTGAATCCAAAAGAAGAATTCCATATGTGATAACGGTAAAAAACGATTCAACCACATCTCGTTTTTTTAAACGATTTCGAAGCTTCAGCAATGCCGAATTTGTTTGCTTTTCCTGGAGCGGGCTGGGACTTTCCCAAAAAGCGAAGACCGATGAAATAGCCGGTTATGTTTCGGATTTTACAATCGCCGATTTTAACAACGACGGATCTGTCGAGCTGATCGGGGCAATTGTTACTGAACCGGGGAGTATTATCAGCCGCCCCCAAAGTATCCTGGCCGCATTTGACCTTTCACCTCTTTTGGAGAAGCAGGAGAGTTTTTGATAAATGCTTAACATCAGAATCGATCTGTCAGATAATGCGTGTAAAATTTAGATAACGGTTCACATAATATCTACTTTTCCTGAATGCCTTAATGATAAAACCGTCCATTAAAAATCATCGCGATTTGAATTTGTTCGTAACCCATTCCTGTATAACAAAGGAGGATTATTGATGAAAAGATTAACAATCGTATTGTTAGCCCTCTGTTTGTCTTTTATGACCGCAGACCCGGCCATATCCGCGGATATTGACTTCAGCGGCGAATACTATGTGGAAGGTGTCTGGAATTCCAAACCCGATCTGTTGGATTCCGACTCAAGAAGGGAGCATCGCCGGATGCGGCTTCGGGTCCAGACCGATTTTACCGTTACGGATAATTTAATGCTGACAACCCGGTTTGATGCCCTGGATAAGTTATGGAACACAAATGATTCGGCACTTGACCCCAGTGTAAAGAAGGGGTTCAATGATGTTGACGCCACAAACATTGATTTTAACCGGGCTTACATGTCCATCAAAACCAAGGTCGGTCTGTTTCAAATCGGCCGGATGGAAGGCATCACCTGGGGAACCACATGGGCGGATGATTATGCCGATGTTGACCGCATCAAGTATGTTCTTCCCATGGATGTGAAAGACGGTAAACTCTATGTTGTGGCAATCAACGAAAAGACGACTGAAAACGATATTGATTTGGATCTGGCGGGAAAAGATAATGACAAGTGGTATCTGGCCACCGTTTACAAGCAGGACAAATTCGACGGCGGACTTCTTTTCGGATACTATAACTTCAACCGTTCGCCGGATGCCGGTCAGCGCTTTGCCATCGATCAATTTGATGAGGCAGGGTACTCCTTGTCATCTGGAGGGGCCACGGCATACAGTGCCCTGCTGCCTGGATACGGCGCGGCTCTTGCTGCAGACTTAGGCACTCCCGGAGCCAACGTAGATGCGTATTTAATAGCCAATCCGGAAGTTGCGAGGCTGGGGGTTCCGGTTTCTTTGGGCGGGAGCGCAGGTGACCCTTTAAACATCCTTTTAGCAAGAGGGCCTCTTTCGGAGTCGGACGTATATCTGCTCTCCCCCTATTTTCGAGGCAAATTCGGCAAGCTGGGTATCACCGCAGAGCTTGATTATATTTTTGGAACGATTGAATATGTCGACGGAATAGAGGAAGATCATGATGTGGCTGCGTATTCCTGGTTTGCGGAAGGAACCTTTGATGCAGG
>CAZOEW010000298.1:0-2781 GCA_964578935.1 uncultured Desulfobacterales bacterium | reverse complement strand
CATGCAGGTGTTGAACGATGGTCTCGGAGAAGTTTCACACACGGAGTCACACACAGAAAAAAAGGGGCTACAGACCTAAATCTGTAACCCCTTGATTTCGCTGGCGCGCCCGGAGGGATTCGAACCCCCGGCCTACGGATTCGAAGTCCGGCGCTCTATCCAGCTGAGCTACGGGCGCTAAATGAGTAGAACCATTGCAAACGATGAGAATTGAAATGGTGTTGTTGTTTTATGGGGTGAGTGACGGGGCTCGAACCCGCGGCAACCAGGGCCACAACCTAGTGCTCTACCAACTGAGCTACACCCACCATAATGAGACGTCCTGTTTAACAGATTGCCCTGCTCATTTCAAGCAGTTTTATATGAATTCCGATTTTTTCAGCAACCGCATACAGGATTATCGGATCGGCCCTTCGGGATCAGGAACAATGAGCATCTCGGGAGCCTTGGTTACCGAAAAACCGGGAAACTTGTTGTTGACCATTTTTGGCATCTAGTTTATTTAATAATCCTTATTAGTATCGATAGGATGGGATCAAGAGATGAAAAGAAGGGGTTAACGAGTGAGTCGTTTTAATATTTTTGTGGTTCGGGCAATTCTCGGTATTGTTTTTGCGGTGATATTGTCCCGCTTTTTTTATCCGGGAACCCAGATCGCCTATGTTATCGGGCTTGCTGTTTTTTTACTGGGAATGGCCTATTTTTTCGAATATTTGCGTAAAAACAAGACCAAATCCTGATGACCGGAATCACAGAAGTCGAAATGCACGTTTATCATGCAGGAGCTTTTTTTTGAAACAGATCATTCTCGGGACAGCCGGCCATATTGATCACGGCAAGACCAGCCTGATTAAAGCCATCACCGGAACCGATACAGACCGTTTAAAAGAAGAAAAAGAAAGGGGAATTACCATTGAACTCGGTTTTGCCTCCCTGGATCTTCCAAGCGGACTGCACCTTGGGGTCGTGGATGTTCCGGGCCATGAAAAGTTTGTCAAAAACATGGTTGCCGGCGCAACCGGCATCGACATGGTTGTGATGGTGATTGCCGCAGATGAAGGGATCATGCCGCAGACCCGGGAGCACATGGAAATCTGCACGCTGCTGGGTATCCGGTACGGAGTTGTCGCATTGACCAAAAAAGATCTCGTGGATGAAGAATGGCTTGAGCTTGTAACAGAGGAAGTGCAAGGGTTTGTCGCAGGAACATTTCTGGAAGACGCCCCGGTTATTCCACTGTCTTCACCCACCGGCGAGGGGCTCCCTCAACTTATCGCGGCTCTGGATGCGATTGCTTCGGATATTCCGGGCCATCCGCCTTCCGGGCTTTTTCGTCTGCCGGTTGACCGGGTTTTTACCATGAAAGGATTTGGTACGGTCATCACCGGGTCCCTTGTATCCGGAAGCATCCATGTAGGGGATACCATCATGGTCTATCCTTCAGAAATACCATCCAAAGTGCGCGGGATTCAGGTTCACGGCAAAAGTGTCGATCAGGCGGAATCCGGCATGCGTACCGCCATCAACTTTCAGGGACTGGATAAAACAGCCGTGAACCGCGGGGATGTTCTGGCTTTGCCCGGCACCCTCAAATCCAGCTACATGATTGATATCCATCTTGCCTTTCTGGAAAGCAATGGGAAACCGCTTAAAAACAGAACACGGGTCCGGTTCCATTCCGGGACCAGTGAGATCATGGGAAACCTGATTCTTCTGGACCGGGAAGAACTGATGCCCGGAGATACCATCGAAGCCCAGGTCAGGCTCGATACACCCGTAACGCTTGTAAAAGATGACCGTTTTGTGATCCGGAGCTATTCGCCTGTGCGCACCATCGGCGGCGGATATGTCCTGAATCCTATCCCGATGAAACACAAGCGGTTCAGGTCGGACATTATTGACGGCCTGAAAAACCTTGCCGGCAGCGATTCCGACGAGATTATCAGCTTTCAGGTGGATCAGTCCGGCTATGAAGGAGTTTCATTTTCAGACCTGAAACTGATGACAAATTTATCTGAAAAACAGCTTCAGAATTCAATCTCCACACTTTTATCCGGAAGAACACTGATTCAGACCGATAAGGAAAATCGGGTTTATGTTCATCAGAACAGCTTTGACAAGTTGAGAAAAGAAGCAGTCGACAGTCTTGGCCGTTACCATTCAAAAAATCCACTGAGGGCCGGTATGTCCAAGGAGGAATTGAAATCCAAGCTGCCCCTTTCTGTGAGCTCGAAGCTATTCAATCTTCTGCTTTTTCAGATGATAAAAGAAAATGAAATCGTCCAGGAAGAGGATTTGGTTCGTCTGGCCGGCCACAAGGTTTCTCTTCAGGTAGACCAGGCGGACTTCAGCAGAAAAATCGTTGAAGTTTATAAAAAAAGCGGTCTTACCCCTCCATATTTCAAGGAGCTCAGCAAATCTCTTGATATTGAAGACTCTGTAGCAAAAGATGTTCTTATGCTGCTTGTGGAGCAGGGAAAAATCGTAAAGGTAAAAGAAGAATTGTATTTTTACAGCGAGGCGGTTGCGGATTTGAAAAAACGGCTGGTTGACTTTTTCAGGGAGAACGAGGAAATGACCACTCCCCAGTTTAAAGAGATGACAGGAATATCGAGAAAGTATTTAATTCCTCTTATTGAATATTTTGATTCGAAAAATGTAACCATACGTGTGGGCGACAGCCGCAAGCTCAGAAATGGTTGAATATTGAATTTTTATCATATAAAGCATTACGATTAAGAAAAAAGTTTTTCTGATCGGAATGGATCATTAAACAGGCGG
>CAZOEW010000297.1:0-2884 GCA_964578935.1 uncultured Desulfobacterales bacterium | reverse complement strand
TAGATAGAGTTGAAAATAGTGGATATTTTTTCGGGGTTATTCCTATTGATGGATACTTCGGGGGTGGCGGACAGGTTGAACCCGTAATCGGTAATGATATTGAAATACTGAATGACGGCGTAGGCGAAAACAACCAGCCCGAACTTTTCGACTCCGATTACCCTGACCAGATAGGGCAGAATTATCAGGGGGAGAATGTAGTTGGCTACCTGAAGAATAGACAGCGACGCGAAATTATGAAATAACCCCCTTAGCCCCATCCCCCGGTACTGGTCCAGAGAATTTTTTGTTTTCGCCCACCATTCGCTGATGAAGTTCTGATTATCGTAATTGTTCAGGTCCATAGAGCATGCTCAGAGTGGCTCCGCGATGGGGACCCCATTATCCGGAGGCGCCGGTGATATTTACATCGTGTTGGGGTTTATCGTGATGAAAGAACATCACCCGTATCAAAAGGAAGATAATGGAACAGCTTATCGCGGCGTCGGCGATATTGAAAGTCCACCAGCGTTCAAGCTGAAGACCGAAAAGATTGATATCGAAAAAGTCAAAATCCAGAAAATCGACCACCTGCCCGAGACGAATACGGTCGATGATATTGCCCACCGCACCGCCGGCGATAAGAGCCAGAGGCACGGTTACTGACAGATTTTCACGGTGGCTGTAAATGTAATACAGTATGAACAGCAGGATAAGGCTGGAAGAGACCAGATAATATGTCGATGAACCGAAATTAGAGCCCATAGCGCCGCCTTCGTTATAGACCAGAGTCAGCATGAAGAATCGGCCCAGGACCTCGACGGATGGTTGTCCGGAGAGGGCGCCAATGGCCCAGAGTTTGGTCACCTGGTCAACCGCGACTACGGTGACGAGGACGAACAGGGGGGTAAGCAGCTTTCTCAAATTACTTTCGACTGGGGCCCTTCTTTTCTTCTTCCGCCGACTTGCACGCTATGCACAGTCTGGCGTGAGGGACAGCTTTGAGGCGGTCAATACTGATTTGTTTGCCGCAGGCGATGCATTTGCCGTATTCACCTCTTTCGATTCTGCGCAGGGCCTCATCGATGTGATAGAGAAAGCGTCCTGACTTGGAGCCGAGCATGAATGTCATCTCGCGTTCCATAGCGTCGGTTCCCTGGTCGGCCATGTGATAGGAATACGAAGACAGGTCCCCGGTGGACTCTTTGATGGTTTTGCCCAACTTGTTGGTCATCGAAGAAATCTCATCAAGAAGCTCTTTTCTTTTTTCGAGAAGCAACTTCTTGAGCTTTTCCAAATCGGTTTTTTTCATTTTTTCTCCGGTTACGCGTCTTTTTTAATTACCGCTATCGTGGCGTCGACACCATTTATATTCCACTCTTTAGAGTCCTGAAACGATTTCTGGTCCGGATACTTGATTTCTCCGGCCAGGGTTTCCCGACGGATGAAAGCATCGTGCTTTTTAGCCGCTTTCATGAGCCGGTCGGAAGAGTGCAGGAGGATGTCGATATGGTCGGTTACCTCGAACCCCGAGGCTTTCCGCATATTCTGGACCTTGTTGACAATCTCGCGGGCGAACCCTTCGTCAATCAGGTCATCGGTAAGCCGGGTATCGAGGGCGATTGTCAGCGGTCCCTCGCTTTCGACCGCGAACCCCTCGTTTTCCGTCCTGCTCACATCCACTTCGTCTTCGGTCAACTCAATTTTTCGTGAGTTAACCTGCAAAGTCAAGGTTTTTGTCTCTAGAAACGTTCTTATGGAAGTTGAATCGAGATTAGCCAGATGTGCCGCGGCTAACTTGACGTCAGGGCCAAGCTTAGGTCCGGCTGTCTTGAAATTAAGCTTGGCGGAGTATGATACATAGGAGTCGACATTCTCGGCCGCCACGATTTCTTTTATATTCAGTTCCCCTTTTATTATATCGAAATATCCCTTTAGTTGGTCGAGTGACAACCAGTTGGGCAGACCTATCATGAGTTTAGCCAGAGGCTGGCGCACTTTGAGATTCTTTCTTGAGCGCGCCGCCCGACCCAGCGATACGATTTGCTCCGCGACGGACATAGTTTCTTCGAGCTTCACGTCAATCAGGCTTTCATCGGGTTGCGGGTAGTCGGTCATGTGCACCGACAGCGGCAGACCGTATTTTTGCCGATTTTCGCCGGCCAGCTCGGTCCAGATGAGTTCCGAGATGAACGGCGCCACCGGGGCCATCAGTTTGCACACGCCGACAAGGATATCGTACAGGGTCAAATAAGCCCGCATTTTTGAGGGGTCATCGGCCTTGGCCCAGAACCGCCGCCGGGTGTTGCGGACATACCAGTTGGAAAGCTCTTCAATGACAAAATGCTGGATAGCGCGTACGGGTCTGGTTATCTCGTAAGAATCGAATGACCGAGTAACATCTCTGATAAGGCTGTTGTACCGTGATATTATCCAGCGGTCGAAATGTTCCGGCTGACCGGCCTTGCCCGCGAGAAAATCGCGGATAGACTGGCCATCGGTTTCGGCGCGCTCGGCGATTTTATCGATGTTGGCATAGATGGCAAAGAAGGAATACGTATTGCGCAGGGTGTCAAAATACTTGCGGATAACCTCGCTCAAGGCGTCGAGGCCGAATTTGGTCGGCAACCACGGATTGGAGGCTGACACCAGATACCATCGTACCGGGTCGGCGCCGTACTTGTCCACCGTCACGAACGGGTCAACCACATTCCCCTTGTGCTTGGACATCTTCTTGCCTTCCTGGTCAAGAATGAACTCCAGCACAACGACATTCTTGAAGGGCGCCTTGTCGAACAGAAGGGTCGAGATAGCCAGTAGGGAGTAGAACCACCCCCGGGTCTGGTCAACGGCCTCGGAGATAAAATCGGCCGGGTATTTGTTCGCGAATTCTTCCTTATTCTCA
>CAZOEW010000296.1:0-2910 GCA_964578935.1 uncultured Desulfobacterales bacterium | reverse complement strand
ATGGCTTTCATCCGTCGCCTGGCTGCTGACGCAGTTCGGGGTTGCGGGACAGTCCGCCAAAAGCCCTTTATGAACGCTTAAATTGACAGGACGTTTACCTGCGCAGGCTGACAGGAGCAGAGCGACCATCATCAGACCAAAAAACATTCTCATACATCACCTCTTTTTTATCGTTTCCGCCTGAACATGAGTTGCCGTTACAGCACTATATTCATAAGCGCTTCCTGACAGGCTTCTATCTCTCTTTTATCTTCACCATTGATATAATATCGAAGCACGGCATCCGTTCCGGAAGCCCGTATAACAAACCAAAATGATTCAAATTGCAGAAACGTTCCTTCCAGAAGAGTCCCCTTCCCGATCAAACAGATCTGTTTCAGCTCAGGCAACGTTTGGCTGTTACGGTCCAGCCTCGAATTGAGTTCACCGGATATCTCCGCAAGAGACATGCCGTCACTGTATTTTACCGCCAGATCATGAAAATATTGCATGATTGTATCCCGCCTGGCCTCCCCCGCTTTCTTTGCCTCCTGCCGCTGAACACCCAGCAGGCTTTCATCATATAACTTTTTATCACTGCGGCTGAAATACTTGTTCCGGATATGGTGCTCTTGAATCAGATTGCAATAGTAGCCTGCAAAAGACTGGTTCGCGTTATATAAAAAAGCACCCATGGACAATGCCAATAGTCCGAACTGGAAAGCGTCTTTTTCACGCATGGCGATAATCTCTCTTGAAACCGACCTGTTTTTGAGAAACTCCTTACCGCCGAAAATCGCCCCTCCGGATTCCTCGCACATTAAAACAAGCCTGGGCTGTTTCCCCAGACGTATTTCTTCGCCCAGAGCGGTAGTATACGGTTCGTTTTCATCTTTCCTGCTTTCAAGCCATTCCGCGAAAGTACCCCAGTGCTTGAACCCGACACGGACATGCACAATTGGAATTTTTTCCAGTTCAGCCAGTTCGTCCAGTGCTCTGGATGTGGTTACGGAAGAGGCGATAAACCAGTCATAGGCATCAAATGCACCGGATTTTTTTAAAGCGGCGATCTGAAATGCGGCCAGCATGAAAAATATCTGATTCGGCGTAAAATAAACGATGCACCGGTCCTCATTCTCCCGCAGCTCAACCTCCAGGCCCAGATCGGTATATCTTGTATGGTCTGCAGCCGGCGCGGTTGTCACCATATTAAATCGATCGCCATCCGGATCCCATATAAACACTACGCTTGCCTGATTTTGCAGCAGCTTGTCCTGCGCACCGATATTGCTGTAAATCTCCTTCTTTGTCGGATCAACGCCATAATTCTCACCGTCGATCTGGCCGATTTTATGGTACTCGGAATCCTCTTCACCAAAAAAGTATTGGATCATATTGTTTTGCCCGGTTGAAATATCGAATCCCTGAAACAACCTTTCGGAAGTTAATTTCATCGAACCGCCGACAGTACAGATTGCGCAGCGAAAACCGCGCTCATGCGCTTTTTTGATCTCATCGATCGATTTCTCATCGATTACGGATTTCTGGTAGTTCACATACGCGTCATCAACATGAAAATCATGCAGAATGTTTTCATCGGATAACGGAGCGAGCGGTATTGTCGCCCGGCTGGAAACGATGTTTTGAACTTCCTGAATGATCTCTTTTTCTTCTTCTACAAGTTGTTTGCCGAGCGAATCCATGGGTTTCCAACCGCCTTTAAAATACTGCGAATGGCTGGCCGTTAAATTGTCACCGCTTTGAAACCCTTCATAAAAAACACCGAAAGATGAATACCAGATCGGAGTCGTCGGAATTTCGGCCCGGAGGTGAACCTTGAATCCGTGAGCCGCGTAGACCCTTGCCAATAGCCGGATAAAATCCTGGGTGTGAGGCCTGGTTTCCCCGCCGATATGCACATGCAACCCTTCTGCTCCGGTCTTTTTCCTTTTAAACACGCGTGCTTTGGCCTCTCCGAGTATGGCGATGGTGACCAGGTTGATGGCCACGCCGGGATTTCCCGCATCCTCCGGGTCGAGCTGATCCCGGTAGCCTGCTGTCATCAACGTAAAATTTCGCGCCCATTTTTCAAGGGAATAGGAGGCCACAACCTCTTCGGTCAGTTCGATTTTTTTTGCCATACCTTCCAGGGCATTTAACGTAATTTTTGTCGGTTTCATCTGAACCCCATGCGTTGTCAGCGTTATCGTTCTATAAATTTAAACTCAACCAGTTTTTCAATCGTTTCCTGATAGGAATTCACTTGAATAGCTTCTATTTTTTTCGGCGAATCTTTCGGCCATGCATCCGCGAATTCCTGGATGGCATAATCGTTTCCACCTTTAAACAAAGCATCTCCGAAAAAAACGACCCGATTAAAGCCCATATCAAACAAGGTCTGTACTGCATTTGTTTTGTCCTTGCCGACGATTCCGATATCAAAGGAGGTCTGTCCGCCCAGGGTGATTTTCAACTTCTTGTTTTCAATAAGAGAAGAGAGTTCTGTGTTGAGGTGTTCCATGACTTTCCGCCTGTATCCGCCGGCCTTGTCAAAATCAACAAAATTTTTCCGGTTTTGCTGGGCTTCCGGTCCCTCCTCCTTCACCCTGCCGATGGGTGCAAAGTTAACCATTGAATCACGAAACGCAATCGGTTCACCCACCACTTCAAGCGGAGGAGGCAGTTTGAATTCGGGCAGCGCGTGCGTTTTCTCAAGCGTTTCAATGAGAAAACCATACTCTTTCTCACCAAGATATTCACGGATGTTAAACGATTTGACTACTTCAATGGATCTCTTTTTTGAAAAATCACATCGATACTGGATGGCGCCATTGCTCAAAAACGCATCAAATTTTCCTCGATAACCATATTGAAAGAGCGGCACAAAAAACTGCTGTTCCAGAAGCGGAAGATGACTCCCGGCTGCTACGC
>CAZOEW010000295.1:0-2916 GCA_964578935.1 uncultured Desulfobacterales bacterium | reverse complement strand
ATCCTCATGTTAACGAAACTGCTTTTTGAGATATTACACTCAAACATCCCGGATTAAGGTTATGGGTACTGAAAAAACAAAATCTTTTTTTCTGTTTCAGCACTCTCTATCGGACTATATCAGGGTAACCGCAATTTTTATCGTTATCCTGTTCACCATATTCTTTGTCAGACTCTTTGGAAGCAAGGATAACACAGAGAACAAAACATTGCGAAATGATAACAATCGGACCGAAAACATCCATCTCGATACATAACCTCTCCGAATATCCGCTTCATCATCAAATCGGGTGCATCGCTCCAAAAGCCCATCACCCGCAAATCATCATACCGGTTGTAAAAAGATACCCTGATTCTTTCGAAGCAATATCCGCAGCAAAAAAACAACAAACCGTAAAAAGCGAATTTCCCTTTCGGCAAAACAATTGACGATCAACATTCAGTTGGCTATATATCCTTATTGCATATAACGCCGACTGTTTCCTGCCATCCTGAGTAGAGGAACTACATATGACGGACACATTGAAGTTAAAAGAAAGATTAATCGGTTTAACTCCTGAAATCTGTGTAGAGAGAGCCAGATACCTGACACGGAGTTTCAAAAAAACAGAAGGGCAATCCATGATCATTCGAAGAGCAGAGGCGCTGAAAACGATTCTTGACAATATCACGTTGAATATCCGGGATGGAGAACTCATTGTTGGTTCTGCTACCAGCAAGGAACTGGGCGGTGGTTTCTACCCGGACTGCAACGGCCGCATCTGGCCTGAGCTTGGCGAAATCGCGAATCGAGACACAAATCCCTTTCATATCGATAAAAACGATCTGGAAGAGATGAAGAATGATATTATACCTTACTGGTCAGGGAAAACCCTTGAAGATTTTGCTCAATATCGATGGACTGAAACCCTGAATAAAAGAGCAAACATACTCGGAAGCGGAATGATACTGACGGAGGTTGCGGGGATCGGTCATATTCTTTTAAACCACGAGAAAGTCGTTAAAGTCGGTTTGACGGGAATTTTGGGAGAGATAGGAGAGCACCTGAACCGGACTGAGAAAGCCGATGTTCAGAAACGTGAATTTTATCTCGCGGCTCAAATATCGTGTCAGGCTGTGATTGATTTTGCGGAAAGATATTCAAAAAAGGCTTTAATTTTAGCAAAAAAAGAACTCGATCCAAACAGAAGGAAGGATCTGGAAGAGATATCCAGGATTTGCCGAAAGGTTCCTGCGAAAGCGGCAGAGACTTTCTGGGAAGGAGTTCAGTCGATATATTTTCTTCATATCGCCGCCCAGATCGAAGACTACGAAAAATCCATATCATTTGGAGGCATAGACCGATACCTTTATCCTCTTTATGAACAAGATTTGAAAGCGGGCCGTATCACAAAAGAAAAGGGGCAAACACTGCTTGAATGCTTCTTTATCAAGCTGAACGCTACCGCGCCATGCTTCGATTTTGCCGGTGACCTGGCTTTTTGCAGCACGCAGAGCGCAACCAACCTGATCGTCGGAGGAATGGATGAGAAAGGAAACGATGTTGTCAATGAACTCTCCTTCATGGCAATCGATGCACGAGAAAGAGTATGCATGCAGGAACCCAATTTCGGAGTTCGGATGCATCGCAACACCGATCCTGCGTTTTTGGAAAGAGTCTCCCAATCCGCGTCTTCCGGCAGGGGAAACCTTCAGATATTCAACGATGATATCATCATTCCGACTCTGAGGAAATGGGGTATCCAACCCGATGATGCGTCCGGATACGGCATTATCGGATGTGTGGAACTGGGTGTACCCGGGAAGACATGCAATTCAGCCAACGCAGCCCTGGTGGATTTTGGTTATTGTCTGGAATTGGCCCTTAACCAGGGCAAAAAACTCGCTGACAACTTCATGTCCTTCTTTCAGGGCGGCGAACCGATGGGACCGGCGACCATGGACCCGGAGAAAATGGAATCGATTGATGATCTGATGGATGCTTTCAAAACCCAGCTGAGCTATCAGCTTGAAAAGATGATCGAGGGGATGGAGGTTCTGGCAAAAATTCATGCCGAACATCGTCCGCTGCCGTTTATTTCATCGCTTACCGAAAACTGCCTGGCAGAAGGAAAGGATATTTTATGGGGAGGTGCATTGTATAACCACACCGCTATCCAGGGTATCGGAATGGCAAGTGTGGGTGACTCTCTTGCCGCAATTGATCAGGCTGTTTTTAAAGATAAAAAAATTGCCATGAAAGATCTTTTGGATGCCATGGCCAAAAATTTTGAAGGTGATGAGGCCCTAAGACAAACCCTGATTCATAAATATCCAAAGTTCGGAAACGACGACCCTAACGCTGACCGGTTCGCGAAAGAGGTCGTCGATATCTTTTGTAAGGAAGTTCGCAAATATAAAACATATCGCGGAGGAAGGTATCAGCCGGGATTTTTCTCTTCAGGCGGCCACGTCGCCTTTGGCATGACAAATGCCGCGATGCCTTCAGGCAGAAAGATGGGAGAGCCCCTTTCGGTGGGTATCTCACCCGCCCAGGGTATGAATCGATCAGGACCGACCGCAGCCCTGAACTCTGCCGCCAGAATTGACTACGGCCTGATAACCAACGGAGCAGCCTTGAATCTGGAATTCAGTCCGCGTTTCTTCTCCGGTGAAAAAGGCATTCAGAACTTTCAATCTCTTCTGACGACATTTTTTGACCAGGGAGGAATGCACTTACAGTGCAATATCCTTAATAAATCCGAATTATTGGAAGCAAAAACCAACCCCGGAAAATATCCGGATCTAATTGTCAGGCCCGCCGGGTTTTCGATCCGCTTTATTGCACTCAACCCAATGGTTCAGGATGAGATTATCAGCCGCACGGCTTATCAGCCATAAAACAGAACCGAGATGCGAGAACCGACGGTAACATCAG
>CAZOEW010000294.1:0-2960 GCA_964578935.1 uncultured Desulfobacterales bacterium | reverse complement strand
GGCAAAGGTAAAAACACTGCAGATATAAAACTTACGCTTACAAATGCTGAAAAATAACCTATATGTATTGATAACAAGCCACATTGTCGATATGGATATTGTATAGGGTGCGAAAACCCCGTAACTACAAACCCGAAAATATCTCATTGTCATGATCTGAAATTCAATCCTGATAGCGAATGTCATAAACAATATTACGATATGATTGAACGGTGATCAAGAGCCTCCTCGTTCGTTGATTGCGGCATTTGGAGTGTTCTATCATTTGCTCCGCTAAATTTGAAAAACTCGGTCGCAAGCTCCCTCAAACAGTTTCAAATTTGACGCTCCGCTTCATGAAGAACACTTTCCAAATGACCTCAATAGACTTCACTCAGAGGCCAATTGATCACTAAAAGGACACATGAACCGGAAAATTATGATGACAACCGTTATAAACTACAAAAAGGATGGAAAACAGATTTTAAAATCGATTTCGAAAGCTTGATAAGATGTTATTGCAAGAGCAAATTTTTCGTTTTTCTCTGCGGCTCTGCGCCTCTGCGGGAGAATTTCTTTCGCTATTCACGGCCTTTCGCATTTTTTACAAGGTGCAAATCCATTATAGAACGCATCCCATTTGTGGGTGAACGATCTTCTGTTTTTCGCAGCAATTTTTTTCCCAAAAGGACAGGTGAGCGTGTGGAATCTTTTTGACGAGGTATTTCCGATAACGTTTTGTTTAGATGTTTTTTTCAGATTATGCCACAAGCCTATACCCGAAAGCATGGCGTTTTTTTGTGCTTTCAACAGTTTCTGTTCATATCGGCTGTTTGTTTTATCCGGCAAACAGTAAGCCAGACCTTCTTCTATCAGTTTTTTATTGATCAAGGTCCCATCCGTTAAAAACACATAAGCAAGCACCCTTCCGTATCGATCGTGTTGTTCTTTATCCAGTTCAAGATATACTTTTTTACCATAGGTAAGGATTGTTGTCCGGTTTTTTGCCAGATCTCCGAATGGTTCTGCTTTGATGATTTTCCCATCCAAATTTTTGTGCTCAATTTCGGGTGTATTTATTCCGATTAAACGGATGCGCCTGCCATCAGCCAATTTAATGGTATCCCCATCGTTTACCCATTGAACGATATACAGCGTCTTTCCATCGGAAATAAAACTGCTGAACAAGATGAACAGGAAAATGATTCCCGGAATCATATAAAGATGATTTTTTTGCTGCACGGTCGCTCCATTCGAAATATTATTTTGACAGGCACTATAAATGATAAGTTCGTAAAAAGTCATAAAACAGGCGGCAAAGAAAAAAGTTCAAGTTCAAGGCGCGCAAGTCTTGTATGATGAGGAATAGTTAGCCTATTCCGCAATCATACAAGATGAAGCGCAACAAAGAAATTGGACTTTTTACGAAGCCGTCATAAATAACTCTTATCCAGATTGCAGTGCCTGATCGCGCTCTCATCCAGCATTCTCGGCAGACCGCCTTTTTCCGAAGGTACAAATCCCAATGATTTTTTCCAGACCTCATCATCTTCCATGCATAAGTAAACAAGAACATCCGGTGAGATCTCGCGGATGAATGAAACGATTTTTTTGTAAAGGTTGATACGAAGTGGTTTGAAATATCGCATTTTTCCGTCCAGCCCTGAAATAAACTCTCCATAGATGATTGTGGACTCCGGAAAACGCTTTTGAATGATCGGTTTTAACGAAGGGATAAAACGAAAGCTTCCAAGGCTGATCCACACAATGCTTTCCGGCGAGACACAGTTGAACATTTTTTCAATCACTTCGATGTAAGCTTTTTCACATCCATCATAAATCACCAGCGGATCAAAATGGAATGCCAGGGGATAGCCAAGTGATTCGCACTGAGCTGCTGCATGGAGACGCGCGGAGAGCGATGCGGTATGACGCTCTTCGCTATCGATGACCGCTTCATTGTTCAAGGACCAGGAAGCGATTGTTTTTTGATTATGAGAAAGGTGCTTTAAACTGTTGACCGCGGCTGTTTTCGTTTTCAACTCCAGGACAGAACTATTTTGAAAAGAAAACCGCGTAATCAACTGCTGCGTCAGGTCGGACATGTGTTCCCAGATCATGCTGTCCGTAAATTCACCCGTTCCGATTCTGCTGATTTTTTTTGATGAAAACCGCGATTCAATTTCTTTAAAAAGATCGCGATAATTGACGAAATATTGCAGGATGGGAGGATGGAAATAGGCCTGAAGAATACAGTACGAGCAGTCCATTGTGCAGAAATTTCCAATGTGCAGAATCTGATAATCGCAACAGGTATAGCAGCTTGTCCCGGGACACTTTTTTAAAAATGCGCCTTTATTCTGTGTAAGGAGAAGTATATTTTTACCGTTGGTAACAGGATCGTCTTCCGATGAGATATTGTCAAATAATTGCTTGATATTATGAATTATCTGATGTGGTTTATCGATTCGTTTCAGAATGGAAGCGGTCTCCGGAAAATCCAGGACCTCGCTGTCTATATATATTTTTGTTATCGGCACTTACGCGTTATCTTTTGACCTGGCAAGCTTGCATACGATTTCAACAGCTTCATTTATGTTCAACTTGCTCATATTTAAAACAATCGTATAGAGACCCGGATTCTCATAATCCTGTTTTCCGATTTTCATGTATAGATTCTGGCGTCTTTTGTCTTGAATCGTAATCGTATTTTTTGCCTGTGCATGGGATAGTTTATAATGTTCCTTCATAAACGTGATACGATCCTTCAGTTCGGCAATCATGTCAATGTGGATTGCGTTTTTAAAATCTTTCAGAAAATATTGCCCTCCCCTTCCGATCAAAACACAGTTGTTCTGTTCAGCAAATTTTTGCAACACCTTTTTCAGGGTCTCAATGTAAACTTCTTCATCGATATATCCTTTTTCCTCATCCAGAATTCGTTCAATAAAATTTTTCGATACCAGTTTTGATATAAAATT
>CAZOEW010000293.1:0-2960 GCA_964578935.1 uncultured Desulfobacterales bacterium | reverse complement strand
ACATCTAAAGGCCATGATTACCGGTTGGGAAGAAGTTGATGACGGGGTTGCCATAGAAGATTGGGAAAGAGCGGAGCAGCGAGGTTCGGCTTTAAAATAAAGTATAGCCAAAAATATTTTCATATATTCATATAGTTATCTCTCTTGTGCTTCCGGGAAATTGATTTGCATTTCAATCTTTAAGATGGCTCCATCCTGCTTTGGCAACCCACGCTGAATATTTTCCTGACGATGACTTCGGGGCCGGGTAATCAGCCTATTGATTTCGATTTAAATTTCTATTATAAATGACGCACGACGCTGATGAATCGATTCAATCGGTTCCGGACACGGCATTCATCAATGGGTAAATACCTCAAAAGCATTGGCTGAATGCAATCGGATTCAATGTTTTTCAGGCATATGGCAACAGATTTCCATCTCAAAAGACCATTTCCGCAGGTTCTCCATCAACTTCGGGAAAGAAAACATATCTTGATTGGAAAAAGGAGGTTCGCAGATGTCAGAGAAGAAAATCAATCCAAAAGATTTTGAACGGGCATTAAAGATAGGGCGACCGCCAAACGTGGTGAAACTTTTTCCGAATTCAGCGGCGCTGATTGTCAGCGGCCGGTTTATCGACAGAGCAATGCTTGCTAAAGGAAAAGCGGTAACGATTGCCGCGAATGGAAGAAACCTTTTTGTGATAAGAGGAACCCTGGCGGCTGCGCAGAGAGCCAATGCAGCGATTATTATTGAAATTGCAAGGTCCGAAGGCGGTTCAAATGCATATTGCGCCGTCAATTACTGGAATATCGCAAGACAGGTTGATGCGGTTTGCAATGAACTGGAGATTACAATACCGGTTGCAATACATGCAGACCATTATGGAATCAAAAAAGAAGGTGACCTTGCAGTCTCAAAAATTGAAATCCCTTCGATGTTTGATGCAGGAATAACTTCGATCGCCATTGACGCTTCACACATGCCGGATGATAAGAATCTCATCGCAAATATCGAATTATATCCTTATATTCCCGAATGGGCAGGCCTGGAAACCGAAATCGGTGAGATTAAAGGCAAGCTTGGACTGTCGACTGTGGAGGAGGCTGTTTTTCTAATTCAGGGGTTGAACGCTCACCGTATTTTTCCAGATTGGATTGCGCTCAATAATGGCACCACCCATGGAATAGAGGAGAGCGGACAGGGCATACAGGTTGGATTGACTTCGGAGATCCACAATGCCCTCTCCAAATATCATGTTTCCGGAGCGCAGCACGGCACATCCGGAAACAGCTCCGATCGGCTCAGAGAGATCGCCTCTAAAACAAGAACCACGAAGGCGAATGTCGCAACGGCTCTTCAAATGATTTCATGGGGACTTGAAGTAAATGACTATGGGAATGCCATGCTTGATGATGATGGTAATTTTATCAAGGTAAAAGGCCAGGGTGTAACGGAAGAGATGTGGGAGTTGATGCTTGCCTATGCGCTTGAAAAAAATATTAAAGGAGGCGATTTTAAAAAATTGAATCTTCCCTTTGAAAACAAATTACTGGGGCAGGCTAAAGCGGTAAGGGAAAGGATGGCGAAACGGGTAGAGGATTTTGTTTTTAACATGCTTGTAAATGTATTGAATGCAGCGGATACCGCCCCGCTTGCGATTGAGGTGATCAATGATGCCGGAACCTATGATCCGGGCCCCAAGGCTCAGCGGATCGAAGATCCATCTGAATGGACTCCGGAAATGATTCGAAAACGTGCCGCAGCCATTGAAAGCAATAAAGGGCCGGGAGGAAATTTTGATGATTAATTGTAGTTAACCGCTCCATGAGTATCGTTAAATCTATATGCGCCAAAAAAAGTTCTGCCACTACTGTGGAAATCGTTTAATGGATAAACATATTGAGGGACACGTTCGAAGATACTGCCAAAAGTGCCTTGAACCGCTTTATGAGAATCCAGTTCCTGCGACCTGTGTTGTCGTTGCGGATAAACACAACAAGATCTGGCTTGTAAAACGAAGTGTTGAACCGAAGGTGGGTTTCTGGTGCCTTCCCGGGGGATTTATGGAGCTGGATGAAACGCCGGAACGGGCTGCATTACGGGAATTAAAGGAAGAAACCAATATTTCCGGTAAAATCGAACTGTTGCTTGGAATCTCAGCCAATCCCAGCCCATCTTATAAAACGGTTCTCATGGCGGGTTACCTTGTTCGCAACTTTTCCGGTGATCCAATCGCGGGCGATGATGCATCTGATATCGGTTGTTATGGCCCGGATGATCTCCCTGAAATTGCTTTTGAAAGTCATAAACAATTTATCCGGATATTTTATTCCGCGTATGCATTGAACTTAACGTAACGTTTTACAGACGACCCTTCGATCGCATACAGATGGAGAATATATAGATGAAAGTGCCGATCTATCAGATTCACAAAATCATAAGGGTCTATATCAAACAACTGACCCGGGGTGGGTCAACGGAATCGAATGAAAAGCCGGGAGAAGAATTTCCTATTGATCGGATAAGAATCAGTACCAGAGGAGAGCGTTGGGAGATTATCAACAAGGTTACCGCGGACATCTCTGAAAGAATTAAAAAGGTTGGACCAGGTGGTGTGCTTGTCCGGAACATCGTCGACAGGATTGAAAAAGAGATCGACAGAAAGATTGATTTGAATACGATACGGAAAACAGAGTTCGTGTTCAATACGATTAATGATAAAAACGAAAAAATAAAAAAGAAAATTCCGGTGGATGATTCCCGGTTTTTGCTGCGAAGAGTTGAAAGCCTTATGAAGGAAGCCATTGACAGCGAAATGAAATCCTGACCGCAACCAGGAAAAATATTGGTTACACAATCGGGTGTACAGGAGGAAGAACGTTCCGGATTGTTTTCGTCATGGCGCTTCCATTTTTTTAGCTTTTTCCCACAGTGTTTCCAGTTCCTCTCTGGGAACGTCTTCAAGGTGTTTGCCT
>CAZOEW010000292.1:0-2995 GCA_964578935.1 uncultured Desulfobacterales bacterium | reverse complement strand
TTGGCCTGAATGCTCTCGTCCAAAAGTCCGGACATTAAATAGGCATTTGCAAGGGTTGCATAGGCTTGAATAAACCGCGAATTGTATGTTATCGCCTTTTTTAAAGCCCGTATCGCCTCATCGACATTGCCTTTCTGAAGTTCAACAAAGCCGATATTTCCCCACCCTTCGGCAAAGGCCGCCCTTGAGTTAACCGCCTGTCTGTTATAATTCAGACAACCTTCCAGGTCTCCCCGCTGCAGACATATTCCGCCCAGCTGGACATAGGCTTCGGCAAGAGTTGGACTGCAGTTCACCGCTTCGATAAGCTCTTTTTCCGCTTCATCATATTTTTTCTGACCCAAAAGGGCGACTGCAAGATTATAATGAGATGTTCCGCACTCTGGATTTGCTGCCAGAGCCGCCCGCTGTCTTGCAATGTATTCTTCTACATTTCTTGATTTTTCCATGATATTTTCCTCTGTCTGTAAACCATTTTACAATCGCTGAAATTCAACGGACACAAAATATTTCGGTTTACTTTGCTTTCAATACATAATAATTTACATTTTACACTGGCAAAGCGTTGCTGGTTAGTATGATCATCCTGTATTGTCAAGAAAAAACACTTTTTGAAAGATGCGGTTTCAAAACCAATCATGACCAATTTTCTTTCAAATCACAAGTGGTTTATGGTTTTTTGAGAATCATCATAGCTGAAAACACAACGGTAGTTTCCAATACCCCCGTTTTCCACCGGGGTTTATAAGGAGGGAAAATGATTACGGGCTCTTTTACCGCACTGATAACCCCTTTTCAAAACAATACGATTGACTATGAGGGACTGGACAAACTTGTTGATTTTCAGATCCAAAATGGCATCTCCGGAATTCTGGCCGTGGGAACAACCGGTGAAAGTCCCACACTTACCTGGGATGAACACAACCGTGTTATTGAAAAAATCGCTCAAAAAACAAAAGGACAATGTCTCTGTATTGCGGGAACCGGTAGCAACAACACGTCTGAAGCCCTGACTGCAACCGCGCAGGCTGCAAAAGAAGGTGTTGACGCGGTGTTGCTGGTAGACCCCTATTATAACGGCCCAAGCTCTCTTGAAATACGCAGGGAATATATTGAGCCGGTTGCAAGGGCTTTTCCGGAGCTGGATATTATCCCCTATATCATTCCGGGCAGAACCGGGGCCCAGATGTTTCCCGAAGATCTCGCCATCCTTTTTAAAACCGTTAACAATGTAAGAACCGTTAAAGAGGCGACTGGAAATATAGAAAATATGAGAAAAACCCGAAAATTCTGCGGACCGGAGTTCTCTATCCTTTCAGGCGATGACGGGCTGACGGTCCAGATGATGAGAGATCCGGATATCAATGCCGCAGGGGTCATATCGGTTGTTTCAAACATTGCTCCCAGGGCTGTGGCGGAAATGGTCAATCGTCTTAACAACAATGATCCGGAAGGAGCACAAGAGATCAACGCGGCGCTTGATCCCCTTTATAGTCTTATAACCGTCAAAACAAAAGAGACAACAGCCTACGGAGAGGTGGAAGTCAGGGCCAGAAACCCCCTTGCCATCAAAACGCTGATGTCAATTCTGGGTCTGCCATCCGGTGCGTGCAGGCAGCCGCTTGGGAGGATGACCCAAAAAGGCCTTGACTATGTATTGGAGACCGCCCGGAAACTCCAGGAAAAAACTCCTGAAATATTGAAGCCTGCCGCGGAATTTTTCAATCTTGATTTCGAAGCCAGGCTGAATTCAGCCAATTGTTTTGATGGATTGACCTATCCTTCTTACTGAAGAAATGAAAAGTCGAACGGTTCTTTTTTACAGGCCGCGATCCCGGAGTCTTGAAATGCCTGTGAACGCCCGGTTATGTTTCTTTTTTCTGTCTCCGGCCGGCTGCTTCCGGGTTGATTTTAAAATCTCCGATTTTATACAAAACCCATTTCAACCAGCGGAATCCAAACATCAGAAGGGCAACCTCGTCCTGCTTAATTTTATTTAAGGTTTCATCATCTATTTGATACAGACTTAAAAAAGAACTTTCAAAAACAAATTTTCTAAACTGATCGATATCATAACAGGTTGTGAAAAACATTTTCTTGGTTTCTTCCGTTAGTTTGATGTTTGCCGGAAATGACCGTTTTCGTACGATGAGGTCGGTCCAGTCGGAATTAATCTCATCATGGATATCAACCCCCTGGTCTTTTCGCCATTGTGCGACAGTCCATTTTGTATCTTCTTCAAACCCCAAACAATGAGGTTCATTCACAAAAAAATAAAACCCTTCTTCTTCGCCAGAATCCTGATGACTGAGAGATGCCACACCCAGAGGGTAATAACGGCAGGTTGTGGGCCGGTCCTTATATACAATACAACCATCATCCCTGACAAACGGACACGAGGTTAACTCATCATCCATAAGCTTCAGGGTTACGACCGGAAGGTCTGTTTTTTCCAGAATTCTAGGAACGGTATAGATGGCCAGAAATTCGCTGGAAGACAACCCCAGACAATTTTTAAGCCTTACAATATCATACGGAGTAAGAATAATATTGATCCCGCGGCAGCATTTGGTAAAACACGCAACACCCTTATGACATTTAAAGACAAACTTGCTGTTTATTGTAAACTTTACCGGCTCGATGCCCGGCCCATTTTCCGGAATTTCCATAACAATCATCCTTTACCGAAACAGTTGAAAATCAAACTTTTTATATCATGCCTGTTCTGCAAAGACAAAACAGGGAAAGGGTCTTTCTTATACAAGCGGATTTCGTATGTCAAACACTTCATTTATACCGAATGATTGTAAAAAACAAGAATTCTACAGATTAAATCCGATTCAGATACAACATGTTTCTTGATTCGTGACACTTGACTACCTCTTTAATTTGATTTATGAATCATTCTGTTTTGTATATGCTTTTAATATAGGGAGATTTTCTGTGAACATTACGATCAAAAAATCGGAAAAATTGAAACCGCATCCAAAAGATT
>CAZOEW010000291.1:0-3044 GCA_964578935.1 uncultured Desulfobacterales bacterium | reverse complement strand
TATTAACGAATTCAAAAAAAACAATATTCTCGCGCGGAGACGCAACGGCGCAAAGAAAAACAGTCAATCGCTTCGCGATGAAAACAAACTGACCGAAAGGCTCAGAGGTGTTGTGTGACATGTGATCTAATGAATAGAAATGAAAAGGACCCTGCTTCGGCAACCCAAGCCCTGATTTTTGATATCCAGCGGTTTTCGCTTCATGACGGCCCGGGTATCCGCACGACCGTTTTTTTTAAAGGCTGTTCCATGGCCTGCTGCTGGTGCCAGAACCCCGAATCCCACAACCCCTCGCCCGAGCTGATCTTCTATAAAGACTCCTGTATCGGCTGCTTTAGATGCCGGGAGGTGTGTCCGGAAGACGCGATACTGGACAACCCTTTCGTTCGGATCGATTACCCGAAATGCAGTGTGTGCGGGGAATGTGTTTCCGCCTGCAACACCGACAGCCTGCGGATGGTCGGGAGAAAGTGGAATGCGGATGACCTTCTATCCGAGGTCTTAAAAGACAAAGACTACTTTGAGGAGTCTGGCGGCGGAATTACGCTTTCCGGCGGCGAACCGCTCCTGCAATCGACGTTTTTGAAAACCTTTCTTCCCCTGGTCAAAGAAAAAGGGATCCATATCAATCTGGAAACATCTGGAATGGTAGCATGGAACCGGATGGAAGAAACCATCTCCTTTCTGGATCTTGTTTTTTATGATATAAAACATATGGATTCAGAGATTCACAAGCAACATACCGGCTGCCCAAATGAACTGATACTGGATAACTTTTCCAGACTGGCAAAGCGGTTCAGCAACCTGCAGGCACGGATGCCGGTAGTTCCCGGCATTAACGATACACCCGAAAATATCCGGGCAACCGCAATGTTTTTAAAGAAAAACCATCACGACAGCATCCATCTGCTTGCCTATCATAATATGGGAGAGGCAAAGCTGGAACGGATCAACACCCGGCAGAAAGCGTTGAATTTGCAGTCCCTTAAAGCCGATGACCTTCTGAAGGTAACAGAATTGTTTAACAAGGAGAACATCCATGCCGTTCTTTACGACTGACAACCCCGTTCGGATCGCTGAAGAAAAAATGACCAAAACCCGTATTGAACGGCTCAAGGATGCGGTTCAGAATGCTCCTCCCGGCATCTGCACGGACCGGGCACTGCTCTGGACCGCCTATTATAAAAACCGGAAAAACCGGGTAAAGCCGGTTGTCATTCAGATGGCGGAAGCGCTCCGGGAAGTGCTGCTGAAAAAAACGATCTCCATCTATCCGGATGAGCTGATTGTCGGAAATTACAGTTCCAAAAGGGTCGGCGGCTCCATCTTCCCCGAACTCCACGGCGTTCCGGTCATGCTGGACCTTTTCAAGTTTCCCAAACGAAAAACCAATCCCCTCCAGATTTCAGGGAAGGAGACATGGAGCCTTTTAAAAATCATTCCGTTCTGGATGTTCCGATTCATGGCCCTGAAAGCCTACCGCTCGCCCATTAAAAAACTCAGACTCCTCCTTCACCAGCTTCAAGGCTATTTTTACATCATCAACGAGTCCGGCGGAATTTCGCACATTGCCCCGGATTATGAAAAACTGATCACCATGGGTACGGATGGAATCATCGACCAGTCCAATGAGCTTCAGCGAAAAACCCAACAGGGAACTGAAGTATGGTTTTTTTATGAGGCTGTAAAAATTACCTGTGAGGGGCTTGCCCGATTCGGCGAACGGTACGCGGACCTTGCGGAGAAAATGGCTGAAAACGAACCGGACACTCTTCGAAAAATGGAATTGAATGAGATCGCTTGGGTCTGCCGGAAGGTGCCCCGGAAAGGCGCGTCCTCCTTCCGGGAAGCGGTTCAGTCCCTTTTCTTTGCCCAGATCGCCATCAACCTGGAAAGCCTGGACAATTCCGTATGCCCCGGACGCATGGATCAGTATCTCTATCCATTCTATAAAAAAGAGGTGGAAAACCAAAAGATTGTTCGGTCAACAGCAAAAGAGCTTCTTTCGGCATTTTCAATCAAAATGTCTGAAATCGTACCAATATTCTCCGAATACCTTACCGGCATTCACGGCGGCATGTTTAACGGGCAGGTGGTTACGGTAGGCGGCGTGGGACGTGACGGAAAAGACGCGACCAATGACCTGAGCACTATTTTTCTGGAAATCATGGATGAACTTCGCATGCGCCAGCCCAATTATCACGCACGGATTTCTGAGGATTCCCCGGAGGAATATCTGACCCGGATAAACACCATGCTGGCATCCGGAAGCAACTCGCCGGCTCTGTACAATGACCGTGTCATTGTCCATACCATGTGCAGCCAAGGATATGCGGCAGAAGATGCCCGAAATTACACCGGCGTCGGATGTGTGGAGCCCGTTTCCCAGGGAAAAAGCTTTTCGTCAACCGATGCGGTTCTGATGAATGTCCCGATTGTTCTCGAACTGGCACTGAACCAGGGAAAACGGTTTGGAAGCTGGCTGCGGTCCGGCGTAAAAACCATGCCGGTGAAAGCCATGCATTCCATGGCGGATGTGAAAGCCGCTTTTGAAAAACAGCTTGTGTTCCAGTTGTCGAAACTGATCGAAGATCTTCAGGCCATTGAATCGGCTAATCGGAAAGTTCACCCAACCCCCCTTACAAGCTCTCTGTTGGAAGGGTGCATTGAATCAGGAACCTGCTCCACCGCGGGCGGCGCGAGCTACAATTTTTCCGGAGTTCAATGCGTAGCCCCGGCAGACACGGGAGACTCCCTGTATGCCATCGAAAAAGCGGTATTCGTGGACAAAAAAATTTCGCTTCCGGATCTTGTGGAACAGTTGAAGCACAATCTGAGTGATCCCAATCTCAGAGCCTATTTGCAGGGACTTGAAAAATTCGGAAACGATATACCGGAAGTGGATCATTGGACGGTTTACGTGGTGAACCGGTTTGCAGAGGAGCTTAAAAAATACAAAAACACACGGGGTGGAAAATACGTTCCGGGCCTGTATTCCGTTACGGTTCATCAGTTCAACGGACGGATAACCTGCGCTCATCCAA
>CAZOEW010000290.1:0-3071 GCA_964578935.1 uncultured Desulfobacterales bacterium | reverse complement strand
CCGCTTATTCCATATGTTATGAGATTCAGGTAGGTGTCCCAGGCAGTGTCAAGGTGAATCTCTTGTTCAATTGTCGGCAGGTAATTGAGGTTCTCCATGGCTCCGATGAAGAAAGTAGCGGCGATTTCAGGGTTTATTTTTTTGATAAGGCCCTGTGAAATACACTTTTTAATATCGGATTCCAGCGGGCTTCTCACGGACAGATAGGTCTGTCTGCCCAGTTTTTGGAGCTTTGGATCGGAGTCTTCCATTGCCTCTTTGCTGAGTTGAATGATCGAGCAGAACTCTTTGAGAACCGGTAAAACCATTCTTGCTCTCTGTTCAAGACGCAAAAGAGGGTTTTTTATCCTGCGTATTTTTTCCCAACCTTCGGAAAAAAGGTCGCTGAAAATTCTTGGAACACATTCCAGCAGCAGTTCCCGTTTGTCTGAAAAATAAAAATAGAAGGTTCCCTTTCCCACATGAAGCGCCTTGACCACATCGATGACTTTTGTTTCCCGGTATCCTTTTTCTCTGAATAGTCTGCAGCCCGCATCCAGGATACACTCCCTTGTTTTGACGCCCTGCGCTTTGCGCGGGATGGCATTTTTTGCAGGTGATTTCTCTTCCCGGAGGAAAGGCTCGATAGGGTTTCCTCCAAACATATCAGGCTGGGCAGACTCCATTCTGTTGATCTCTTCGAGAATGGCGACGAGAGGCATGCCCTGATTTTTTGCTTTTTTGATAAAGGAAAGTTTGCGAAGGTGAGATTCGTCATAATATGCCATTGTTTTCCCTGTTTTGGTGGGCGGATGAAGAAGGCCCTTTTGCAGGTAAAAGTGAATCGTTCTGCGACGAATATCGGTTAAACGTTCCAGCTCGGCAATTCGAATCCATTTTATGGGACTGCTCATCGGCAAACCTTTCTGTCACGGCAGTTTCAAGATCGTTCATTCTCTTTTTCTGCTGCCGGACTGGTATTTCCGGATACGGTTTTCAGGCTTTTTTCACCCGGATCCAGCCTGTTACTATCTATTAACTATACACATAATCGATAATTGTCAAAAAGACAAGCCAAGAAAAAAATTCGGCGAATTCTTTTACTTTTACAAACAAAACAATTATATAAAAACAATTTTTAGCTGTTTATAGCAGACTATCAAGCTTGGAAAAACCCTATCCGATGTTTATAAAAGGGTGATTTTACTTGACTGTGAGGTCGGAACACATTATATGTCCATGTCATGGAATTAAAATTTGAAACGCTCACTTTAGGAAAAACACGTTCGAAATAAGGGGCTCTGAAAAATGCTGTTTGAGAAATATCGACTGGTAGCCATGCCGCCCGCAAAATGGGCGGAGTTGATCGTTGACGGGGAAAAATGCAATGGATGCGGACGTTGTGTAATGGCCTGTCCGGTTCAGTTGCTGGAGGTCAGGGACAAGGTATCCAGATCCAATGAAAGATATGACGTTTTCAGATGCCTTACATGCGAAAACTGCTCTGCGGTATGCCCTCAGCAGGCGATAAGAATTGAAAGAGATTATCGTGTACCCCATGGATTCTGGAAGAATGAACATCTCTTCGAGGGACCCAAAACATTCCCGGATCCTCTGGGCCTGAAAAAGGGGGGGGATTTTGAGAAATTCAAAGATGAGCTGACCGGGGTGGAACAGGTAATCTATCAGAGAAGAAGCAACCGGATCTTCAGAAAAAAACAGGTTGCCCCGGAGTTGATTCATCGAATTATCGAGGCGGGAAGGTTTGCTCCTTCAGCCGGCAACAACCAGCCCTGGAAATTTATAGTCATTCAGAATCCGGAAGTGCTGAATGAACTGAACCGGAGGAGCAAAAAAACCCTTCGGTTTTTCAGCAAACTCTGCATGCCGGGGCCCTGGATGGATAAAAAAACGCCGGGCGATAAAAATGCGGCATTAAAGAGATGGCAGAAAATACTGCTCTGGATTCTTGTCTGGTTTGTGGGCGGTGACGCGGATCAGCGGGCGCATGGCGGGTTGAATGCGGTAACCAGCGATCCTGACTTTCCTGTATTTTTCAATGCTTCCACGATGATTTTATTGCTCGCCGATAAACGGGCTATCGGCGGCACAAAGCTGGATCTGGGAATCTGCGCTCAAAATATGGTGCTGACCGCCCATTCCCTGGGACTTGGAACCTGTTACGTGGACCTCATCACCAAAGCGGTTGTTTTTGACCGAAAATTCAAAAAAAAGTTTGGGATAACCTATCCTTTTGAGATCATCACTTCTCTCGCGATCGGATACCCCAAGGGAAAAATTGACGGGATTGTGCGAAGAGAGCCACCCAGGGTGAAGTGGATGATATAGTCTAAAGTCGGAGACGAAAGTGGATACCCTTCGTCTTCTATTCAGGGTCGTTGATCGGATTCTTTAAGAGTTCCAGGGCCTCGACGTCTGCTAAATCCTTGGTTCTTCCGGATGCTCTCTTGTTGAGAATTAGGTCGTCGATCGAAGGGATGCGGACTTCAATTCCGTCGATGTTTACTGAAATTGAAGCTCGATAAGTTGGCTCAAACTGAAGTCCGGACGCTGTGGTGATGATGTCAATTCTTCTTGGAGAAACCCCGATTTGAAAAATGGTTCCATCCTTCTGAAGGTCTTCCTTGGTCAGATTATGCAATGGAGCGCCGAAACGACGCAATGCCCGTAAGACAGCATCCGCATTCTCAGGGGACGGCATGACCCAAATATCAATATCCATAGTAGCCCGGGGATAACCATGGGCGGCAAGCGCGTAGGCACCGACGAGGATGAATCTAACTTTTTCGTCGGATAAGGCGCGTAATATGTCTCTGTAATCTTCGTTCAACATCATGTTTCGCGCTTAGGGATGCAATTTCTCGGGTCAGCGGCCAGACGAGACTTATACGGTCTTCCGGCGTACCGGGAACATAATCGTCATTCCGGTGGTCTGTCATTTTGCGTATGGCTGTTTGTTTTCTGTCCATAATTTTAAAATATCATTTTCCCTCTGTACAATCAACCTGATAGTTGCTTTAAAAGCTTTGCGCCATGGAATATTCTTAAAATAAAAACAGATTTTTCTGAAA
>CAZOEW010000289.1:0-3071 GCA_964578935.1 uncultured Desulfobacterales bacterium | reverse complement strand
TCGATCTCCGCCATGTCCTTATCGCTCAATTGGACCGGCTTTATACCCTGTTTTTGGAATGCTGCAAGGCATTTGGCTTCATAGGGCCGCAGGTTATCATCGATATACTCCCTTTCAAGGGTACCTATTTCATATATCCGCAGCTCAATAAAATTTTGAATAAGCGTGTCCGGGTATTTCCCGCGGAAGCGGTCCTCAAAATTTTTTCTTGTATAAATCTGAACTGCCGGTGAATAGTTCAGCGGCTGGGCGATATAGTATTTGTAATGAAGATAGGCCTGTGTACCCAGAACCCAGGGAGCGGGGCCGACGTTGGTGTTAATCAGGCCGGTACTCAGCGACGCGACCACTTCCGGAACCGGTATGGGAATGGGACGAATTCCCAGCTCCTGAAAGGTGGCGGTTTCCACATCACCCATCCATGTCAGCATCTTCTGCTTTCTCAACGCGTCAAGACTGTTCGCCTCATTTTTCAACCAGATGTAGGAAAAACCGGTGTCGATCAAAAAATCA
The DNA here is from genome assembly GCA_964578935.1 of uncultured Desulfobacterales bacterium. GTDB lineage: Bacteria > Desulfobacterota > Desulfobacteria > Desulfobacterales > SURF-7 > JAQYVL01. The sequence continues at coordinate 2,558 of CAZOEW010000289.1, read as the reverse complement.
ACCAAATAGCCTTTTTCTTCAGCAGCCGCATCGATCTCTTTTCGAAAGGTCTTGAAGATATGGTCGACCTCGTCATAATCCCGGAACAGGCGCGGAAGGGAAAAAACAGCCAGCTCCGGTATCGCCTTGAAGGTTCCCAGGGCGGAACATCCGCATCCATCCAGCTGCCCCATGTCCATCTTGCGGAGGATATCGATATCTTCTCCCATAACACCGCCCGCATATACTTTTGCGACAAGTTTTCCTTTACTGATCTTGTTCAAATGCTTGTTGAGTTTTGTTTCCGGGAAAATAATCCATGGGGTCCCCTGCGGAGCAAGGGTGCCGGTTTTCAAAACAAACGGCTCCTCTAACATTTGGATCACTTTTTCCCACAGAATCGTATGCACCTCTTTCCCGGTTATGGAAGGCAGAAGTTCTGGGACACGTTTCAGCATGTTACCAATTTCATAACGCGACATCCTGTGTTTTTCCATGTCCGCAAAAAACTGGTCTTTTGCAATCCCGCTGATCTGTTTTACCCCGATGCCGCCCTGACTCACCATTTCTTTTAAATCTTGAATCTTCCGGCTCTGTTCTTCTGTCGGTTCCTCATTTTTCATCAGAAGCTGAACAGAGGTCGCCACAACATTTCGAATTTGCTCCTCGGTCATCTTTGCAGCGTGAGAATTGACTGGAACGATACCCATGATGAACACCAACGCCGCAATTAGAAACAGGGTCAATCCAAACCCGGTCTTTTGAATCCCAAAATTCATATGTATTCCTCCTATAATAATGATGCTGGATCAATCATTTGACTTTTACTGAACAACCGAACCAGAAAGAGAGAGAGATCCGGTATGTAGGTAATTAAAAGAAGACCGAAAAGTGCGATAATAAAAAACGGAAGCGTTGCCACGACAATGGTGGGAAGCGGCTTGTTAAATTTCAGGGAAGAAATAAACAAGCTCATGCCTACCGGCGGAGTAATAAATCCAAGCTCAAGATTGGCAAGGAAAATGATTCCAAGATGAACCGGATCGATCCCGTAAAGTTGCGCTACCGGAACAATAATCGGAACGATTACCACACAGGCGGAGATGATATCCATCGCAGCGCCGATGATCAGCAGAAAGACATTCAGCAGAAGCAGAAAAGCAATTTTGCTTTCAATATGCTTGTTGATGAAATCGAATACCTTCATCGGGACTTCCTTGTCGATAAAGACATCCGTCAAAGCCAATGCCATGCCCAGAATAATGACGATGGCACCGGTCATCTTCATGCTTTTGACAATCACCTGTCCGATGCCTCTGATATCCAGATCACGGGTAATCAGGAGCTGCACAAGCAGAACATACATGGCTGAAATCGCCGCAGCCTCGCCGGCTGAAAAAAGGCCTCCTACAATTCCTCCGATGATCAGAAACGGCAGGGGCAATTCCCAGATGATCTCAAAAAAAGAAGTTTTAACCTCCGCCAGGGAGAACTTCCTCCTTGAAGTATGCTTTACCCCGATAACGGTCGTGTAACCCAGATTCAGAACAATACGGAGAAATCCGGGGATCAGCCCCGCGATAAAAAGCTCTTCGATATTTGTTTTCGAAATCACCCCGTAAATAATAATCGGGAGACAGGGTATGAAAAGGGTTCCAAGCCCCCCGCCCATGGTGATGAGGCCCAGAGAAAATTTTTCAGGATATTTTTCCTCTAAAAGGGCCGGGAACAGGATCGCGCCAACGGCCACGATGGTAATTCCACTGGCGCCGGTAAACGCCGTGAATCCGGCACAGCAGACAAGAGCCACCAGCGCCAGTCCGCCGGGCATCCATCCCAGCAGGGCATTGCTGAAATTGACAAGCCTTCGAGGCGTTTTGCTCTCGGCCAGCAAATAGCCCGCAAAAATAAAAAGCGGAATCGCGACCATCGCGGGTGCGGAGGTGATCCTGAAAAAATCGGTAAACAGTGTGGCAGGACTGACTTCAATGACAAAATAAAATGCAGAAAGAGCGATACCACCGATAATGATGAAAAGGGGAATGCCGAAACCTGCAAAAAAAAGGAGTACGATTGTGATAAAGGTCATCATTCTGCTGTACCCCCTCTATGCCCGGTTATGGCATCGTTCATGTGGCCAAGGAATAAAAGCAGAAATTTGAATGTCATGGTAATAAATCCGATCGGGAATATGATTGTAAAAACCCACTCCGGCGCATTGAGGGCATCGACAACACTTTCTGAAGCGATTTCCACGGAGACGAACTTCAGCGCGACCAGCGAGAAAAAAAAACAAACCGTCGTTGTCAGCAGGGTGAGGAAGGCTTCCAGATAAGAATCATATGGTTTGGGTGGAGGCTTTGTGCCGAAATTAATATGGATGTGGGCTCTTTCTGATGTGGCGATGCTTGCACCTAAAATCGCGACCCATAGCACACTCATCCTTACGACCACATCAGCCCAGACAAAACTGAAGTTGAATAGATTTCGCATAATGACCTGGCTGAATGCCAGAATGATCATCAGCAATAACAATAAGATCACGGATAGACATTCGATCTTTATGATGAAAGCCTGTA
>CAZOEW010000288.1:1008-3098 GCA_964578935.1 uncultured Desulfobacterales bacterium | reverse complement strand
GCACACCATTCTTTTTTCATTACCAATTTCATCCACAATTCGGCAACCGAATAATTGCGATTGATAAACAATGCGTTAAATATTTTTGGGTTGACGGCCGAAATATTCACTTTTAAATTGCTGATTATCCGGAAAATCAGCAATAGGATTGTGATATGGATATAAAACGCACCATCGATTTAAAAGATCTATTAAAAAAAAAGTCCTTAGAAGCTTTGAGCAGTTCATCGGCATGGAGATACGGGCCTATCTGAGCTACAGCAGGATAAAACTACCGTTTACATACTGGCGATCCACCCATGGACACGAAGTGGATTTTCTTGTCGGAGAAAAGACCGCCGTGGAGGTCAAGGCGACAAAGCGGGTAGTGCCGGGAGATTTCAAAGGGCTCAAAGCGCTCGCCGAGGAACGGGTATTTTCAAACTTCTTCCTGGTGAGCCAGGATTCGATCGCCACCCGGAAGGCGAACATCCTGTCGATCCACTGGGAAGACTTTCTGAAACGGTTATGGCAGGGAGAAATCATCGCTACCGGCTAAAATGGGTGAAATGGGTTGAAAGGCCATTAAAACCGGAAAATATTGAAACCGTTTTCATGGCGAACCCTCCCCGGTACACCGATCATCTCCTGCTTCATCATGGTTTGGAAAATTTCATCATCCATCTCGGTTTTGGATATAAACCGCGAATTGTCATCCAGCCGCCCGATGATTACAGCACGAATCGGACAGCCTGTTTTATCGTGAAAAACCGTATAGGTTTCCACTACCGCATTGCCGGACGCCTTATCGACAAGCGCAGGACCCTTGAGTAAGTCCAATTCTTTCTGATAGGTTTCCGGCGGAATGATTTTCCATGGCCCTTTCCCGGGAGTTCCCGAATAAATTCCAACTGCATGCTTGCTGATGAACCAGCTCATGGCATGGACCAGTCCGGTTTTCGCCCGATCGTGCCTCAGAATCTCAACCATTTTGCAGATGGCATGCAGCGAATAATTATTCCCCGGACCGCCAAAATAGGGCATACTGCCTGTGATTGTCAGCGGACGCGGATCGCTCTTGGGCATCCCGAGCATGTTGCGGGTAATTCTCGGAACGCAGGGGAAACAACTGTACAAATCAAAATGATCGATCCGGTCAATGGAAACCCCGGCCTGTTCCATGGCTTTTTCAGCCGCAACCCCCGCCGACGGCGAGGAATAATAGTTGATCCGTTCAGATACATGCCAGACATCCGAAGCATCCCCTGATCCCAGCAGATAGATCCATTTTTCCTCGGGAACTCCCAGCCTTTCGGCAGTCTGCTCATCTGTCAGAAACAGTGCGGCGGATTGATCAACCTGCATGATCGAGCACATCGATTTTGTATAGGGAAAAGATATCATCCGGTTGTCTTTTGAAATTTCCACAATTTCAGAACCTGTTTTCCATTGCTTGAACCATGCTTCGTCATTCTGTGCTGCGATAGATGAACAACCGGATAAATATTCTCCCAGTTCTTTTCTGTGATTTTCAATGGACAGCCCTTCATGATGCCGCAGGGCATTCTCAAAAAGCGGATAGATATGAATCGGCAGCATTAACCCATATGTCACTTCAAGGGGAGTCAGGGGGTCGCGAAGATCACCCGCCATCCACGGCTCCTTTGGCGTAACTTCCCACTGGTCAAATGCCTTTCCCATGGCCTGAACGTTGATCTTTTTGGAATGAAAAGCTTCGCCGCCGCAAATTAATGCCAGCCGGGATTCCCCTGAAGCAATTCTTTCCGCTGTGCGGTTTACAAACCACTGCGGAGCGGTAGCTCCTATCCAGGTATAAGCGTTATGCCTGGGTTTGACACCAATTCGGGATTGAAGTTCTGAAAGCGGATCTCGATAGATCTGTGAAAAAATATTTACAAGGCATAGCGAATCAATCTTTCGGGCAAGGAATTTGATTGTGGAATCTTTTTCAGCCCGTTCGATCGCTTTTTCAATCAGGTCCATCGGGCTGAAAATCACTTCCGGATCATCCGAGCGGTTCGTAAACTGACCGATCCCGATAATGACGGGCTTCCTGGTGCCGGGTAGAGCGGTCATATATTCTCCTGATG
>CAZOEW010000288.1:0-998 GCA_964578935.1 uncultured Desulfobacterales bacterium | reverse complement strand
GTATTCCCGACCCTTTTTGTAAATTCATCCATTTTTTCGATGATCTGGTTCCAGGCACCGCCGGCAGGCAGATCATGCCCCATCCCCGGGATGATCATCAGTTCCGATCCCTGGATTGCGGCGGCAATATCCTTTCCTCCCTCCACCGGGCTGATGGGATCATCCGTTCCGTGGATCACCAGCGTCGGTGTGGTCACGGACGCGAGCGCCCGCTTCCGGCTCCCATGCGCCAGAACCGCCAGAATCTGCCTGGCTGCGCCCTGAGGATAAAAACTGCGGTCATAAATGCGGGCAGCCATATTCTGATGCCACGGTTCATCAAACTCATAGCCCGGCCCTGCCAGAATCCGGCTTCCTTTGACAAAATGGGCGATAAACGCTTCCCGGGTTTCCGGAGGCGGTGTAATAAAAAAATTCAAGGCTTCGGGCTTTGGCGGCGGAAGTTTTGAACTCCCTGTTGTGCCGTATACCAGGGTCATGCTGATCAGCCGTGATGGATTTCGAATGGCCATGGCCTGGGCAATGGCAGCACCCATGGATATTCCGCAGATATGCGCGGAGCCTATATTCAATTCGTCCAGCAGTCCGATGGCGTCATCCGCCATGTCATCGAGGCTGTAAGCGGGTTTAATCTTCCGGCCCTTCAGTATCGCGGTAAAGGCTCCCATCAGATCCGGCTTTCCGGCAGCATCAAATTTTGTGGAAAGACCGGTATCGCGGTTGTCGAATCGTATGACATAAAAGCCCTTTTCCGCCAGCTTTGAACAGAATGAATCATCCCAGCAGATCATTTGACAGCCAAGACCCATAATCAGGAGCAGCGGCCGTGAAGAACGCTTTCCGATCGTGTCATATTCGATCTGGATTCCGTTTACAGTTGCCTGTGTCATGATTGAACACCTCTCTTCAGAAAAACATGGATACCATCCCATATCAATATACAATATCCTGAACAATATGCGACCTGAAAAAAATCAAAAAAAAACACAAAACCGGAA
>CAZOEW010000287.1:0-3123 GCA_964578935.1 uncultured Desulfobacterales bacterium | reverse complement strand
GCGTAATGCGTTTATGGAAAAGAGGAAACCTGATTACTCCAAATACAGGTAGCTTAGAAATAATTCAGGAGATGAAAAATGGAAAAAATAGGGGTGATCGGCATGGGAACGATGGGATCTCAAATCGGCCTTGTATTTGCCGGGGGCTTATTTCAGACCATCATGGTTGACCGAAATCAGGAACGGATCGACTGGGGGATGAACAATATCAAAAAGCTGTTGTCCCGACGGGTTCAGAAAGGAAAGCTGGAACAGGCGGAAATGGAGAAGATACTTTCCCGGATGCGACCTGCCGAGGATATCCATGAGCTGAAAAATGCCGATATGGTTGTGGAAGCGGTATTTGAGGATATATCTGTCAAGCGCGAGGTTTTTGAGGAACTGGATGCGATTTGCGATGCGAAAACAATCCTGGCAACCAATACATCCACCTTGTGCGTCTCTGAAATTGCAGCGGCGACCGGCCGTCCCGAGCGTTGTATCGGGACACATTTTTTGATACCCGCTGCGTTTACTCCCCTGGTAGAAGTCAGCCGTGGTCTGGTAACTTCTGACGAAACCCATCAACAGGTGATCGAAGTTTTAAAAAAATGCGGCAAGGAAACCGTATCCGTAGAGGACTCTCCCGCTTTTGTCATTAACCGGCTGTATATTCCGTTATTAAATGAGGCGTTTTCAATTCTTCAGGAAGGAATCGCGACCGCGGAGGAGATCGATCTGGCCTGTGTCAAGGGCCTGGGATTTCCTCTGGGACCGCTGGCCGCAACAGACGCATCGGGTCTTGATGTCGTTCTCAGCTGCGTGGAAAGTCTTCATGAGCAATTGGGAGACAAGTACCGGCCTGCGCCGCTTTTGAGAAAACTGGTAAAAGCGGGCCATCTTGGAAGAAAAAGCGGAAAAGGGATTTATGATTATACCCGGTAGGAGGGGGTATACGTGAAAAGTCATGTTCCGGCAGCCGTAAGAATCCGAGGGCTGAGGCTCCCGTCTAAAAATGTCTTTTGGATTTTAACAACGGGACCATCATCCGGAATCCTTTTCTATAAAGATATTGAACGATTGAGATATCGAGCAGTTTTCTTAAAATTTTTAGCAGAATAAATTTTTTGGGTGCCGGCGGATCATTTTCAAGAGAATCTTTGTCTATCATAAACGGTTTGCCCCAGAGGCTCATAATCATATGGTATGTAATGATGGCAATCAGATCCCAGGCTCTTTTTTCATGGTCTTCAGGGTAGTTGATCTTTTCCCCCATTGCCATTCGGATCACTTCGACAAGGTGATAGATATCAATTTTTTTTTCGTACAGCTCTTTTGCCGTCCACAATAGATACATGCATCCTCCGCAGTAGCTTACAAGCGCTTCCGCTCCGGTTGCTTCAGCCTCTTCGAATTTTTTTTCGGCAACATCCATGATGTCAAAAAGAATGGTTATGGGGCGCACCCAGGAGGCGCCCGCCCCGAAACCGCAGCAGAGAGAATTCTCTTTGATGTGCTTCATTTCAATGATTTCACATCCGGCCAGGTTCAGGAGCCTTCGCGGCCTTTCCCAGTAAAGGTCACCGCCTCCTTTTGAGTAGCAGTTGTCATGAATCGTGACTTTCATACCCAGCTTTTGCGAAAGGTCAATATCACCAATGTCAATCCGATTCAGGAGCCACTGATGAAAATTTTCAACTTTGATGCCGAGATCCACGTTCATTTCATTCGGGATGACTTCCGTCATCATCCAGTGCACGGAATCGATCATGGGGATGACGGTTTTTACATCCCAGCTCTCGAAATCTTTTCGGCATTTTTCGGCAATATCCTTTACCACTTCCAGGTATCCGCCCTGATACAGGTATGCTCCGCATTCCCAGTGGTCGATGAGATCCACCGGTGTAAGCAGGTCGAGCAACCTGCTTCCTCCGGCGATAAACGGCAGCAGGTGAACGTAATTTCCGATCAGAAGAATGTCCCCTGCGGGTTGCCGGCTGGTCCACTCTCGGGTCCACGCGATTTCTTCAGGAGTTAGAAGGGCATCGAGCATGTGCCAGATATTTTTTTCCAGGGTAGGGCATACAAATCGATAGATCGGTGGGGCTCCGCGCTTCTGGTAGAGATCGTTCCATCTTTCGAGGATAAGCTGGTAGGGTTTGCAGCCATGGGGGCAGTAGTGGTTGCATGAAAAACATGTTGTACAGTGGGATAAAACATGGCCATTGGTTTTCCCGGCTATCAGACCGGCAATCTCCTTTTTTGCAAGCGTGAGCGGAAGATTCAGTTCAGGGCATCTGTGAAAACATTCCCCGCAGAGATTGCATGCTTCTGCGTTAAAAACATTTTTATTTCTTGCCGTGGTTGTCATATTCGGTTTTCCCTTTAAATCGAAAATGATAAAAAAAGCGCGAAGGTTTTTAAATTTTCCCGGAATTGTTGATGCTGCGAAACTATACACCGGTTGAATGTTTTTTGCAAAAACCAGAGACGGTTCCGAATCATTGGCTTGAAACCGGGGGGCAAGTTTTCATTTGACCGGTTTCCGTCTTGTCTGATAGTATCTGACAGACTCCGGCAGCCACCTTCAGGATGCGCGATGGCCGGAAACCTGCCCAACCCTTTCGGAACTGGAAACAGCCGTATCCATCAGACGGTTTTTCCTTAATCTTTTTCGATTTTTCTGGAGGTTGCGACATGCCTGAATCAAAACAACTGAACCGGACGTTTCATTTCATCATGGAGCGGATGATCCAAACCGGAACGGCTCCACACCACACGGAGATCGCGTGTGAACTCGGCGTTTCGCCTGAAGAGGGCCGTAAAACGCTGCACAAGCTTTTTTCGACCATGGGTTTTCCAGGATGGCTATACCCCAAGACTGACAACATTGTCTCATTCGCGCCGTTCAACAATCTCCCGACCCATTACCGTTTAACCATTGACGGTGAGCAGAAATGGTTCGGACAGTGAGCGTTCGAGTCGCTGGCGGTCTGCTGGCTTTTCCCGGGAAAGACAATACAGATTGATTCGACCTGCCTTGATTGCGGTGAGCCCATCCGGGTCGAGGTGAAGGACGGCAGGATCGAGACCGAAGAGCCCAAAGGGTTGATCGGGCATGTCTCTGTTCCGATTGGGAGATGG
>CAZOEW010000286.1:0-3130 GCA_964578935.1 uncultured Desulfobacterales bacterium | reverse complement strand
TATCCCATTCGCACCGATAAAACGCTTTTGCCAGCAATTTTTGAAACAGAATAATACAATCAGGCAATATGCTGTTGAAGTTTTAGCATATCAACGACCCATCTGCATATCTGTCCCATATTTTTCTTATTTCAAAAGGGTTTATTATTCAAGAATAATTTTGAGGTTTTAGCAAATTAAGGGCGGACTTTTCACAAATCGATCCTGATTGAACGGTTCAAGCGTGACAACGTATACAAAGACAAAATAAAAGATCTGAGGGCTGGGAGGTAAAAACCCTCGGAAATGAATATCCAGATTGACAGATGAAGTTAGATGCAATACTTAAATTTTGTCAAAAGAGTTTTGAAGCAAATCAATACCGTTAAATGGGATGATATATGAAATCTTTTTTCAAAAATAAACGCGTTCTCGTTACCGGTGCCTGCGGCACCATCGGAAGTGAACTGGTTCAACAGCTTCTTGAAAATTATAAAGTGGAGGAGCTTGTAGGGCTTGACAACAACGAGAGTGAACTCTTTTTTTTGGAACAAAAATATTCCGACAACCATAACGCACATTTTTTTATCGCGGATATCCGGGATAAAGACAAACTGATCCGGAAAATGAAACATATCCACATTGTTTTTCATGCTGCGGCATTGAAGCATGTGACGTTGTGTGAAAAATCTCCATTTGAGGCCGTCCAGACCAACATCGTCGGCGTCCAGAACATCATCACCGCGGCTCAGGAAAATCAGGTGGAGCGTGTCATTTTTACGAGTTCCGACAAAGCGGTAAACCCGACCAATGTGATGGGAACTTCCAAATTGATGGGCGAACGCCTGATGACAGCAGCGAACAGCAATCTGCGAGGAGACGGACCCCTGTTTTCCTCTACACGTTTCGGAAATGTTCTGGGTTCAAGAGGTTCGGTAATTCCTATTTTTCGCGAGCAGATTCAGAGGGGAGGACCGGTAACCTTGACGGATTCGGCCATGACCCGTTTCATCATGAGCATTAAGGAGGCGGTACAGCTGGTTATTGATTCGGCTTTTCATATCCGGGGCGGAGAAGTATTTATTACCAAGATGCCGGCTACCTCTATACTGGATCTGGCTGAAATAATGATTCAGGAATTAGCTCCGGCTTATGGCTACAATCCGGATGATATTGCCATCAAGACGATCGGCATAAAACCCGGAGAAAAAATGTATGAAGAGCTGATGAATCATGAAGAAACCCGCCGGGCTTATGAATTATCAAAATATTTTGTAATCCTTCCCGCTTTCAGGGATATTTATCGAGGCATCAATTATGAGTATCCGGATATCATCTCGAAAACCGTGACGCAGTTATATAATTCCGGCAATGAGCCCACCATTTCAAAGGCGCAACTCAAAAAACTTTTAAAAGAAAGCAATCTGTTGTATGAAGATGGGGCGTTGTAGCAAATTCACGGCTGCACGCTTTGGCAATGGTTTTGACACCTTCGATCAGACATAACGGGTTGACGGGTCGGATCGAAAAAAGGTTTTTCAACCCGGTATTGTTTTCTCATGAACATTGAATCGACACAGAATGAAGGAAATTTGATGCGCGTATTAATTTTAGGTGGTGATGGCTATCTGGGATGGCCTACGGCAATGCATTTAACTGCGTATGGTTACACCGTCGCGGTGGTAGACAATTATTTGCGCCGAAATCTCTGCAGGGAAGAGAATGTTGAACCTCTTTTTAACGTACCGAACCTCCATGAAAGAGTGGGACGATGGGAAAATTTTTCCGGTCACAAGATTCAACTGTATATAGGTGACCTTACGCAATGGGATTTTATTGCCGGGGTCTTTGAATCCTTTCAACCGGAAGTTGTCATTCATTATGCGGAACAACCATCTGCTCCCTATTCCATGCTGAATCGCCGGGCCGCGACCCTCACAATTCAGAACAACCTGTCCGTAACTTCCAATGTAATCTTCGCCGTTCACCAGTTTGCGCCTGAAGCCCATATCATCAAACTCGGGACAATGGGAGAATACGGAACGCCCAATATCGACATTGAAGAAGGCTGGATCGATATTACGCATCAGAACCGCAAACAGCGGTTTCTATATCCGAGGCAGGCAGGAAGCCTCTATCATACGACCAAAATAATGGATACCGATCTCCTCTGGTTCTATGTCCGCGTATGGAATTTGAAAGTAACGGATCTGATGCAGGGACCGGTTTATGGCTTAAAAACAGATGAAAACAAAGAACTCCCTGATCTTTTTCCTTTTTATAACTATGATGAGCTTTTCGGGACCGTATTAAACCGCTTCGTTGTTCAGGCGGTTGCCGGATACCCGCTGACGGTTTATGGAAAAGGCAGCCAGATCAGGGGATATCTTGATATCAGAGACACCCTTCAATGTGTTCGTCTATCAATCGAAAATCCTGCCGGAGCCGGCGAGTTGAAAATTTTCAACCAGTTTGTCGAAACATTTTCCGTTAATGAGCTTGCCGAAAATATTCAGCGGGTAGGAAACCAGAAGGGATTGAATGTTACAATCTCGTCCGTTCAAAATCCCCGTATCGAAGCAGAAGAACACTATTATAATCCGATCCACACCGGCCTGCTGGATCTTGGACTTCAGCCCCATTATCTCACGGATGATACCATTGCCGACATGCTGGATACGGTAACCCGTTACAAAAACAATATAAAAGAAGATATCATATTCAAAGGCGTAAAATGGGATTAACACCCTGTTGCAACGCAGCCGGCCGTTTCTATTTCGAAAGAATTACAAACTCAGCATCTTCGGCAGGTATCCAGCATCTCCTTGAATCGGTCAGTTCGATGTAATACCAGTTGTTTTCCCGCTCCTCGATCAGAATAAATTCTGTTCCCGCGTGCAAAGGCTCCTTAAAGCTTTGTTCATAGGCAGTGCTGTTCCCTTTCCGTGCAATAACCTCGGGACTTATAATGACACCTTGCCGGTATTTCTGCTGATACAGAAAATCGGCTAAAAGTGATCCGGCAAAAAGAATCGAAACAGTTGAAGAAAAAACAATCAACCAGGTGAGATATTGCCGGGATATGAACAAGTTAAGAATTGCCGCCAGCCATAAAAAAACAAAAAAAACCGTAAAGATAACGACCCGGGTT
>CAZOEW010000285.1:0-3137 GCA_964578935.1 uncultured Desulfobacterales bacterium | reverse complement strand
ATGGACTCAATTGCCTGAAAGGTCAACGCGGCTTGGGTCGGGTCTTTGGCGTAGAGCGCGACGACAGTAGCGAGTCCCGCGTTTGCGGCCATGCCGCTGGCAATGAGCGAGCCAGCCCAGATGATTCCGATCGCGGTAGCCACCTGCATGAGCGCCGGTGCGCCGGACTTCAAGCGGTCATACAACGCCAGCGACAGGATGATCAGCGCAAAGCCAAAGAACACGTACATGAGCAGGTTGGTCGAGAAGATGACCGTCTGTTTTTCGATGTTCATGGCGAGCTTTTGAGCCGGGTCGGTGATACTGAGAACATCCAGAATGATGAGAAAGATAACTATTCCGATCAGGTGGCTGATTGCCATATACAGTGCGGCGAGGCCGCCAAATTTTTGTAATGTTTTCATGTTTTTTCCTTTTATGAACAATATTGATGAGTTTTACTACTTAACATTGGCGCATCTGCCGGGCTACCCTTCAGGATTAGGCCATTTCCAAGAGTACCAAACAACCAGTAAGACAAACACAAGTTGTGCAGTTGACCAAACGAATTCATAACTAGCAGACTGCAATACAAAACCTAAAACCCAAAATGCAAGAAGAATCACAGCATAGATTATGCCTATGATGCGGTTTGCCCAACGACTCACGGAATACTTCAATATCAGGGTTAAGGCACTCATAAGTATGGGAAACACAAATATTAACGACATGACCACTAATAATCCGGGGGTTACTACGATGAATCCGTTATTCTCAAGGGAAGCCTTCAGTACAGCCGGATCATTTAAGCGGTACGTATCCCCGTTTAAAGAACTTAACACTTCGGCTATCCATAGTACTGCAAGGACTATCCTCACATCAAGCAGATTTCTTGCAGTCTCTTTGTTTGTCCCAAGGGAACATTCTTTGGTCGTATTCATTTTTATATCCTTTTTGAACGATATGGATGAGTTTTACTAGTTGACATCTGTCGGGACTACCCTTCAGGGTTAGTCCACTTCCATGCATTCCAGACAATTAGTAACAGACACACAACTTCTACAGTTGCTATCAATATGTAATGGGGATATGATGCTCCGCCGCCTGTAACAAACACAATCGTGATTATGCTCGTAATGATATTAACCCAACGATTCACCCCGTACTTCAACACACGAGAGAGAATGATCATAACGATCGAAATCTCCATCATGATCGCGCCGCCCAACATAAGTTGGGGTATCGAGGTGCCGGTGCTGGCTGAAGTCTTCGCCACTTCATCTACTGCCCCGGGGATATACAATGAAAGAATATCCGCCTTCAACATGTTGATCATGACAACGATCCATAATGTTGAGAGTAAAACTTTCGTATCTATTTTTCCTGTGGTCTTTTTACTTGTATTCATTTTTATTTCTCCTCTTTTTGAATGATGTTGCTGGGTTTCGTGGAATTGGATTTGAATGACCGAGACCAATGGCAAACCTAAATCACGTACTTTTTTGAGCAGGCCATGCAGGGCAGCCTGATCAGTCACCGGGCCGGTTAGAAGCGTATTGCCATCGTCTTCCAGCGTGATAGTCAGACCCTCAAACTGGCTGGCCCAGCGGGACTCCAAGTGTCCACTGACGCGGATTTCGTAAAGTTCAGGCTCGGGATGGGCTTTTATTGGTGTGGGTGTCTCACTCATTCTGTGCCTCGTGACCGTATGGATTTCAAAAGCGCTGGCTTCATTCTTTGCTTCGACCCAAGGATACAAGAGAACGTGGTGAGACGTCATCACATCATGTGGTGATTGATGTGGTGATTTATGATCTGGAACTTGTGAAGAAAATAAAAAGCCCTGACAGGTGATGTCAGGGCTGGGTGTGTTCAATTTTGTTTTTCAGAACATATTGAGTTCTTCTGCGCGACGAACAGCCGCCCGTCGATTATTCACCCCAAGCTTATTGAAAATGTTTTTGGTGTGGGTGCGTAAGGTGTTCAGGGATACGATCAATTTGCTGGCAATTTCCGGGCCGCTCAATTCGGTTCCGAGAAGCCTGAGCACTTCCAGTTCCCGCTCGCTCAAAGGCTCGGTCATTTCGGATTTCAGATTTTTGATTTTGGATTGTGGATTGGCTTCGCGTGGTTGTGGAAAAGCCGCCAGGATGCGCTCCACATACCTGCATAGAGGATGGGCATCTTGGGGCGCTTGTTTTTCAATCGAAAATCTGAAATCCAAAATCAATAATCGCATCGCTTCGCCTTCATCCACAAAGATGCGGACATAGCCCTCCGGCTCAGCCAATGCCAAAGCACGCTCCAGCGACGCGAGAGCCTGGGAGACATTGCCCTGTGCCTGGAATGCGAGCGCTTGCAACACCAGGATTTCGATCACGCTGCCCATCCTTCCGCCTGCTTCTGCCGCTTGCAGGAGGCGCTCCAGCAAAGAGAATGCCTGATGAATGGAACCAGCTAGCAGGTCGTTTTGATGCGGGGCGACGAGTATCCGTGCCAGTGTGATATGTTCGAACTCGCCCAGGTAGCTGAGATCGTCATCCACAGACAAGCCGCGCTCACGCACCCAAGCCAGGGCTTCGCTCAAACGGCCCTGCCGGAGATACACCCTCGCCTTCAACGCATCGATGGGATATAAATCTGGCATGGTATTCCTGACATACAGGCTCTTGGCCTCATTCAAAAGGTCAAGTACCGTCTCCAGATCTCCCTCGGCCTCTTTCATTCGGGCTTGGGCCAATCGCCAGCGGTAGGGCCAGTCAATTAAAGCCTGCTCACCCAATTCCCCGCTTTTGTGCAGGTGCTGGGCGGCTGATTGCTGATCGCCCTGCTCGTGATACAGCAGACCCAACCCCAAATATAAATTGGCAGTTACACGGCGTACTTGGTCATGCGTTGAGGCAAGCTGAATTGACCGCTTGTAGGTGCTTTCTGCTTCGCGCAGGCGTCCCTGGGTAGCGATGATTTCTGCCAGGTAGGCGCCGGTGGCAACGGCAAAAATGATGTTGCCCACCTTCTGACAATAGTTCATCCAAACAGATAATGCCCTTTGGGCTCGATCCAGATCGCCGCGCGACAAGTAAGCCATCCCTAGGGTCACGGCTGCCATGGCGTGACTGTAAGAGTCTTCTTCAGGGCTGAGTTCAAGCGCCAGCTCG
>CAZOEW010000284.1:0-3140 GCA_964578935.1 uncultured Desulfobacterales bacterium | reverse complement strand
TTTAGACTAATCCACCCTTGGTTTAATTCCCTTTTTATTTAACAATGGTTGAATATTTAAGATTAATCATTGGTGGTTACTGCTTTTTAACTGTATTACTATTTGTAATGTAAGCATTATTTGTTTCAAAAGTAAAGACTGAAAAATTTAGTAGAAAATACTTAACCGAATTATGTATACTGCAGACAACATATCAAGTTCTTTAATAATAATCTCTACTGTACTGTTAAAGCTAAATCAAGACTTGCTCATGATTTTCCGATCTCAGTAAATTCATAAGGCTGAAAATCTTTGATATTTTCCAGTTCGCACTACCTATAGCCAGTTCAAATTTATGGTCATTTCTGGGGGAAATTTTTATTTTGATCTATATCAATACCGGAAGCTCTCAGGTTCCCCGGACGGCAATTGCCTTCAGGCATTTTTATCCCATAACCGCTCCCACACTTCCGTGGCAAAACCCGTGGGTTTTATCATTCATGACGCGATATGCTTTGTTTTCCCCTCAACTTTTCCCGCAATCTCTTTGCGAGTTCTTCAGCCAAAGCATTTTTGGGGAGATTCTGATTCAATCCCTTCATAAGCACATCCAGGCTTATGGAAACCTCATCATTGGGGCCGGGCAGTGCAACAATTCGTGCGCCCGCTACCCATCCCACCGCAATTTTTACGCCGTCTTTCACATGCCTTCCGGTTCCTTTTTCAAACTTGCAGATATAGGGAGTGGCAGCATCAGGGTCCAACCGGATGACAGCCTCGACCGTATGATCCTTGCCTTCGGCTCCAACGCCTCCGGTTGTGATTATCAATCCATATCCTTCGGATTCGGCAGCCTGATATAGCCGGGCGGCGATGAAGACGGCATCGTCTTTCAGGGTCGGCCCGCAGGTTACTTTATACCCTTCTTTTTCAAGCCGTTCGGAAATCATCGGCGTATTGGTGTCTTTCACCTGGCCACCGGCAATCTCCTGTCCGGTAGAGAAGATGATTGCGCGTTTAGAGATTTTTTGTTGGATTTCCCAGGCGATCTTCTCCGATCTCAGCAATGCGGCTCTTGCCTCTTTTTCTTCCAGTGCAATCCAGCCGAGCATGCCGTTTGACTCCACCGAAGCTTCGGGCATGAGCCGAACACCTTTGACGAAAGAGATGTTTTGGAGCAACGGCTCTTTTTTCCCAACAATACGCTGAGCATCAATATGTTTTTGTAACAGATCGACCGTTAAAACGTTTTGCTGATAATCGGTCACGAGCACATCAGTTGAAATCAACCCAAGAGAGTCAGCAACAGCTTTCGCGATATCATTTAAGTTCGCATTTTTCAGCTTGATCCCATTGATTCGAAGTTCGGTCTTTTCCAACAGGTTATGCAATGACATTCTCTAATTTCTCCACTTCCAGCCTCATGTCGAGCAGGGGGGCATCTACGATAGCTCTTCCGACATCCACGACATCCATGTCCATTGTTTTTAACCGGTGTATGTCTTTGAGAGATACCCCCCCGGCAAATGCAACAACCACTTTCGAACGTTTCCCTCTCTCATGGAGTCTTGCGGTGACCTTTTGAATGTCACTGATCCGTCCGGTGTCGATAAAGATGATGTCTGCCCCGTTTTCAGCCGCTTCACATGCCTCTATGTCAATATCCTGATAATGGCCTTTCAACTGCAGGACGCGCAAATGGCCGTTCAATCCCGTTGCCGTTCCGAGACATGGTTTAATCCCCCCGAGCATTCGGATATAGTTTTTATCCAGATAGATGAAGGGCTTTTCCGTGATACGGCAAGAGGCACCTCCGGTTAGAACAGCAAGGCGAATGCTCTCTTTGATTGAAACAGGCATTTTCTTCCAGGCCCCGCTTACAATTTTTATCCGATTTCCTGCTTTCTGAAAAAAGAGATTTGCAGAAGTGGCAATCCCGGATGTCTTGGTCAGGTGCCCCAGCACCGTTTCTTCAGCCTTCGCGATTTGTTTCGGGTTTCCCGCAAACCGGATGATCACTTGTCCTTGCTGAATACGGCAACCCTCATCAAGCGTATCGGAAATTTTCAGCCCGATCCGGCTTGCTTCCTCCCCTGCGGCCGCAATCCCGGAAAGGATACCTGCTTCATCTGCAATAATGACTGCGGTCACGATTTTTTCCGAAATGGTGCTGAAAATTTTATCTCTGATGTCTTTCATGAACTCCTCGTATGCCGAGAGTCCCCGGATCAAAAACAGAGGCTGGTATTAACCCCTCGTTGCCATGTCAGGATCGATTCCCCTCTGTCTCAGCCATAAGGGCAGCAATTCCTCATTAACTTTCTGATTGACTTCGGGTGCCTTCCGAAGCAGCTCTTCCGCCAGTGAGGCGCTTAAATTGATATAGCCGAAGCTTCCGTCAAAGACCAATATTTTGTCCGTTCCGGCAAGCTGTTCTGCTAACGCCACTGCCTCCTCGAGAGTCTCCGACTGCTGCGCCAGATCCATCAGCGATGGATTCGCGGCATCCCTGCGCCACATATCAGCCTGTTTTTCACCAACAACGATTGTCGGGATAAACATGGGCAGATCGGACATGGGGATACCGGGCCAGGCCTGGTTGATGACGACCGCTTTGAGTCCGGGATTGACGAACATGATGTTATCCATTGCTTCTGTTTCACCGCGCGACAGCTTGCCGAGAAGGTCGTAATAGGCCAGGGCGGCCGGCTTGGAAAGATCAAACGCATCGTATTCCGCATTTTCAAGAGCCCCGAAAACAATGCCGCCGGCATGCAGATAATAAGCGTATCTGCCGCCATCCAGAATGGCAACGCAGGATTCGATTTTTGAGAACAGCTGAAGAATCTTTCCATAGTCTCTGAGAAGGTCGACGGTCATGTTTTTTCCAAGACGATAGAGATCGTTGTCGGCATCAACCCCCGTAATTCCCGCGGGAGTCATCCGCAGGAAGCAGCCAAAAGCGAATTTTTTCTGCACAAAAGGGGAATCAAAGATAGCTCGCTGAATAAATGCCCCGCTTCGGTTACCGAAATTCCCATGATAGACCGATCTTGTCTCAAAACGGGCGTAAGACATGGCAAAAGCCTTGATGGCCCGGTCAATCAACCGATAGAAATAAAGATCCCTTGGCTCATCGTGGAAAGCATGGATAATCCAAT
>CAZOEW010000283.1:0-3159 GCA_964578935.1 uncultured Desulfobacterales bacterium | reverse complement strand
ATATCACGAAGTAATAACCAGGTATCTATCAATGATGATATTCCGACATCCGAACTTTCTATTGAATATGCAGATGAAGTAAGGCTTGTGAACAATGCTGTAATCTGATTTGCTTTGAGAAAATCAACGATACGCATTAACATCATTTTTACCTCGAATTCTTTATCCCCAATGACGAAAGTATTTATCGGATCAAGAATAACAATATGAGGTTTGAATTCATTAACAGTTTTGTGAGTTACAGCCAAATGCATTTCCAGGCCATAAAATGTTGGCCGTGTTGCCTGGAATTGTAAGAGTCCCTTTTTTACCCATGGCTCCAATTTTATGCCTATTGAAAGCATATTACGCATTAACTGGTTGGGAGACTCTTCGAAACAGAAATACAAAACGCGCTCACCCCGTTTACATGCCGCTTCTGCAAAGTGGGCTGCAATACTGGTTTTTCCTACTCCTGCAGTTCCGGAAACGAGAACTGTGCTTCCACGGTAAAAACCCTTTCCTTCAAGCATTTCATCAAGTTCAACTATTCCACTTGAGATTCTTTCATTTGATACAATATGATTTAATCCCAGGGAAGTAACAGGTAACACCGAAAAACCATTCTCATCGATCAGAAATGGATACTCATTCGTGCCATGAATTGAGCCACGATACTTTACCACCCGTAACCGGCGTATAGAAGTCTGTTCATTTACCCGATGATCGAGCAAAATAACACAGTCTGAGACATATTCTTCCAGTCCCTGCCTTGTAAGGGTTTCTTCTCCGCGCTCGCCTGTAATAATACAAGTTACACCTTTTGTTTTCAACCAGCGGAATAACCTGCGAAGTTCAGCACGAAGGATCAACTGGTTCGGCAATCCCGCAAACAATGATTCTATCGTATCTAACACAACACGCTTTGCCCCTATCGAATCAATGGCATGACCCAGGCGTATAAATAATCCTTCCAGGTCGTATTCACCGGTTTCTTCTATTTCACTGCGTTCAAGATGAACATGATCGAGTACAATTTTCTTATTTTTAACAAGATCTGCCAGGTCAAAACCCAGTGAAGCTACATTTATGGTTAATTCCTCATTGGTTTCTTCGAATGACATGAATACGCCAGGTTCGTTAAACTGAGTTGCGCCACGTACCAGAAACTCCATGCCAAAAAGTGTTTTTCCGCAGCCCGCTGCACCACAGACCAATGTCGGTCTGCCTTTAGGCAATCCACCGGCAGTTATTTCATCAAGCCCCTGAATTCCTGTTGGAGACTTAGGAAGATCTTTATTGAAAGTTTTATGTTCTGCCTTTTTCATTCATTGTCATATAATCATTGTTCGTACAGCGGTGGTAATGACCAGTAAATATGATATTCATATAATTTTTGAATAAATCAAATTTTTATAAAGGAAGAATTATTTTATAAATCCGATGTTACATAATTATTGAAAAATGTTGCATAATTCACATATTCTTAGCCCTAAGCCCTACGCCCTATGCCCCTGCATCACAGCGGTAATTAAAAGGGATTTGTTTAAGTGTTAAACTTTTTTCCACTTCAGCCTCAGACTGTTACTTACCACACTCACACTGCTGAGGGCCATGGCTGCACCGGCAATCATGGGGTTAAGCAAGAAGCCTGTGAACGGAAACAATATGCCTGCCGCGATTGGAATACCGATAATATTGTAAATGAATGCCCAGAATAAATTCTGACGAATGGTAACAACTGTATGTTTGGAAAGCGCAATTGCTTTAGGGATTTTGTTCAGGTCGGATGAGATGATGGTCATTTTTGCCACATCCATGGCAATGTCACTTCCTTTGCCCATCGCAATACTCACATCAGCCTGCGCCAATGCAGTGCTGTCGTTTATGCCATCACCCACCATGGCAACGGTTTTTCCGTTTTCCTGAAGGTTTTTAATAAAATCTGCTTTTTGCTGTGGCAGCATATCGGCCTTAAAATGTACAATTCCTGTTTGTTCTGCAATAGCTTTAGCAGTTGCTTCCTGATCTCCGGTTAGCATGTAAACCTCTATTCCCAATTGTTGCAGATGCTCGACGGCTTCAACAGAGGTTGATTTTATTTTATCTGATATAGCCAATACTGCCAGGGCATTAACGTTGTCTGCAAACCATATGACAGTATTAGAAGCATCACTCCAGGATTTTGCTTTCAACAATAATCGCTCTGAAATTTCAATATGGTTTTCAAGTAATAATTTTTTGTTTCCAACAAAATAGTTCTGGCCAGATACAATTGCTTTTGCCCCTTTTCCGGTAATACTTTGAAAATCCGAAATACTAATTGGCGTAAGTTTATCAAAATGATTCACCACAGCATCAGCTAATGGATGTTCGGATTGTTTTTCAATGCTGTATAAAATTTGTTTTGCCGAATCATTATTATCCAACCATTCGACATCAGTTACCACCGGTTTACCTTCAGTGATTGTTCCTGTTTTGTCAAGGACTATGGCGTTTATATTTTTTGCCAGTTCCAAACTCTCTGCATCCTTAATAAGTATTCCATTTTCGGCTCCTTTACCAACGCCAACCATGATTGCAGTAGGTGTTGCCAAGCCAAGGGCACAAGGACAGGCAATCACCAACACGGTCACTAATGCCAATAATCCTTGTGTAAAACCATTTTCATCACCCAATAGCCACCATGCTGCAAAAGAAAGAATAGCAATTATAATCACTACGGGCACAAATATTCCGGCAATCTTGTCCACCAATTTCTGGACTGGGGCTTTGCTGCCCTGTGCTTCCTGGACCATGCGAATAATTTGTGCAAGCATGGTCTCGCTACCCACCTGCTCGGCACGAAACTGAAAACTGCCTTTTTGATTGATCGTCCCTGCAAATACTTTTTCACCTTCATTTTTTAATACAGGAACAGGTTCACCGCTTAGCATACTCTCGTCCACATAAGAACTGCCGTTTGTAACGATTCCATCCACCGCTATTTTTTCACCCGGTTTTACAAGTATGATTTCACCAGCATTTACATTTTCTATCGGCATTTCCATTTCGTGACCGCCAGGGTGAATTACGGTTATCGTTTTGGGCTGCAAACCCATCAATTTTTTTATAGCAGAAGAAGTATTGCCTTTAGCTTTTTCTTCCAGCATCTTTCCTAATAAGATAAATGCAACGATT
>CAZOEW010000282.1:0-3186 GCA_964578935.1 uncultured Desulfobacterales bacterium | reverse complement strand
GGCTTTGAACTGGTTTTCCCCGTCCAGTCCGGCCTCTTCCAGCACCTTTTCGGCCGAGCCGCTGCCCAGGTAGCGCCCTTTCCGGAAAGGATGCAGCGTCAGCATCCGGCCGCGCCTCGAGCAAATCCAGCGCTCCATGGTGGGAAGCGTGAATCCGGTGATCCCCATCGCCTCCTGCGCGGCGCTCTCCGGATAAATCGCATCTTTCGCTGCAGCCGGCAGGAGATCGAAGAGCTCGGCACCGGCCACATAGAAGACATCCAGATTGATCCCTTTTTTTCGCAGGAGCGGCAGGGTCTGCTCGACAAACGCGTAGCCGACGTCACTGCCCTGGAGCACCAGCGTGCCGTCCCTTTTTCCTTCCGCCCGGCACAGGCGATAAACGCCCGTCACCGCGTCCGTGGCCGGTGGCAGCCCCAACGCCTGCCGATCGATCACCCTTTCCGAGGGCCGGGTCACAAACGGTGCGATCACCGCCGGGCGTTTCGCCAGGGCCGCGGACAGGAGCGGCCAGATCTCCTGGGGGTCCCAGGGGGTGAGCGTAATCATTGTGCCGAGGGGGAAATTTCCCTGGAGAAGCTGCAGCGCCTGGGGATCGGCATGCGTCGGGCCATCTTCGCCGGTTTTGACCCCCATATGGGCGCAAATCAGGATGAAGGGGGCGTAGGGCCCCGGAACGATGGCCTGGCGGGCCTGATTGCCGATGGCGTGCAAGCGGGCGGTAACGTGTCCGAGGGCTGCGATGAAAGCCCCATAGGAGGATCCGACCCCCAGATGGCGGCCGTAGGTGGAAAGACCGGCCAGGATGCCGCACATGGCGTCCTCGCAGATCCCGCCGGTTGCAAGCATCCGTGAGCCCGGGTTCGTGGCGGCGTTGTACCAGCCCTCCGCGAATCCCTGCCCGATCGTGTTGACGCTCGTGGAGGCATACAGGTCGGCGGATGCCGTCAGAACGGCGCCCCGGCTCGCGCGATTGTAGTACTGAAGGGCCCGGCCCAATTCGCCTCTCAGGGTTGCCGTCCGGCCGGGCACCAACGTCAATTCGGCCGGGATGCGTCCTTTTGTTTTTACCGCCAGATCGAACACGGCCTGAACATCCGGGCCTTGCGCCCGGGGTTTGCGGGTGTGGCTGTCCAGGCGCTGTCGCGCCTGGCGCAGTTTCTGCGCCAGCGCTTCCACCATCGGAGGGTTTTTTTCCAAGGCGCCGCGGACCACTTTCAATGCTTCCCAGAAGCATTCCTCGAGGACTTCCGGTTCTTTGCCGGCCTGGCAGCGCTGGTTGGCGCTTTCGCAGCGGGGCAGCACCGCGGCAGTCGGGTCGACAAACGGCGTGAGGGCCTGGAAAAACCCATCCGCGCACAAACCGTGGCCGGCGCCGTGGGATGCCTTGCCCGTGACCCCGTACTGCCAGCCCTTGCGGGTGAGGTAGACGATGGCCGTCGGCTGATCGTTCGGCAGGCTGAGAGCGCATCGCTGGGCCGCGGCGATCTGGTCGAAATCCATGCCGTCCGGGACCAGGATGGCATTCCAGTCGTTCAGCAGCGCAAATTCAATCGGGTTCCACTGGACGTATTCGCCGGGCGCCTCCCCGTCGCGGCAGACCCGGTTGGAATCGATCGAAGCTTGATTCCAGTCCACGTGCAGAATCGCATTTTTCAGGCAGGCCGTGCCGGCGGCGGCCATGGCTTCGCCGACCCGCCCGGGGGTCATCCCACCCTCCCCCTCGACGATATGCACGCGCGGCGCACCGCTGCCGTAATAATCCATGGCGCCGAGGGCCAGCCCCAGCGAGGCAGCCACACCGACCCCTGACGCGCCGGTGGACAGGCGCAGAAACGGAGTGGCCGGGGTCGGATGGCCGTCGAGGGGCTTGGCCCGGTATTTCAAGAAGAGCGGTGTTTTCGTCAGGGGATTCCGCCGGAAACCGAGCAGGTCTTCCAGGCGGAGCTGGTGCTTTTCGTCCTTGGGGAGAAGTTCGGGGCAGCCGATGCGCATCACCTCGTTGCGCAGGGCCCACATGGCGTATAGGCCGAGGGTCTTATGGCCCGCGGCATACGATAGGATGTCGGCATCCTCGCGATCGGGATTGGCGACGTCATAGTCCAGGCGGTTGAAAACGATCCCGGACACAAAGCGTCCGGAGGATATCGACCCACCGGGATGCCCGGACATCGGAACGTAATTGTACAGCATGGCGCACAGGGACCGGTACATCAGGTCAAACTGTTCAAGATGGGTTATGGCTGCATCCGCCGTCTGCTTCTCTTTCTTTTCCCTTGCGATGTCGATGTACACGCCTCTTCGGGGTCCGAGTTCGAAACCCATGACAGTCTCCTTTTTGGGTTCAAATCAGGTTGATTCCGCTTCTCTTTCTCCTGCGTTGCTCTCAAAAAACATCGGATACTTCTTCCATGCAGATTTGTATCACAAATTCTGCAATTTTACAGCCAGGTCGCTACGTCGGGAAGCCGCTTCACAGGCTCTATTTCGTGGCACGTCCGATACAGTGCGGCAAACTCACCCGAGGAGTCGGTCCGCAGGCCGTACTCCGAAAAACAGCGTTTCACGTATTCCGTTTTGGATATTATACGGTGATGGGAACCATGGTCAACCCCCTTCCGCAAGCCCACACCGGGTCAGGTTTTTCACTTTCACACATTCCAGTATATGAAATGTCGTAGTCGTCGGTTTTTTTTACTGAATGGCAATCAAATTCCTATTGATTTTTATAATTTCACAATGTAGATAAACAATCCGGTTGCGTTGCATCTCTCAAGATTCTTTTCACCCGAGTTCCCCGCGGCCCAAGGGTTCCCGGTTTTTAGGGCAAAAAGCGTGCGAAGTAGTGCTGCTGAGTTATGGAATCGTAGTGGCGAAACGTACCCTAACACGCGGGAATAACTTGTTTTAGCCCGCGAAAACCACTCAGGAGGGAGTCTATGGACGAAAAGAAAGTCAGTTCAAAGAAAAAGGAAGGCAAGGACGGTTCACAGAAGGGCGTCAGTCGCCGAAATTTTCTCACGGCCGCAGCGGCCGGAGCGGCGGCGCTGGGATTCCCCATGGTCGCCAAGGCGCAGGGGCCGATCACGATGCGCTGGCAGAGCACCTGGCCGACCAAGGACATTTTCCATGAGTACGCCCTCGACTACGCCAAGAAGGTGAACGACATGACCGGCGGCGACCTCA
>CAZOEW010000281.1:0-3239 GCA_964578935.1 uncultured Desulfobacterales bacterium | reverse complement strand
GGTTCTCTACTTTAACATACTTGTTTCCCAGTATCTGTACCAACCCATCTCCTTTCGAATCGGTAGACATCGACACACCCGACCCATCCAAAGTTACAGTTCCAGGGTCGGCGGTATAGAAAATGTAGGCGTCTGTAGTTCCTGAGTTCTTTGGCGTGAGCTTTTCATAGTAAATACCAGGTAAGATCTTGACAGTATCGCCTGCGACCAATGTATCCGTGGCTTTTTTGATTGTTCGCCAGGGTTTTGCCATAGTTCCTGGGTTTGAGTCGTTGCCCGAAGGTGATACATAAAAATCGGGTGATGGTGTTTGGGGTGATGGTGTTTGGGGTGATGGTATTTGGATTGTTGGTGTTTGGGAAGTTGGTGTACTACTGCTTATTAATGGAAGATATACCACATTTCCCAATGCAAGACTGTCTGTTTCGGTATTGTCAGGATCACTTTGGATAGATTCAAGTGTCTGGCTTAGGACCGTTGATGTTGGGTTTTGATCCATGTTCAAGTCAATCGTCTCATTCATTGCCAATGCGTTTCCAGAAGGAATAAGAAGCATGCTGATGATTATGAAAATCACCAGAGAGAATTTATACTTTTTCATCATTTTTCCTTTCGTGTTGTAAGTTGTCCAAAAGCCAAAATTGGTTCTTTCTCATCGAGAAGTTGCCATCGTTAATCTCTGTTTTCGCTAAACACACAAAAAAAATAGCGAACCTGATAATCCAGGTCCGCAACACGGAGCTTTATCTAGCTTTGTGATTTCGGAAACCTGGCAACCATTATCTTTCGACTTTAGGTCCATGGCTTTGCGCCCCCGGTTTTCACCGGGTTTACCTTTTCGATTCTAAAAAACACAGTATTCTAACACGTTTTTTTAAATTGTTTTTAATTGTCTATTCAAATCCACATAATTGGTATTTATTAAAACTCAATAATTTGCAGAATTGAAAGGATTCAGACAAAGTATTTTGCCTTTCTTTATAATAATGGCAAAATGGTGATCATCAATTTCTGGATCATCTCATTAAACTGGGATTGTTCGAGGGTTTTTGGAGATATTTTCTCATTAAAAAACTGTTTACTCTGTTTTATTGTGGTGATAAAATAATATTTGTGAGATGTCTAAGAATTGAGGGTTATTACTACCATCTTTTATATAACTAGGAGATAAAAAAAATTGAAGAAAAACCTTTATCCTCCTTTAGATAAATCGCCCGAAAGTGAATTACGGGGCATATACGATTCCGCACCTGATGGTTTTATCATTTCGGAATTAAAAACTGGTTTGATATTGGAAGCAAATCAGGCTGCTTGCAAGATGCATGGCTACACGAGTCAAGAATTCATTGGACAACCATTAACATCCATAATTGATTCAGGAAGCCAAAAATTATTCAATGAAAAAATTGAATATTTAAAATCGAGGCATGAATTCAAATCGAGATTGAAACATCGAAGTCGAGATAAAAATGCTTTTTTTGTGGAATGGCATGGTGTACCATACACATATAACAACAAAGAATGTATGCTCAGTATCTTACGTGATATCACCAACCAGATTTTGGAAGAGAATATCATCCGGGAACACATTCTTGAATTAAGTCACCTGGAACAATCCAAGCTTTTAGAGATATCACAGACCCTGGCATCTACATTGGAATTCAATCCCGGTCTGATTCTTGACCAAATCCATGAGATCATCGATTATGATCATGCCGGGTTATTCATGTTGGTAAACTCCTCCCTGGTTACATTGGCTATGCGTGGTGACCCGAAATTTGAGAAATTGAATCCAGTTAAAGTCCATGTGAAGGGTACAGAAACCCTATCCTTTTTATTCAATGGGCATCGTCCCATCATTATTGCTGATATTTTGGCAGATGATCCTCAGGCGCAATTTTTACGGTCACTTTTAGATGATGGGGCTGCCCAATTGCTCATAGGCATGAAATCCTGGATGTGGATACCATTGGCAGTCAAAAATCGTATCATTGGTGGTTTGGGAATGGGAAATAAAGAGGAAAATTTTTTCACTTTACATCATGCTGATTTAGCGCTCAGTGCAGCCAACCAGGCTGCGATCACCATGGCTAATATGGAGTTGTATGATCAAGCAAAAAAACTTGCAATATTTGAAGAACGTCAACGTTTGGCTCGCAATCTTCACGATGCAGTTAACCAATCACTGTTTTCTGCTGGTTTAATTGCCGAGGTTCTTCCGCGCTTATGGGAACAAGATCCGGAAGAAGCACGTGAATCGATCAAAGATTTGCTTCATCTCACTCGTGGGGCACAGGCTGAGATGCGCTCCCTTCTCGCTGAATTGCGACCTTCGACTTTGATTGATTCTGACTTGAAAGATTTATTGACTTTATTAGGGAATGCATTTACTGGCCGGACCAATATTCCGGTCAAAGTGACCGCATTGAAGGACATTATTCTTCCTTCCGAAGTACAGGTAGTTTTCTATAGAATTTGTCAGGAAGCGTTGTTTAATGTTGCAAAACATGCAAAAGCTAAAAATGTTGAAATTCTTCTTCACCAGAATGGAACGAAAATTGAGTTAAATGTTCATGACGATGGTAAAGGTTTTTCATATGAGGATCATATATCCAAAACATCTGGTCACTATGGCCTGACAATGATGAAAGAACATGCAGAATCTGTAAGGGCAAATTTATCTATCAAAAGCCAACCGGGAGCAGGGACAGAGCTGACACTCAGCTGGACTTATTCAAAAAATGGAGAATTGACATGACAAATCCTCCATTAAAATCTATTCGAGTACTGATCGTCGATGATCACACGATGGTTCGCCGGGGATTAGCAACATTCCTGAAAATTTTTTCAGATTTGGTACTGGCGGGTGAAGCTGATTCTGGTGAATCTGCTATCCAACTTTGTGATGAAATTATCCCGGATGTGGTCTTGATGGATCTGGTTTTGCCTGAAATGGATGGAGTTTCTGCTATTCGTGCCATTCACCAAAAACACCCCAATATCAAGTTCCTTGCACTTACCAGTTTCAAAGAAAACAACTTAATCAAGGGTGCTCTGGATGCTGGTGCCATTGGTTACCTGATCAAAACAATAACTGCCGATGAACTTGCCCAGGCAATCCGTTCCGCTCACGAAGGCCAGGCAACACTCTCTCCCGAGGCAACCCAGGTTCTTGTCCGCACTGCCAATCAGCCATCAGCACAAGGTTTGGATTTAACAGAGCGCGAAAGGCAAGTTCT
>CAZOEW010000280.1:0-3242 GCA_964578935.1 uncultured Desulfobacterales bacterium | reverse complement strand
TTTTTCAACAGGCTGTTTTGTAAATTTTCGGATGCTTCTCCTGTTTTGAATCAAAGAGAAAAACATGGGGGTCTCCTCTTTCATCGTTTCTGTTCATGCGGTAATCTGCCGTTTGTATTCATCTGGAACGATAAGCGAAACACCGCTATACGTATGCCATATTTTCGCGGATGCGACAATCCTTAATTGCGGTATCGGAAGTTATCTTCCGATCGTTACACGTGGTGATGCATTGCACGGCATTGAATCGGAACATAACTTTGACACCCGTTCTGAAATATGGCATGGCATAGAGCGGTTGCACTCAAAACAGCGATATCGGCATAAAACTCAGAGCGAATTCAAGAGGAGGAAAATGGTATGAAAGTTAATGTTGGAGAGTTGCTGACGAAAAGGGCGCGAATCACTCCGGAAAGGGAAGCGCTGGTATGCGAGGATATTCGTATGACTTTTCTTGAAATGAACGAACGAGCCAATCGACTGGCCAATGCCATGATGAAGTTGGGTGTCGGCCATGGGGACCGGGTCAGCATGCTGGCCTTTAACGAGCCGGAATATTATGACGTACTTTTTGGCCTGGGGAAGATTGGTGCAATCCTGGTACCCATCAATTACAGGCTTGCCGGGCCGGAAATGCAGTTTATTCTTTCCGACTGTGAGCCCAAAGTGATGGTTTTCGGGCAGGAGTATGCTGAAATTATGGATTCCATCAGAAAGGATCTGCCGGTAAAGAATTATATTGCCATTTCAAATGATCCGCCGGAATGGGCGATCTCTTATAAAACCTTGATTGATGAAGCTGCAAAAGAAGAACCGGAGATAACCGGGGGTGATGACGATACGCTGACGATCCTTTATACATCCGGCACAACCGGACGGCCCAAGGGCGCTGAACTGACCCACCTGAATTTTTTCTGGGCGTCTGTCAACGGTGCCGCAACACTGATGGGGGCAGGCGATACGATCATGGTTGCCCTTCCACTCTTTCATGTAGGCGCACTCGGAGGAGTTCCCATGTATATACACCGGGGACTGCGGACGGTTCTTCTCAAAACCCTTGATCCTCAGCGATTTCTTGAACTCATCGAGGAGGAAAAAGTGACTGCTTTTGGATCCGTGCCGGCGCTTCTGGATTTTTTGAAACTGGTTCCGAATTTTGAAAAATATGACTGGGATTCAGTAAAAGTCATTCTGGTTTATGCCGCCCCTGTACCGGTCACCCTGATCAAGGAATATAATGAGGCCGGTATTTCCGTACGCCAGCTTTATGGTATGACGGAGTGCTGCACCGGAACGGTGCTTGACAGTGACAATGCCATTAAAAAAGCCGGATCGTGCGGGCGGCCATTTTTTCATACGGACATCCGTATTGTTGACGACAAAAAAAATGACGTGGGCTCTGATGTCATGGGCGAGATTCTGATGCGTGGTCCGGTTGTGATGAAAGGATACTGGAACCGGCCTGAAGCGACTGCCGAGACCATTGTTGACGGGTGGCTGCATTCCGGTGATATCGCCAGAAAGGATAAGGATGGATTCTATTATATTATGGACCGGAAGAAGGATATGATCATTTCAGGTGGCGAAAACATCTATCCTGCGGAGATCGAGGACGCCCTCCTTGGAAATTCCAAGGTTGCTGACGTGGCTGTTATCGGTTACCCGCATGAAAAGTGGGGAGAAGCGGTCAAGGCAATCATCGTCGTCAAACCCGGGGAAGAGCTTACAGAAGAAGAGCTTATCGAGTGGTGTCAGGGGAAGATCGGCCGGTACAAGATTCCCAAAAAAGTTGTCATTACAGACGCGATCCCCAGAACGCCGACCGGAAAGATTCTAAAAAAGGATTTGCGAAAACAGTTTAATTGATCAATGGGAGGTATCATATGTCCCGGATGTTTGAGCCTGTTACCATTGGTAAAATGGAAATCAAGAATCGATTTGTTCATTCCGCCACCCATGAAGCCATGGCGGACAAGGATAGCCGTATCACCGATGATCATATCAGAAGGTATAAAAACCTTGCAAAAGGCGAGGTCGGTCTGATCATTCCGGGACATATGTATGTGCATCCACTTGGAAAAGCACATTATGGACAGATAGGCATCCATTCGGATGATATGATACCTGGACTGAAACGCCTGACAGAGACCGTTCATGAAAACGGCGGGAAAATCGCGTTTCAGATCACTCATGGGGGCCGTCAGGTATCCAGAAAAGTGATCGGCACCCGGCCCCTCGCACCGAGCGGGCAAGGAAGAGATCCGGTAACCTTGAACAAGCCCCGGCAAATGAATGAAGAAATGATTG
The DNA here is from genome assembly GCA_964578935.1 of uncultured Desulfobacterales bacterium. GTDB lineage: Bacteria > Desulfobacterota > Desulfobacteria > Desulfobacterales > SURF-7 > JAQYVL01. Next base: position 935 of record CAZOEW010000280.1, on the reverse strand, counting down.
AAGAAACCATCGAGGCATTTGCAGTTGCAGCGGTCCGGGCAATTGAAGCAGGCGCGGATGCGGTTCAGCTGCACGCTGCCCACGGGTATCTGATCAGTGAATTTTTATCGCCGTTTTTCAACAAGCGGAAAGATCAATGGGGCGGATCAGATGAAAACCGATTCCGGTTTATTGAGGAAATCATCAAGCAGATTAAAAGCAACCTGCCGGATGACAAACCAATTCTGGTAAAAATGAACGCGGTTGATTATACACCGCTTAAAGGCGTTACACCGGACCTTGCGGCAGTCTATGCAACCCGGATGGCCAAACTGGGCGTGGGTGCCGTGGAAACAAGCTGCGGGACATATTATACCTTTCATTCCATTCGGGGAGATATTCCGGTTGCCGAAATGGCGGCAGCACTTCCGCTGTGGATGCGGCCCCTGGCAAAGGTGAAACTCAAGTTTCAAAAGAAAGGCAATGCATTCCAGGATGCCTATAATCTCGAACCAGCTCGAAGGATCAAGCCGCATATCGGTGACACGCGGCTGATCCTGGTGGGCGGGTTGCGAAAATTATCCCAGATGGAGGAAATCGTTGAAACTGGAGATGCGGATCTGATTTCCATGTCCCGGCCCTTTATCCGGGAACCATTTCTGGTAAAACGATTTAAAGAAAAAAAGGCCGTAGAAGCGTCCTGTGTTTCCTGCAACAAGTGCTTTGCGGCCATGTTCAACTCCATGCCCGTAAAGTGTTATGAAGGAGGCGTGCCAGGATTGATTCCAATGAAATCCGGGGACCGGCAGTGATGAATATAATGAAAGAAACCGGAACCAGCTTTAAACAGGAGAACACGATGGCACCAAAAATTACAATAGAAGTTAATGAAAATGAAAAATCGATTTTTCGGTTAACGTCTCACAGAAGAACCATTACGGAAACAGACATTGTAA
>CAZOEW010000279.1:0-3259 GCA_964578935.1 uncultured Desulfobacterales bacterium | reverse complement strand
GTCCTCCTGGTAGACCATGATGCCGAAGGTTTCTTCCAGCACGTCGGTAAGCCTCGGGTGGAGGGGCTCCCACGGCCCGCCGTGCAGGCGTCGGATGTATTCGCGGATGTAGTCGTTCGCGGCCGGCCGGATGATGCTGCTGTGGATGACGAGGTGCTCGAAGTCGCCCACCCGGGACTTCTGCTGCAGCAGGCGCATGGCCGGGCTTTCGATGTAGAAGCATCCCATGGTGCGGCCCTGGGCCACGGAGGCCTGGGTGGCGAGATCGTCCTCGGGCTCCCAGCGGGTCTCGTCAAAGGCGGCCCCGTTCCGCTTTAGGTTGGCGAGGGCATCGCGGATTACTCCCAGGCTGCGGTTGCCCAGGATATCGATCTTGACCAGGCCGGCCTCCTCGGCGGCGTCCTTTTCCCACTGGATGATCGGGACCCCCTTCGGCGCGTGTTCCACCGGCACGTATTCGTCGATCGGCCGCGGGGTGATGACGATGCCGCCGGGATGCACCGAGAGATACCGCGGGGTGCCGATGATCCGCTGGGCATGTGCCAGGATCTCCGGCCAGGGCGGCGGGAACTCCACGGTCTGCAGCTCGGGCTGCTTCTTCAACTCGGCCAGTAAATCGGCATCGGCCTCCTCGCCGCGCCAGTACCAGGGCAGGCGTTTGGCGACGCGGCCGATCTCGGCCGCGGTCAGGCCGCAGACCTTGGCGACTTCGCGCACCGCCATGCGCGGTTGGAAGCGGACGTGGTTTGCCACCATGGCGGTGTGGCCGTGGTGGCGCGCGAGCACGGCCGCGAGCACGGCGTCGCGCTCGTCCCAGGCGAAGTCCACGTCGATGTCGGGCGGGTCCGTGCGGCCCGGGTTGAGGAAGCGTTCGAAGTAGAGGTTGTGCTTGAGGGGGCAGACGTTGGTGATGCCGAGGCAGTAGGCGGCAAGCGACGCCGCACCCGAGCCGCGGCCGCAGGTGCGCGGGCTCAACGCCACGATGTCGCGCACGATCAGAAAGTAGGCGGCAAAGCCCATCGCCGCGATGATCTTGAGTTCCCGCTCCAGGCGATCCACCACGGCTTCGGAAAGCTCGTCCCCGTAGCGGCGGTGAGCGCCGGCATAGGCCTCCGCCCGCAACCGGTCGGCGGCAGCAAGCCCATCCAGCCCGGGAAGGGGCGGGAGCACCGTTCCAAAATTGGGGCCGGTGAAGGTGAGGCGCGCGGCGATTGTGGCAGTGGCAGAAACCGCCTCCGGGCAGGGCAGGAACCGCCGCGCGTACTCTTCCCGGGGGGCGAGCCAGGCCTCCGGCGGGGCGGTATCCCCGGGCCCAAGGCGGGAGAGACACGTGGTGAGCGCGATCGCCCGCAGGATGCGGTGAACGGCCATGTCGTCCGGTCGCAGAAAAAAGCTGCCGGGGGTGGCGGCTGCCGGCGCTCCCAATCGACGGGCGGCGGTGCGCAGCGGGTGGGTGGATGGAAGCGGTCGGCGCGGCATGGCCGCCACCACAAAAACTCCGGCGGCATGCCAGGCTTGGAGCAGGCCGGGATGCGTGGTCAGCACCGTCAGGCCGGCGGCGCGGGCGGGGAGGTCGGCCTGCAGATCGAACGCTTCCGCCTGGAGCAGCCGACGGGTGAGCAGTCGGCAGAGGTTGCGGTAGCCTTCTTCGGTCTCGACCAGGCAGACGGCTCGCTGGCCGCGGCCGGGGTCGGTGACCTCCGCCCCGATGATGGGGGTGATGCCCTCCTCGCGGCAGGCCGTCAAAAACGGCCACAGCCCGTAGAGGTTGTCGGTGTCGGTCAGCGCCAGGCGGTCATAGCCCAACTGCCGCGCCGCACGGCACAGCCGCCGGGGCGAGGCCGTGCCCCACATGAGGGAGTAGTGGGAGCGGACGACGAGAGGGATCATGGGTTTTTAGCTCCGCGACCTGCGGAGCTAAAAAATACTATCGCTTCGCGATTAAAAACCATTCGCAGCTCCCCGGCACTTCGCCTGGCGCGGCTCATCTCACCTGTCCGGAGGGCGAGCCTGTTTTCCTCCGCCATGTCGGCGGAGAAAAATGTTTGCGCCTGTCTGCAGCGAATACTCACATTTTTCACCTTTGCGATGAAAATTCTTCTTGTGCCGCCAAGGTTCGTCCGACCTGCAGCGCATTGCCTCCGAAGCGGTGGCGGACGGCGTCCATGGCGCCGATGAGGCGGTCGTGTTTTTCGGCCTGCTGCCGGTCGTCGCCGAACAGCGCGAGCTGGGCCGGCGGGAACACCAGCCGGTCGCAGACGAGCCGCAGGTGCCGGATCCGCACCCGCCGGGCCCAGGCCAGGAACAGGGCCTTGCGGGCGGTCTCGAACAGGGAGATGTCGTTGGCGGTCGCGGGCCGGGCGGCGGCCTGGCGGATGCAGCGCGCGCCGTCGGAGTAGTCCAGCACGACGGCCACCCGCCGCGCTGCCCGCCGCCGCCGGCGCAGCTCGCTGCCGACCTCCTCCACCCGCTGGTAGAGGGCTGCGAGCAGGGTGTCGGTATCGTTGGTGTCGGTGGCGAACACGTGGCTTGCGGCGACGGCCGGCGGTTTCTCCCCGGCCGCAAGCACGGGGGAAGGGTCGATGCCCCGCACGGTCTCGTAGAGAAACATGGCGCGGCTTCCAAACGGCACCCGCAGCTCTTCCGGGCGCAGGGCCGCGACGTCGCGGGCCCGCGTCAGGTTGAACTCGCGCAGGCGGGAGAGGTCGTCCCGTTCGATCCCCGGGATCAGTTCCAGGCGCAGGGGGGCGAGAAACGGCTGCTCCTCGCCCGCCGCGACGATGTACTCGCCCTCGGGCTTGACCAGGCGGGTGGCCACCTTGGCCGTAAGCTTGTTGGGGGCCACCGACCAGATCGGGGCGAGGCCGAGGTGGGTGCGGATCTCCCGGCGCAGGCGCCAGGCCACATCCATGGCCGGCCCGAGCAGGCGGCCGGTGCCGGTCGCGTCGATGAAGAGGTGGCCGTCGTTCTCGCCGGCCTCGATGCGCGGGGAGCAGGGCAGGGCGCGCTGCAGCAGGGCCCGCATGGCCTGCTCGTAGCGTTCGAGGTGCGGCGGCAGGATGCGGGCGTCCCGGCACCGGCGTGCCGCCTGGGCGAGCGTCATGCCCTTGCGGACCCCGGCCCGAAAGGCCTCCTCGCTCATGTCGTAGACGGCCGCCCGCTCCGCGCCCGCCCGGGCGATGACCACGGGGCGGCCGGCGAGCCGGCGGTCCATGGCCCGCTCCACCGCCACGGCGAAGTCGGCTACGTTCAGGTGGAT
>CAZOEW010000278.1:0-3291 GCA_964578935.1 uncultured Desulfobacterales bacterium | reverse complement strand
TGATACGGTTGTTTCAAAATCTTGTTCATCAGGATGCCTTGTATGACGGAGATCAAACGCTTGTATCCGTTTGATTTCAATTCCTCCGGTATCTTTTCCGATCTGGCATGCGGCTGTCCGGTTGAATTACTGTATTCCGGTGAAACCGTGCGGCAGTCTTTAGGACTTGACAGTCTGAAGGCTGCCGCATGGCACCACATGCTTTATTCCGAAATCCGCTTGGAGAAAAAAGATTATGAATATTGGACTCACATTCGATTTACGGTCTGAGTATCTGAAAATGGGGTACAGCGAGGACGAGACCGCTGAATTTGACAGAGATGATACGATTACCGCAATTGAAAATGCCCTTCATTCCCTGGGGCAGAAGACAGACCGAATCGGCAACGCACGTCAATTGATGGAGCGGCTGGTTCAAGGTGACCGGTGGGACCTTGTTTTTAATATCGCAGAAGGACTCCACGGTCTTGCCAGAGAAGCTCAGGTCCCTGCCATCCTGGATCTTTACGAAATTCCCTATACATTTTCCGATCCCCTTGTGATGAGCCTCTCGTTGCATAAGGCGTTTACCAAACAGGTTGTCAAAGATTATGGCTGCCCCACACCGGCTTTTGCCATTGTGAACCACCCGGCAGATACGGAAAGAATTTCGTTTGACCCGCCTTTTTTCATCAAACCCGTGGCAGAGGGAACGGGAAAAGGTATTACAGAGAACTCGATATTCCATGATCATTCCGGGCTCCCGGAAGCATGCGGTGAACTCATTGACAGGTATCGGCAACCTGTCCTGGTAGAAAAATATCTCTCCGGCCGGGAATTCACGGTGGGAATTCTGGGGACAGGTCAGGAAGCCCAGGTATTGGGAACACTTGAGGTCAAGCTTCTTGAAAATGCGGAAAAAGGCGTCTATTCATACGCCAACAAGGAAAATTGTGAAATCTGCGTCCAATACCTTCTTGTGTCTTCCAAAAAAGATGCAACAGTCCTGGAAGCCGAAACCGTTGCGCTTGCAGCGTGGAGAGCGCTTGGATGCCGCGATGGCGGCCGCGTCGATTTACGCTGTGATGAAAACGGGACGCCTCATTTTTTGGAAGTCAATCCGCTTGCAGGATTGCACCCCCATCACTCGGACCTGCCTATTTTATGCAACCATCTTGGCATTCCATATCTGCAGCTGATCCATCGAATACTTTCATCTGCATCCATGCGTGTTAAAACCGTACCGGATACAACATCAAAAATACGAAAATGCGTATAGCAATTGTTCATAATGCGGTAACAGACGACAGTCTGCCGGATGAGCAGGATGTTATCAACCAGGTGAAGGTGGTTTCTGAAGGACTTCGCGAGCTTCACCATGAAGTGATTGTCCTGCCATGCGGATTGAATTTGACGGAATTTAAGCTGGGCATCGAACGATGCCGACCGGATCTGGTGTTCAACCTGGTCGAATCCCTGGATGGACAGGGGAGATTGATTTCCGTCATCCCTTCCCTGCTGGAAATTATGGGCATTCCCTATACCGGGTCGCCTTCCGAATCGATCTACATGACTTCCAACAAGGTCATGGCAAAACAGAAAATGTGGGCAGCGGGATTGCCGACACCGGCCTGGATAGGTCCTTGTCCTGAGGATCTGTATTTCCGATATGCGCCTGTTCTGACCGAAAACGGAAAAACGACGCCGTGGATTATCAAATCCGTCTGGGAGCATGCGTCTCTCGGGTTATATGGAAATGAGCTGGTTTACCCGGAAAGGCCCAGCGACCTGATAGAGTGCATGCGTTTGCGCGCTCCGAAATTAGGCGGTATCTGCTTTGCGGAAAGATTTATTGATGGGCGGGAATTTAATATTTCGATAATCGCAGGACCAGACGGTCCTCAGGTATTGCCCCCTGCCGAAATCATCTTTGAAGGCTATCAAAAAAACAAACCGCGCATTGTGTGTTATCATGCCAAATGGGATGAAAATTCTTTTGAATATTCCCACACACCCAGACAGTTTGATTTTTTGTCTGAAGACAGGTCCCTGATTGATTCCCTGAAACAGACAGCCATCGCCTGCTGGCATCTTTTTGGGCTGGGCGGTTATGCGCGCGTTGATTTTCGGGTCGATCCGGAAGGCAACTTATGGATCCTGGAAGTCAATGCGAATCCATGCCTTTCACCGGATGCTGGATTTGCTGCCGCCCTGGCCGGATCCGGCATGACATTTTCCGGTGGCGTGAGCCGCATTCTCGATGACGCCCTTGCCGGGAGAAAAAAAGGGTTACCATTTTGTGAAGACCCCGCGCAACCATCTCCCACAGGTCCTGCATCCATACAGCCGGAAAAAGCCCAACCCGGGTTCCGGTATGAGCCCTGTTTTCAGGATATTGAAAAAGTAGGGAAGCTTGTAAAAGCGACCGGCTTTTTCCATCCCCCTGAAATTGACGTGGCTGTCGAACTGGTTGAAGAACGGCTTTCCAAGGGGCCGGCAAGCGGTTATTCTTTTGTGTTTTACGAATCAAACGGCCGATTGACCGGATATTCCTGCTACGGGCCGATCCCATGCACATCATCAAGCTATGATGTTTACTGGATAGCCGTCCATCCGGATTTTCAAAAAAAAGGATTGGGAAGGAAAATACTGGATGAAACCGAAAGACTTATTCAGGGAGAGGGCGGCAGGCGCATATATGTCGACACATCGCAATCTGAAAAATATCAAGTCACCCGTTCATTTTACGAACATTGCGGGTATCGGCTGCTATCGGTTCTGGAAGATTTTTATGCACCGGGTGATGGAAAAGCTCTCTTCTGTAAATCCCTTGATCGTCAGGAATCCGAAAGTTGCGAAAAGACCATAAAGAATATCGATCAACAGGCTGCGACCTTGTTTCCCTCTGATGATGTTACATCCTGACATCATTAAAAAGACAGCGGGTTGTGTCTGCCCGTCAAGTTGGAATCCATGACATCCCGCAAGATCATTTCAAACACGACGCGATTTTTTTGGCCATGCGCTGTCCATCCATTGCAGAGGATACAATGCCGCCTGCATACCCCGCCCCTTCACCGCATGGATACAAATTTTGAACTTGCGGGTGCATGAGTGTAGCGGGATCACGGGGAATTCTGACAGGTGAACTGGTTCTTGACTCAACGGCAAGGATGATCGCCTCTTCAGTATAATATCCCTTCATTTTTTTACCAAATTCGACAAATGCCTTTCGCAGCCGGTCATGAATAACAAAAGGAAACAGGTTATGAATGGGTGCAGCAAGAACACCCGGGGCATAAGAAGTGTTCG
>CAZOEW010000277.1:0-3306 GCA_964578935.1 uncultured Desulfobacterales bacterium | reverse complement strand
GTCTCCTGCCAGTTCAAGGCGGATGGGGCTGTCCGTCTGCCGTCTGCCGGCCGATTGATTCCAAAAGCCGCCCACAGCAGATTGGACAGGGTCTGCTCTGACAGAGGCATGGAACTGAAATCACGGCTCGATTTTCGATCCCAAAGCGCCTCCATCAAGGGCTTTCCCCCGGTTGTCTGGGGTGCCGGCAATCGGATTTGTTTCAGGGAGCCATCCGTGATCAGAACCTGTTTTGAGCTGCTGCATCCCCATATCCAACCTGCCAGCATCACGATTACAATGATGGAACCCGCGCATTTCACAAGTTTTTCAACCATGACCATTCTCCTTTTTTTCAATAATAACGATTTGATATCTCATTCCTGACGCAATATGTTTGATGTTTATTTTATCTACCGATTCTGGTTCCGGCCACGAAAAATGAAGGCCATGACATCCATCCTGATTGCTGGTGTGCCTGGCGTTGTCCTGGAATGGTGCAACGGGTTTCTGATTCATCAGCTTACCGGCAAGCAGATGTTCATCTGGGAGCAATCCTGCGGTATCGCCGGAAATCTGGATGATAGAAAAATCCGGGACTGCCTTGATTAAAAACTCTCAACGCCCGCTCTCTCAAGCAGGTCCGCAATATAAAAGACCACCCATGCCCCGCACAGTTCGCAATCGACATCATTTCCGTAACAGCAGAATGGCGTTGTAAAGTTCTTCCCATCCAGGTAAAGGGGAAGAACATACTTCTTGGACGGGCAGTTATCCGTAATCGCCCGGCAGTTTTCAGAAAGGGTCAGCTCCAGGGTTCTTCTGCTGTTCCAGATAAAATCCGGGTACAATTCTTTTAATCTCAATACTTCCAGAACAGCCGAATCTCTTCTTTTGGTCGTGTGCCAGGTAAGTTTTGAAGTATCATTTGCCGGCGGGACATAAAAGGAAAAGGTCATCCCTTCAAACCGGGTGGGTCTGAGAAGCGTAACCAGTTCTTCAAGCATGGTTTCATTTTCTTTTGTTACCACGCACTGGCACATGACTTTTGACCTGAAATTCCCGGGGACTTTTTCGATCGTGCGCATCACTTTTTCATAGGTGCCTTTACCGCGGATCGCATCGTTATATTGCAGGGGGCCGTCCAGAGAGACCACGTAAATACAGTCTGGAAAGTCAATAAGATCAATGGTCCCGTTGGTGGTAATATGGTTTTTGGCAAAGATTGTAATACCTTTTTCCAGAACATCCGGCCTCAGAAGTGGCTCCCCTCCCATCCAGAGCATGGTGTTGATGCCATGCTTTTCTTGAAGAGAAGACAGTTTTTGCAGCATGGTTTGGGTATCCATCTCATTTTGCGTGGAAGCGGGGTTTCCCTCCCGAAAGACAAAGCAGTGCCTGCAACGGAGAGTACATCGGTTTGTAATATTGACCATTGCTGCTGGAAATTGTTTGGGATCAAGGCTGGAGGTTGTCATGGCGTTTACTCCGCGTAATTTTTTATACGAAACAGGCATACCGTAATGGATTATTCGTCAACTGTAAAGATGTTATAAAGGATAAGACCTTGGATTTTTGACTGCCCGGAAAACCATGAGAAATGTAAAACGTTTGTAATACCGGGTGATATGCCTTTTGTTACTTCCTGCTTTCACTTATGATGAGTTTAAGCATGGTTCAAATAAAAAAATGAAATTTAAGTGACAACAGGAAAAAAATGAATGAATCCATCACAGCTCACCCCTTGGGGATTCGAGCTAACATCTTATTATCCAGTGTTTTTGGTCCCTTTGCTCAGGACGACCAGTATGGCAGCCGGGCCATTAATCCAATGGAACTCTATCAAAATCAGGTGACACGGGTACAGGGCGGTTTTTCCCTGCGCATGTTTCACCGATCATTTGGTTTGATGCTGCTGCAAGCCAACATTGATGCGCCTTGCACGTTACTTGACTTTCCCGGACTGGATCGTTTTGTTCAGGAACTGAAAGAAAAGTCTTATGATATTGTCGGCATCAGCGCCATTATCCCCAATGTGGGAAAAGTAAAAAAAATGTGTGAACTGATCCGGAAATACCAGCCTCAGGCTACGATCGTTATCGGTGGACATATCGCCAACAAGACCGGATTGTCCGATACCATCGATGCGGATCATATCGTCAAGGGCGACGGCGTGAAATGGTTCCGCAGGTTTCTCGGCCGGCCTGTCGATGCGCCGGTCCGTCATCCAGCAGCATACTCCGCATTCGGTGCCCGTATTTTGGGTATAACATTACGAGATAAACCAGGGGATACGGCGGCCGTTCTGATTCCATCAGTGGGTTGTCCGGTCGGGTGTAACTTTTGTTCCACGTCTGCGCTGTTTGGCGGAAAAGGGAAATTTGTCAATTTCTTTGAAACCGGTGATCAATTGTTTGAGGTGATGTGCCGGATCGAAGATGAACTGAAGGTGAATTCCTTTTTTGTTCTGGATGAAAATTTTTTACTTCATCGAAAACGCGCGTTGCGGTTATTGGAATTGATGCAAAACCATAAAAAAAGCTGGAGTCTCAGTGTTTTCAGTTCAGCCCGTGTGCTGCGTTCCTATGATATTGAACAGATTGTAGGTTTGGGCATTGGATGGGTATGGATGGGAATCGAAGGAGAGGAAAGCCAATATCAGAAGCTGAAAGACATCGATACCCATGAGCTGGTAAAAGAATTACAATCGCATGGAATACGTGTGCTGGGATCTTCCATTATCGGACTGGAAAATCATAAACCGGAAACAATTGATCGGGTGATTCAGTATGCAATCAGCCATCATACCGATTTTCATCAATTTATGCTTTATACCCCCAACCCGGGGACGCCATTGTACAACCAGTATCTTGAATCCGGCGCGCTGTTGGATGAATCGGAGTTCCCCGCAGCCGATGCGCATGGTCAATACCGGTTCAGCTATCGTCATCAGCATATCCAGAACGGTGAAGAAGAAACCTTTTTGCTGGATGCCTTTCAAAAAGATTTCGAGCAAAACGGCCCCAGCCTTGCCCGGCTGATCCGGACATTGTTAACCGGCTGGCAGCGCCATAAAAACAATATCGATCCACGAATCCGGGAGCGGTATGCTCGTGAAGTGAAGCCATTGCGTTCGACCTATGCCGGAGCGGTGCGGGCCATGAGAAAATATTACCGCCACGATAAAAAATTGTTCAAGCAGATGAATCAACTCCTGAAAGATATCTATCGGGAGTTTGGCTGGAAAACCAGGCTTGTTTCCTTTCCGATGAGTCTTTTTGAATATTTTCGCTTACTGAAAGAGGAACGACGTTTGGCAAATGGATG
>CAZOEW010000276.1:0-3333 GCA_964578935.1 uncultured Desulfobacterales bacterium | reverse complement strand
AGGCTCTCCACCTCTGAAATCGGAATTCTGGTTACACTTGCTGTGTTTGTCAGCGGTCTTTTGAATGTTCCAATGGGGGTTGTCGCGGACAGATTCAATAAAAAAGTTATGATTTCTTTTGGCGGCATTATTATTACATGGTCGATCTATTCGTTTGTATTGGCTGAAGGTTTCCAGGATCTTTTTGTGGCAAATCTTCTTTTTGGACTGGGAGGCGGGATATCCATGCCGGCATTAACGGCGCTTGCTGTAATAAAAGGGAATGAAACCGGCTCCATGGGGTCTGTTATGGCGCTGTTGACAATGGCTCACAGCATGGGAATGCTTTTAGGATCATTTTTCGCAGGCCTTGCTATGGATTTTATCAGTCTGCAACATGCTTTCCCGCTCGGAGCCTTTTTAATGGCATGCGGAGTTGTCGTGTTCCTGGTTTGCAGCAGAAAAAAGTTATGACGGATCTGCTGTTTACTTCACATAAAGCCTTTGTCCGGCGTAAATTCTGCTGTTTCGGGTAAGATTGTTAATTTGAAGGAAATGTTTCAGGGTCATGTTGTGCCTGACTGCAATGTTATAAGGGCTGTCACCGGGTTTGACCGTATAGCCATTGTAACGATTCGCAGAAGGTTCTGCCTGGGCTGAACCCGGTAGTTTCAGTGTCTGGCCGACATGCAGCGTGGTACCTTTCAGGTTGTTTATTTCTTGAATCCGTGTGGTTGTCGTACCGTATCTTCTTGCGATATTCCAAAGGGAATCCCCGCTTCTGACAACATGCGAGGTGGCCTTCAGCACCGGAGCGGCACTGCCTCCCCGCTGAGGAATTTTCAGCAGTCTACCCGCGACAATATAATTTTGTCGGTTTATCCCATTCAGACGGGTAATGGCCCCCACGGTTGTTCCATATTTTTTTGCGATGTTGGATAATGTCTGGCCTCTTCCCACGCGGTGATACGCAAAAGAGCTCTGAGGGGGGGAAGCCATAGAAATATCATTGATAACGGCGAGAAGGGTTTCTCTTGTGCCTTTTGGTATGCGTAGCGGATACGCATCAGGCGGAAGCATCTTATACCGCAATTCCGGATTGAGATCGATCAGGCTGCTAACCGGTATGTCGAGTTTTTCCGCAATGTTTTTGAGATAAACCTGTCTTGTGATTTCAACTGTTTCAAATTCATATGGGGGATAAAGAGGTACATCTTTCAATCCATATTTTTCCATGTTTTCTATAATATGGACAGTAGCCAGGAATTTTGGAACATACCTTGCGGTTTCCAACGGGATCTTTTCGTACAAATCCCAAAAGTTGTCCAGGTAATTTACATTCTGGGTTCGGATGGTGCGAAGCACCCGTCCTTCTCCACAGTTATAAGCGGCCAGAACGGTTGTCCAGTCACCGAAGATTTGATGCAGCTCCTTCAGATAATCGATTGCCGCTTCAGTGGATTTGACCGGATCCAGTCTTTCATCGATATACATGTTTCTTTTCAATCCGAACTTATACCCGGTTGATGGAATAAACTGCCAGAGGCCCAATGCCCTTGCCTTTGAAAGAGCGCCGGTTTTGAAACCGCTCTCGATAAGCGGCAGCCATGACAGACTTTCGGGAAGTCCTGCCTGCTTGAGCTTTTTGACAATATAGGGACGGTATCTTCCGGATCTGCGATAGGCTTCAATGAAAAATTTTTGGTGTTGCCCGCCGTTTGTAAAGAGATCGATCTCCTTTTGAACATGCTTGTTCAGCGTCATGGGAATGGCATTGTGATTGCCGTTAACGACAATGTTCCGTGATGCATAAATTTCAAGGATTCGTTTTGATATCAGAAAACGAAGATCCTCTTTCTGCTGAATGAGTTTCGGATTATCGCTGGTGTCGATATCGATGATCAGTGCATATGCCTGATCGAGGGTTTGAAGCGCATTGTCGAGTTCGCCTTTTTGCCAGAAATCCTGTGCTGCTTCGCATAAATCCAGGGCCCGGTCAAAAACTGGCTGGGAGGCAATTTCCTGGGGGTTTTTCAAACATTTCGATCCGGATTCCGGCGCCGTGGCATCTTCCGAGTCTCTCAATATGTCTGATTCGCTTATTTGATCCTCTGAGAGGATCGAATCCGCATCGGCTGTTTCATCTGCAGAAAGCAGCTCTCCATCCAAAGGTGATTCGGCTCTGTTTTGTTCGGCCGTTGCCGGTTTTTTAGAGCCGGTTGCACATCCTGAAAGGATGAGCGACAGGATAAGCGCGGGTAAAAGAACAAAGCGGATATAGTTCATAGTTCACTGTTATGTTATATAATAAGGTGTCTGTTACCGGTGAATACAAAATGAATACAAAGAAACGGTTTTGGTCTGAAAACAGACCAATGAATAATTTCTGCCTGTTCGAGTACAGGAAAATTGAACTTGTTGTCAACAATTTATCATAAACCAGTCCAAAAAAGCGGATCGTCTTCACGGTAGGCAGTTTTATAAAAAGTCAGATATCAGGAAATTTGCAGGGAGGGTATCGGTGGAGTTTCATCTATAAAAACAAGCGTATAAAAAAGATTGTTTTGTAAGGATTTTGCTTGAAACCGGGTAGTGGATTTGATACAAGAGAAAACTCTTGACAATGAATATGATTTTCGAGTAAGAGTAATGGTTTTTAAGCTGATCTCGTCTGCCAACGTAGCTCAGCTAGGCAGAGCAACTGATTTGTAATCAGTGGGTCGGGGGTTCGATTCCCTCCGTTGGCTCCAGCTAAAAAATCAGGGTGGGGTTCCCGAGCGGCCAAAGGGAACAGACTGTAAATCTGTCGGCGACGCCTTCGGAGGTTCGAATCCTCCCCCCACCACCAGCCTCATCGCAAGTTGAATGTAGGAGGCTCCTGTTGAAATCAGAAGCCGCATTAACTGCATGACTGCCTGCATGAGATTTTCTGTTTTTCTGGTACGGGAAGGTACGACGGTTGAATCGTTCTATAGCCAGTATCGGGATGCAGCATGATCCGCCAGCGGGAGTAGCTCAGTTGGTAGAGCCTCAGCCTTCCAAGCTGATTGTCGCGAGTTCGAGCCTCGTCTCCCGCTCCAGTTCATTGGTTTGATCGATTTTACTGGTCGGAAATTGTTGTTTGAAGGTTCGGGCCCACGTAGCTCAGACGGTAGAGCGCTTCCTTGGTAAGGAAGAGGTCCACCGGTTCGACTCCGGTCGTGGGCTCCATATTTGGTTTCAGAATCAGGAAATTTGACAGTTTACAGTTGGCATACAGTAAAAAAATAGAAATGACAGGAAAAAAAAATAATATCAGGGGAGGACGGGAAGATGGCGAAAGCAAAATTTGAGCGAACGAAACCGCATGTGAAT
>CAZOEW010000275.1:1697-3407 GCA_964578935.1 uncultured Desulfobacterales bacterium | reverse complement strand
GTTGGTTTATAAACTGGAAAACTATCGGTGATGGCTTCCTAAAAAGTTTCATTTTGGTGTTGCGGTTAGCGCTGACGGTTGCGCATATCGGCTTGAAAAACGGCACTGCGTGTCAATCCTCGTCGTTGCGGAGTAGATTTACTACACCTCACTCCATTCTTGACATCCCCTATTCATTTGGTGTCGGATCACGACAACCAACTCTAAAAAAATGGTATATTAAAAAATCCAATGTGATGGTTATCTCAGTTCCCTCTATAATTCCAGATATTTTTTTGAGCCCTGAATCCAGGCAAAGCTAAGATTTATTTCATTTACTATTTTTGTGGTAACTGCCTGGTTAATTTCTGCCTTACTGTTTTGATGTCATCATTTGTGATATTAATGCGTTATATTCAATTTTGGAAGGCTGAAGAAGTAAAAGATTTTCAAATATTCACGGTTGACAGCCACGTATGTGCGGAACGAATTTCAGCGCCATCCGGAAATGTTTTTTCCCGGTCCAGCTCTTTTACGATCTGGATTCTTTTCGTATCGGGGTAAAATTTTGTGAAGATTGGATAGCTGTGGCTTAATGTGTTGGAGCGCAACTTTACTTCGATCAATGTCTGCGGGGTATTGTTGCGGGTTATTAAAAAATCGATCTCCTTCCCTTCCTTGTTTTTCAAATAGTAGAGGGCCATATCCTCTCCATAACAGTCAATGCGAAAATGGATCTCTTTCAACAGTGCGCAGGCCACCAGGTTTTCAAGGCGAGTACCGGGATCATCCAGGATCTGACCGGTATCATAAAAATAATATTTAGGTGCTTTTAGGATGGATCTTGCAATTTTTTTATAAAAGGGTGGGACTTTAAAGATGACATACATATTTTCCAGAATGGTCAGCCATCGTTTGATGCTTTTATCCGAACATTCCAGATCCCTTGCAAGGGCGCTATAAGAAATTGGACTCCCGACCCTGGTTTTTAATAATTCAATCAAGGTCTCAATGGTAGTGATCTGCTGAACATTTTCCAAATCAATGAGATCCTGTTTCAGGATAATGTCAAGATGCGATTTCTTCCATCGGTTGTAGAACCGACTTGTCCTGTTCAGGAATGGCTCCGGAAACCCTCCAACGCTCAAAAGTTTTTCAAGCTCTGCTGTTAAATCATCCGGTTTAAGAGTGTTGTGGATTTCTTTCAAATCCAGGGGATGTAAACGGAACTGAAAAAAACGTCCGGCAAGTGAATCTCCGACTTTTCGATAGGTATCCAGTTTCGCACTTCCAGTGACAACGATCGATGGTGGAATGCCTTCTGTATCAAAGATGCCTTTTAACCACGATTTCCAATTTTTCATTTTATGGAGTTCATCAAAAATGACAAGAGCTTTTGCACGGTCCCATGATTTTTCAAGAAGCCTGATACGGTGCTCCGAATGATCAAAATTCAGATAATCAAAATCGCTGTCCAGCATTTTGGCGAGCGTGGTCTTGCCGGTCTGGCGAGGCCCTGTAATCAGAATGATCTTTTTTCTAAAATCTTCCCGAATATAGTCTTCAAGATAGCGCTTCATGCTGACTATTTTGCCATCAATACCGAAAAAGTCAAGACTATTTCGGTATTGAGTCCGAAATAGTTGATGCTTTTCTCAGAGGAACCGTGTATAAACATTTGGGATCGGACCAGACAAAAGCCCCTGTAATCAGGTAAAGAGGTGTAACATA
>CAZOEW010000275.1:0-1597 GCA_964578935.1 uncultured Desulfobacterales bacterium | reverse complement strand
CTGTTTACCATCGGTAATGTTATAAAAAAGAGGTATTCCGCGCGATAATATCAGCCTCCCCGGCGAAATTTTCGGTTGTATTTACCTCCCAAAAAAATAGAGGCAGGCCAGCACCGCAAACACGATTCCGAACAGATCAGCGGTCAGGGCGGCGGCCAGGGTGTGGCGGATGCGGCGAACCTGGACCGCGCCGAAATAGACTGCCAGCACATAAAAGGTGGTTTCTGTCGATCCTTGCAGGGTGGAGACCAAATAACCGGTGTAGCTGTCCGGGCCGATGACCGGATCGTTGATAATGGCCGCCAGGATGCCATATGCTCCTGAGCCGGAAAGGGGGCGCATCAGGGCCATGGGCAATGCTTCGCCTGGCAGACCGATTTTGGCGGTAACCTGGCCCAGCAGACCGACGATAAGATCCATGGCGCCGCTGCCTCGTAACATTCCCACGGCTACTAAAATGACCACCAGATAGGGAATGATGCGCAGCGCCACCTGAAAGCCATCTTTGCCGCCTTCTACCATCACTTCGTAGACCGGCACCTTTCGCAGGAATCCGAATACCAGAAAAAATATCATTAAACCAGGGATGATCCAGGGTGAAATGGATCGGCCGAAAAATATGGTTACCGGCACCAATGCCATTAAAACCGAAAGCGCCGCGACACTGACCCATAAAGGATATGTCCGGCCATCATCCTCGTTTGAAGCGGAATCGATCTTCTGGATCTCTTGATCGGTCTGCACCCGGGAGACTTTTTCCGAAAGGGGTTTTACCGGAACCCAGCGGCTGTAAAGCTTGGCGGCAATGATTGCGATGGTGGTGGATCCGATAGTGGCAAACAGGGTGGTGGGCAGAATTGCGGCTGGATCGGCCGAACCGGCTGCTGCCCGCAAGGCAATGACGCCGGTGGGCAGCAGGGTGACCGATGAGGTGTTGATGGCCAGAAAAAGGGCCATGGCGTTGGTGGCTGAACCGGGCTCGGGATTGAGCTTGTCCAGTTCCTGCATAGCGCGGATTCCGAAAGGCGTGGCAGCGTTACCCAGGCCCATGACATTGGCGGACATATTGAGAATCATGGCGCCCATGGCAGGGTGGCTGGGCGGTACATCAGGGAAAAGGCGTACCATGAGCGGCCGGATCAGACGCGCCAATATCTTTAACATCCCGCCGGCTTCGGCCACCTTCATCAGACCCAAAAACAGCGTCATCACGCCAACTAGTCCAATGGCCAGTTCTATGGCTCCGCCGGCTGATTCGACCATTGCTTTGGACAGCTCTTCCATGGGGGCGTTCTGCCCTTGTACCGGGACCCACATGATCTGACGCGCTGCCGCAAAAAGAAATGCCGTACCAGTGAGCAGGAGTAAAATAATATTCATAATCTCATCGAAAATATGTTTAAAAAATGGGTATTGGATTTTGTAAACAATATTTCATCCCAGATTGCAAGATCCCTTCCTAATCTGCGGGATGCCCGACAGATTGGGCCAGAATGATGCGCTGTTCCGGCTTGAGCTTTAAAAGCACTGTCAACGCTTCCCGGTCCACCATGCCGCGTACTACCGTGGCAAGGCCTTCCGAGGCGCAGTACAGGTA
>CAZOEW010000274.1:0-3437 GCA_964578935.1 uncultured Desulfobacterales bacterium | reverse complement strand
CTCATGAGTATGCTGTTCTAATCCTATAATATGGCGCACCATGAATGTACAATGAAAATTTCCGGATGTTCCGGCAAGGAAAAGCCTGAGCAGCAAAATCGTTCAATAGATGTAAAAGGATTCCGCTTGTTGACAAAAAACATCCTGAACCGTAAAACAGGGTTGTGAAGGTAACCACCATCCGCATCGCTTTGCCTGTTGCGGAACAGGCACGCGGCTTTAAGTTGCGGGCAACGCCCTGACGTAAAGACGGCATGGAATGCCTCTGGCTTGAGCTTGAAGGACCCCGCGCATCAGGTGGGGCTTGATTTCAAACCATCAGGAGCTTCATCCCGACAGGAAAAAAATGAACCCGACAAGGTCTGTTGACGGAAAAAAATCTCTTTTCAATCCGGCAGTGCCTGTATGCCTGTTTTTGATTATCGCAACCGCAGCCGTCTACTGGCAGGTAAACGATTTCTCATTTGTGAATCTCGATGATCCTCTTTATGTAACCGGCAACAGGCATGTGAAAGATGGATTAACCCTTAAAAATATTATATGGGCGTTCACCGACGCAACGGAGATAACCAACTACTGGGCACCGTTAACCTGGCTGTCCATCCTGCTGGATTTTGAACTATATGGAATGAATGCGGGAGGATATCATGTAACCAACCTCCTGTTCCATTTATTGAATACCCTATTACTGCTGTTTGTCTTTCATAAGATGACCGGTGATTTATGGCAAAGCGCGTTTATCGCGGCCATGTTTTCACTTCATCCGCTTCATGTAGAATCCGTGGCCTGGGTAACCGAACGCAAGGATGTCATCAGTACTTTTTTCTGGATTCTCACGATGTGGGCTTATTGTTCCTACTCGAAATCTCATCATATCAAACCGTATCTGCTTGCAATTTTTTATTTTATCATGGGCCTTATGGCCAAACCCATGCTGGTGACGCTTCCATTTGTCCTGCTCCTTTTGGACTTCTGGCCTCTTCGGCGGCTTCAGCTATCTCCTCCTGCTCCATTTATGAAAAAAATTCTCTCTCTATCCTGGGAGAAGATGCCTTTTTTTCTTTTGATACCCGCGGCAAGCATCGCTGCCTTTTTGACGCAGCAGAGAGGAGGCGTTATCTCATCGCTTTCGCTCATCCCGATATCCCTGCGTGCTGAAAATGTCGTTGTTTCCTATGCCGCTTACCTGTGGAAAATGTTCTGGCCATTCAATTTGTCAGCTATCTACCCCTATCCTGAATCTTTACCGATCGGGCTGGTGGCGGCTTCTCTGTGCGTTCTCGTTCTGATTTCAGCGATAGCCTTTCTGACCATCAACAAAGCCCCCTGGTTTATCGTGGGATGGCTCTGGTATGTCGGAACGCTGGTGCCGGTGATCGGGATCGTGGTTATCGGTCCACATGCAATGGCAGACCGCTTTACCTATGTGCCTCTTATCGGCATCTTCCTTATCATCGCCTATGGTGTTCCGGAACTTCTGAAAAAAAACCAAAACAGGAAAACAGTTCTTGCTGCTGCCACTTCAGTGCTTATCGCATGCCTCCTGTCGGCCACCTGGAACCAGGTCGGTTATTGGCGCGACAGCTTCACCCTTTTCAAACACGCACTTGAAGTTACGGAAAAAAATCCCCTTGCCCATCTGAACATGGGCAATGCGCTTCTGGATCAAGGGGATCTTGAAGAAGCCCGAAGGCACTATGCTGCCTCCTTGCAGATATTTCCCGATTCCGATGAGGCGCACAACAATCTTGGAACGATATTCATGCGAAAGGGGGAAATAAACCAGGCGATCGAACACCACTCTCAGGCGCTTCGGATAAACCCGGATTCGGTCAGCGCGCTCAACAACCTGGGAAATGCCTTAAAAAAGGCAGGCCGAACCGATGAAGCCATCGAGTGCTATACAAAAGCGTTGAAAATCCAGCCGGACTCAGCGGAGTTGAATTTCAACCTCGGACTTCTGCTTTCAAATTCCGGCAGACAAAATGAAGCGATACAGCATTTTTCAAGAGCACTGCAGATCGACAGGACATTTGCCCTTGCACATAACAGTATTGGAAATGCTTTCATGAAGCTCAACCAGGTTGAAAAAGCAATGATCCATTTTTCAAAAGCGCTCGAAACAAATCCTTCGCTGTATACCGCGCATTTCAATATGGGCCAGGCTTTTGAAAAGCTCGGCAAAACATCGGATGCCATAAAACATTTCAAACTGGCACTGCAGATAAACACTGACTACGCAATGGCTCACAATTATTTGGGAAATCTTTTTCTGAAAACAGGCGAAATGGCTGAGGCGATATCGCATTTCACCGAGGCGTTGAAATTGAAACCGGATTATACCGAAGCCCGGAACGCTTTACTGACGATTGCGTTTTTTTATGCAAATCAGGAAAAATATGACAGGTCGATCGATGTGTTCCAAAAAATCATCACCGCACAGCCCCAGGAAAGCGTCTACTATTATAATATCGCGTGCCTGTATTCCATTCAGAATCAGAAAGAAGCGTCAATCAGCTGGCTGAAGAAAGCGGTTGAGAAGGGATATGACAATCTGGAAAGGATAAAAACCGACACCTACCTGGACAATATAAGACAATCTAACGGGTATAAAAATATTGTAGAGAAAATGATTACATCACGCCCTCAGCAGAAATAAGCTCCCCCACAAAACTACCGACGACCACCTCACTTCGGGCCTTTACCGGCAGCCGGCGCTTATCCGCGGTAATCCAAAGCTGAATTTTCGGATTCTTGCTGTCTTTGAAAACACCGCCGATATGCCTGGTTTCCGGTTCCATCAGATAGGTATCGTATTGTTTCCCTCCTGCTTCAATGGTTTCACGCCGGACGATTTTCAGGCGGCCGATCACATTTTTCTTACCGTCGGTCACCGGTCTTTCATAATCTGTTTTCTCCTTCAGCTCCTGGGTCCGTGTGAAATAAAATACGGACAACGGGTCGAATGACCCGGACAGCGCGTCCAGCGCCTCCCACTCAGCAGTACTGTCCCAACGCTGGATCTTGGCGTTATCCCAATCAAAATCAATCGTTACGCTTTTTCTGTGTTTCCCGGTCAATTCGTTTTTAAAAAATACAGAGCGGGTCATATCGGAGTCGGCATATGCGTCAATCCGGTTTCGAACCTTAAAAAACGTGTCCACAAAACCAACGGTTTTGGCTGTTAAAACAAAATGATGCACCGCTTCACCGTTGATGATCTCCTCTGGATACACCTCCAGAACAGCTTTACCTACCGGTATGCCTCCCCAGGTAACGTCAAAGGTCAATTTCTCGCCCGACTGAAACGGCATCGGTGCTTCCCCGGCCGGGACAGCCGGAGCAACCATCAGGACCATCAGGACGAAAGCGACTAACACCTTGATATTAATTATTTTAAATCGGCATATCATAACCGCCTCCCATTTCGATACAGT
>CAZOEW010000273.1:0-3483 GCA_964578935.1 uncultured Desulfobacterales bacterium | reverse complement strand
TATCTTTTCTATATCAGGCAGAATGATGATTACTTTCAGAACCTTCTCCGGGGAACTTTTTTGTATACCTATAACCTCCACCCCAATCTTAAACCGTATCATAAATCCCAGGTGGATACGGTAGTCAAGGAGGTAGATGACCAACGGCCATTGTTGTTTCGGGAAACATTCGGGGCATTTTTTGAGATGGATCATATCACGGGCAAGGTGGGTCTCGGATTTGAAAAACAGACCCAGGATCCGGAAAAACCTCTGTATTCAGGTATTGAAACCATCGTTACCGCAAAATATGATTTTCTGGAATATTTGAGCTATTCATTGGCCGTTGACAATTTCTTTTCCGTAGAGCAGATCGATTTCGACAAATACCAGATCCGCACGGAAATCACCAACGCTCTTTCGTTTAAACTGAATTCCTTTATGGCATTTTCGACAAAACACAAGTGGTTCTATTTTTACTCAAAGGAAAAAAATGAGAAATACAGGGATTCACAGATTCTTTTATCCCTGGATTTGACGACGGATTTTAAAATATTCTGATTTTGGGATCCCGGAATAGCTCTCGACAGTCTGCATAAAAAACCATTGTTGACATACAGACAGCTTCTAATAATGGGAGTCCGCATACTCCACCCAACCCCCGGCTTCAACCAGCGCCTTTTGAAAGTCTGATATTGAAAAAGGGATCTCTTCCACATGGCTTCCCGCTGTCACCGTGAAAACCATACTTTGAAAATCCGTATCGATCCGTGCCCGCTCTTTTTTGAAGGTTGAAAAAATATGATCGATCGTCTCTTTTTCCAGTTCAACCGCCATCATACCGCAGTTAAACATGTTCTGGCTGAAAATTCGCGCATAACTTTCAGCAAGGACAAGATTGATACCATTGACTTCAAAAGCCCACGGCGCGTGCTCCCGTGAGGAACCGCATCCGAAATTGGCACGGGTGACCACAACCTGTTTATCGTTTATGTCCCTTTTTGGATCAAATCCTTCAAGCGTGAGATCTTCCAGAAGATACGGTTTCAGAGCTTCCTTGGAGATTTCAGTCAAATATTTTGCCGGAATGATCTCATCGGTATTGATATCGGATCGATCCAGGAAAAGTATATTCCCATTAAATGTTTTCATCGGATTCCCCCTCAAAATATAGCCACGCGACTGTTCCGTCATCGGCGGAGTTCACGGGCGGCAGTTTACTCCCCGCGCTTAAAGCGCTCTGAATTCGTAATCGATCCTGCCACTGCGCTTGCTGCTGCTGTTGCCGGGTTCATCAGGTGGACCATACCTCCGCGTCCCATGCGTCCGTTGAAATTCCGGTTGGTTGTGGATGCACAGACTTCATTCGGAGCCAGCACACCGTTGCTCATACCCAGACAGGCACCGCAGGTGGGATTGGTAACGCAAAAACCGGCATCCATGAACGTTTTGATGATTCCCTCTTCAAGGGCCTGGTTATATATTTTCGGAGTTGCCGGAGATACAATGCCCCGAACGGAATCACTGATTCTTTTTCCTTTCAGCTCCCGGGCGGCAACCCGGAGATCTTCAATCCGTCCGTTTGTACAGGAACCAATATATACCTGGTCGATTTTCAGCCCTTCCATCTCTTTGACCGGTACAACCTGATCCGGTTTGAAACCGAAGGTGACAACCGGTTCCATGGATCCGGCATCAAACGTAATTTCCGTATCATACTCCGCGTCATTGTCCGTGGTAAAAACCGAAAATGCTTCCAGTGCAGACTCCCGGGAATCATACTCCTTTTGAATGAACTCCCACAGGTATTCCACCGTTGTCCGGTCCGGGCTGCAAATCCCGCAGGTGGCGCCGGCTTCTATTGCCATGTTGCAGAGGGTCATCCGCGCTTCCATGGACATTTCATCCACGGTACTCCCCGAGAATTCGATAACCCGGTTTGTGGCACCGTTTACGCCGATCTCCCGGATAATCGTCAGAATCACGTCCTTGGCATACACCCCCGGCCTCAATTTCCCCTGAACTTCGATTTTAATGCTCCGGGGATACTGAAAAGCGCATACGCCCTTTAAAATTCCGACTTCCAGGTCGGTGGTTCCGACACCGGCTGCAAAGGCTCCAAAGGCGCCGTGGGTGCAGGTGTGAGAATCTCCCATGATAATGGTATATCCCGGCCGCACAAATCCCTTTTCCGGAAAAAGCGCATGACATACGCCGTTTTTCCCGACATCAAAAAAATCCCGGATGTGATGCCGCCTCGCCCAATCCCTGAGGATTTTCCCCAGAACTGCTGTTTTTGAATCTTTTGCAGGCGTAACATGATCGATCACCGCCTTGATTCTGGAAGGGTCAAACACCCTGTCCTTGCCTCGGCTCATCAAATCATTGATGGCTATCGGGGTGGTGATCTCATGGCAAAAAACCGCATCCAGTCTGATGACATGAATATCTCCCGAAGGATTATCCACATGATGGGAATCAAAAATTTTCTGAGCAATGGTTTTTCCCATTTTACCTTTCTCCTCTTATGCTTTTCACCCAGCTCTTATCTTTTTAAAAACAATTTTCTGGGCGGAGCAATCACCCAGATGGCTCTCAAAATCTCCGTCCCGGTATTCCGCAGGATATGGGGGATTTCCGATGGAAACGATATGCTGTCCCCTTTCTCCAGGCTGTACCGCTCTGCTCCATACAGAAGTTCTCCGCTGCCCTCCTGAATGATTCCGAGTTCTTTACCCGGATGGCCATAGACACTGTCGCCTTTTTCTTTTCCAGGGGGGATCTCCAGCATAAATGCCTCAATGGCATATTCATCAGGTGCTTCCGGCATCATGGAAAGCTGATGATAGACAACTCCCGGTTGAACGATCGAGTCCCCTTTCCCGGCCCGAACGATATCGACCTGGTTGCTCTTTTTATAGTCCCGGAAAAGATATTCCAGATCGATTTGAAGGGCATCGGCAATTGTCAGAAGCGTATCGATGGAAGGAGAAACCTTGTTCCGCTCGATCTGAGACACCAGGCTCTCGCTTACCGAAACCATTTCCGCGACTTCCTTTAAGGTGATCCCTTTTCGCTCCCTGACGTTTCGAATCTTTTCTCCAAATCGGTATCGTGTCCCTTTCTTAATCAATACTGAACCTCCTCCAGTATTATTAAAGAGTCAACGCCTGGATGTCAAGCTTTTTTCAAATCGGTTTCATTCTCGCCATCGCTGCGCTGAAAAAAAATTTCGTTTCACCAGCGCTTCAGAAAAAGCAGGCTTTGCAATATACGATTATTTTGTTGAACAACTCGGACTTTTTACGATAACGTACAGTAAGCGTTTTAAATTTTAACCATCATGAGTTTACACGACATAAAAAAATTATCCATGAGGCTTTGTTTATAATAAACTCCCGGACCCCTTGCTTAATCGAAAGCGATCATATGAAAACAAAAAAAAATTTATCCATCCATCAGCGCCCGTCAGAACTCCTGCAAAAACTCATTCGGTATAACACC
>CAZOEW010000272.1:0-3486 GCA_964578935.1 uncultured Desulfobacterales bacterium | reverse complement strand
CCAGAGGGTTGAGCACTTTTCTGGCCGGCGATTCCGATGGAAAGATTCTACAGAAAAGTTCCGTTGAAAATCTTAGTGTAATGACTTCCGGGCCGATACCGCCAACGCCTTCCGAGCTGTTGAACTCACCAAGGATGAAACTCCTTCTTAAAAATCTCAGTTCAAAATTTGATCATATTATTTTCGATTCCGCTCCTGTCATGTCTGTTACCGACAGCCAGATATTGAGCAAGGTTTCCGATGGAACCATTATCGTGGCGCGATCCGGCCAGACGACACATGAAGTCGCACGAAAAGGTTTGAAAATACTAAACGATATTGATTCCCATATCCTTGGGATGGTGATTAATGCCGTTGATATGAAAAAGGGTGGATATGGCTATTATTACGGTTACGACGGATATCCTTCCAACAAAACATAGGTCAACGAGAGTGAATTCGCTTGTATGGGATTTGCCGTGATTGACATCCACTGTCATATTCTGGCCGGTTTTGATGATGGGGCTTCAAATATGGATATGTCCGTCCTCATGGCACAGCTTGCCGCTTCCGATGGAATTCAAACAATTGTTGCGACACCGCACATCAGGGATGGCTCCCTGAAACCGGAAATCATTGAAGAGGCGGTTCATTCATTAAATGCCTGCCTGAAACAATTGAACATACCGGTAACGATACTCCCCGGCGCCGAAGTTTCTGTGTCGCTTGATCCTGAATTCATGACCGATTATACCATCAACAACACTCCTTATATCCTGATCGAGATTCCTCACACCCATCTTCAGGATCATTTTAAAGAAATGATATTTCAGTTGAAAATTAAAGGATACCGGCCTGTCATAGCACATCCTGAACGCCACCCGAACATCATCAAACAGCCGGAACTGCTGGTCGATCTTCATGATTCCGATATCGGCGTTCAGATAACCGCGGACAGCCTTACCGGCAGGTTTGGAAAGGATATTCAGCGATGCGCAGAATATCTTCTATACAAGAATGCCGTTGACATGATTGCTTCGGATGCCCATTCATCGGCTGATCGTCTCCCCGGCCTTTCCAAGTGCCTTAAAATCGCCGCGGGGATTATCGGGATGGAAAAGGCCATGAGTCTGGTGACCACGAACCCTGAAGCGATGATTCACGGCGAACATTTTCCCTGTTTCACCCATGCCTAAAATCATCCGCATCCTATTCTTTTTTACGCTTATTTTTTCTCCACTTTCCTTTGGAGGGCGCTCCGAATGGTCTTTCATGTTGATTTCCGCTTCCGTTTTTTCAGGTTTTTTATTGTTTCTTGCGGAGACGCACCGAAAGGGTGATGATTTCTATCAAGTCCCCGGGGTGCTGCCCCTGATGCTTTTTATCGTCTGGATATTCATCCAGATCATTCCGATTCCCGCCGCCATAATCGAATTTTTATCACCGGAAACAATGAAATTATATCAAGAAACGATCGGTGTTACAGAACCGGTATCGTGGGCATCGCTTTCGATTAACAAAAAAGCAACCGTTGCCGAATTTTTCCGGTATTCCACGTATGCTGTTTTTTATATTCTGTCGGTGCAGCTGCTTTCCAGGAAAACAATTTTAAGGCAGACCATTACGTATATTGTTATCCTTTCCACCATGATCGCATTTCTGGCCATCCTGCAGTATTTCCTTTCCGACAATAAAATTTACTGGTTCAGAACCGTTCCTGATAATGCCACACCCTTTGGACCATACATCTACCATAATCATTATGCCGGGTTTATGGAGATGGTTTTTCCCTTCTCGCTGGCTCTTTTTTTATATACCAGACCCAGGATGGTCTATGGAACTTTCCGGGAAAGGGTGATCGAATTTTTTAACAATCCCAGAGGGAATATGCATCTTCTTTTTGGGCTTGCCACGGTAATTGTGGGCGTTTCCATTTTTTTGAGCTATTCCAGGGGAGGGATCATCAGCCTTTGCCTCTCAATGAGTTTTCTGGGAATTATGCTTGCCCTGAAATCTTCGAGAAGCGAAAACCGCAACCTTTTACCGTTTATTCTAATCCTGATTCTTTTTTCAGTCGGCTGGTTCGGGTGGGATTTCATATTTGAACGATTTGAAAAAATCAGAAACGCGGAAGGATTTATTCAAGACAATCGTTTGATCCTCTGGCGCGATGCAATGGGCATCATCAACAGGTTTCCGATAACCGGCACCGGTTTCGGAACATTTCTGGATATTTATCCGGGGTATCGCACGGTGCCTGGAAAACTGATTTTTGATCATGCTCACAATGATTATATCGAATTGTTGACAGACGGTGGCCTGATCGGAGCAGGGCTCGCCTTCTGGTTTTTTGCTTCTGTTTTATTCAAAACCATAACCATTTTTCGAAAAAGGCGCGAGTATTATTCCATACTGTTAACGCTTTGCAGCATGGCCGGTATTGTGTCGATACTGTTTCACAGTATAACGGATTTCAATCTTCAGAACGGCGCGAACGGCTTGTATTTTTTCTTTTTACTGTCAATCGCTGTTACCGCATCTCATACCAGGATACATGTGAAGCACGAAAGAACGTATCTTGCTCCAAGGAAGAAAGTTCCTTTCGGCAGAGCTGTCGTTTTTTCAACAGGTATCCTGCTGGTTTCTTCCCTGATCTATAACATCGGGTGTGTGGCCGGAAAATATTATTTTTCGATGATAAAAAATGTTTATCTTGATGAAACAATAAACAGGGAAGAGCTTGAAAGGATGAATGCCATCGCAAAACAGGCATCATTTTTCGATCCGCTGAACGCGCAATATTATTTCGGGATCGGCAACATCGAGTTCCATCTTTTCAATCGGGATTTCACGGATTCCGGCTACAGGAGTTCCATTTTTTTTAATCCTGCAAAAGGCGAATACCTTCACCATGCGGGGCTTTTTCTATCATCTGCGGGAAAGAAAAGAGACGCGGAGAAACTTCTTAAAACCGGAATCAAGATGGATGTTCACAATGCGGAAAGATATAAGCTTTATGGCGTCTGGCTGGTTTCACAGGGGAGGAGGAGTGAAAGTTTTTCCTATTTTAAAAATGCGATGATCCTTGATCCGGGAAGAGCTAATTTTAATGATATCGTCACTC
Source organism: uncultured Desulfobacterales bacterium (assembly GCA_964578935.1). Taxonomy (GTDB): domain Bacteria; phylum Desulfobacterota; class Desulfobacteria; order Desulfobacterales; family SURF-7; genus JAQYVL01. The sequence continues at coordinate 383 of CAZOEW010000272.1, read as the reverse complement.
TTCTTGAAAAAATTGGAGCAGGAGAGAAGTCAATACAGAAAGTGCTGCCGGAGCGTGCGGAACTGTATCTTTTTTTTGCCGATTATCTTGCCGGGAAAAAGAACCTGACAGCGCTTGATAACGCGTATGACACTGCGGCCCGCCTTCTAACCAAACAGGAAAATGTTCAAGCATGGTACTTTATCAAAATCTGCGATTATCTGATTCAAAAGGGCCGGGAGGAAAAAGCATTGAAGATCATGTGGCTGGCAAGAGAGCGGATTCCTGAAAATGCCCTGATACGCCTCAGATCAGGAGATTTATACCATAAAATCGGGATACGGTATCGAGCAGTCGAGGAATATCAGAAAGCTCTGAGCATCGATCCGGCCATGAAACGTGCA
>CAZOEW010000271.1:0-3488 GCA_964578935.1 uncultured Desulfobacterales bacterium | reverse complement strand
TACTGCTGCGGTGTATGAATATATTTTTAATCTGTTCACGTCGATAGCTCACTTATGAGTTGAGGTTATGAAACCACTTACTTCACTGCCCCGTAAGCGTAAAATTTCCAGAACACGATCAGATGATAATAGCAGAAGTGATTTTAACAGTTTAATATCATTCACGTTTCATCATGAGAGCCAAAAAGCGAATCCTGTAAATCGTTACGACACCATCCAAGGAAAGGTCGGTCGATGATCAATATTTTGAATATTGTGTTTGCGACAATTGTTACGGAAGTGGCTGCTGTTCTGCTTTACCTGCTGGTGTTTAGACGATGGTATTGCAGGTGGGGGGCTACTGCCGAAGAGCATGCCATGAAAATGCCGGAGGATGATCTGGCGCCGAATCCTTTTATCTATATGACCCATGCCATTGATATCCATGCGTCTCCTCATGAAGTGTGGCCATGGCTCAAACAGATGGGACAGGGGCGGGGCGGTTTTTACAGCTATGACTGGCTGGAGAGACTGTTCGGGTTCGGTATCCATAATGTCTATCGGATTGTCCCTGAGCTGCAGGGGTTAAAAGTCGGCGATCACGTGAAATTGCACCGGAATGGTATGGGCGCGACAGTTGAAACCCTTGAAGAAAACCGGAAAATGGTTTTGTGGATGGATTCGCGGGAACTTATCGAGGGCAGAAAATATTTTATTCCGATACCCAAGACGATGTATATTGCGGGATATTGGAGCTTCACCTTGATCGAAAAACCCGGTGGATCAACAAGGCTGCTGGAACGGTGGGCAATTGAATGGCCTCCCAAAAATGTGATTCTCGATTTTTTTCTGATTGCGCTGTCCGAGGTGCCTTCCTTTATAATGGAACGTAAAATGTTGAAAGTAATTAAAATGTGTGCCGAAGGCAATCCGCCGGTTTCATAGTGCACGCTGGATTTTTCCATGGTAAAAAGGTCGGATACAGGGTTTATGACCTGCTCCATCACCGTATCGATTTGTAAAACCGGTCTCATTCAAAATAGATCTAACTTTAAAAAGCCTGGAGTCGGAAATGGAATCCAAACAATATGACGTTGTAATCTTCGGTACAGGACCGGCAGGCCTTCAGGCAGCCATTCATGCGGCACGGACAAAGGTCAGGGTGCTGGTTCTCGGGCGGAAACAGAAATCAAGCCTGTATCGTGCTCACGTGGAAAATTACTGCTGCATGGAACGTGTCACCGGAGAAGAGCTTTTAAAGCAGGGAGTCGAACAGGCACTTGCGGGAGGGGCTGAATTTCTTCATGAAGATGTTATTCTTACAGCCCCGGAGAAAGAGGGTTTTAAAATTGTCACGGAGAGCAACCGGTCAATTTATACACACGCGCTGATTTTTGCCATGGGGATATCCAGAAATCGTCTGAATGTTCGCGGGGAAAAGGAGCTTGCCGGAAGAGGCGTAAGCTACTGCGTTGATTGTGATGCGACCTTTTACCGGGGAGCCAGGGTCGCGATAACCGGAGACGAATCAGCCGCGGTTTCCGGCGCATTGACGCTTCTTTTTTATGCAAAAGAGGTGCATCTGGTTTCGAAGAAACTTCAGGTGACTGAAAGTCTTGACCAACAGGTAAGAGAATCGAATGTCATCCTTCACGAAAAAAGAACCATAACGGAAATCGCAGGCAAGGAAAAAGTCGAAGGCGTCACCCTGGATGACGGCACAACACTCGAGGTTGAGGGGGTGTTTGTTGAGACAGGGGCAAAGGGGGCTGTAGAACTGGCTGCTACTCTTGGGGTTGCGCTGGATCCGGAAAAATATGAATTCATTGTGACCGATAAGCAGCAGCAGACCAATATTCCCGGTATTTTTGCGGCCGGTGACATTTGCGGTCCACCCTGGCAGGTGGCTAAAGCAGTAGGAGAAGGGTGTGTTGCCGGGCTGGCGGCAGCCAGGCATGCCAAAAAGATGAGATAGAACCGGTGATAAATATTATTATAGATATTGGCATAGCCCTACTCCTGCTTGATTTATATGCCATTTTTCGGGCAATCTCAAGGAGCCGGGGCGTAGATGTTACCCTCGCATGGATATTTGCGATCATAGCCTTTCCCGGCTTTGGTGCAATCGCATATCTGCTTTTCGCGAATCCAAGCATGAAGTCAACAACACGGCGGAAGCGACTGACCATGGCTGCAGTACGTGAAGAAATCGTAGCGCGGATACCCATGCTTTCTGTTCAAGAACAGGGGTCTGTTTTACACCTTTCGTCAGTTCTTACCGGATTGTTGCCCACGGCCGGAAATTCGGTGGAGCTTCTTGCAGAAAACGAATATGCCTTTGACCAGATCGAGCGGGCCATAGAGGGAGCAAAACAGTCCATATGGGCGGAATATTATATCATCAGTAATGATGAAACCGGCCATCACTTTTTAGAACACCTTTCCAGAAAGGCAAGGGAAGGTGTCGAGGTTTTGCTTTTGTACGATGCGTTGGGCTCATTGCGCATCGATGCTCGGCGTTTATCCGACATCCGGGCCGCCGGTGGAAGAGCCGAAGCATTCCTTCCAGTCAATCCTTTAAAAAGACGCTGGTCAGTGAACCTTCGCAATCACCGAAAGATTATTGTTGTGGATGGCGTAAAAGGGTTCACCGGCGGGATGAATATGGGTAATGAATACTCGGGACGGTTTCGGAGAAAAAAGGGCACTGCCCTTTTCCGTGACACACACCTGGCACTGCAGGGTCCCGCTGTAGCCGACCTTGCACAAACGTTTGCTGAGGATTGGGCCTTCGCGACCGGAGATACCCTGATCTGTCCGGATCCATCGAATCCGGTCGAAGGTGGAACTTCAATAATAACGGTTGTGCCCAGTGGCCCTGATCAGAAATATAATGCAAGCAGTCTTGTTTATTTTGTGGGGATTACATCCGCGCAAAGGTATTGTTATATTTCGACCCCTTATTTTATTCCAGATGAACCGACCGTTCGCGCACTGATAAGCGCTGCCTCACGGGGAGTCGATGTCCGGGTTCTCGTCCCTGAAAGAAGCGACATCGCTATTGTCACACCGGCAGCTCGTTCCTATTATCCAATACTGATAGATGCCGGGGTTCGTATATTTGAATACAGACACTCCATGCTTCATTCAAAATCACTTGCTGTCGATGGCGCATGGGGAGTTGTAGGTTCTGCAAATGCGGATATCAGAAGTTTCAGGCTCAACTTTGAGCTTGGGGTTATTATAACCGACGATATTTTTACGAAACGCCTTGAAGACAGATTTTTTAGAGATTTTAAACACAGCAAAGAAGTCATGGCAGAAGATATCCGTAAACGGAAATTCATGGGACGTTTATGGGAAGGAACGTGCCGTCTGCTTTCACCTCTCCTGTGAAACAAGGCATAGATTTTCATGATTCCGGTAAGCATAACATGCGGGATTGCTTAAATTCGTTTACGGTGATTTTTCCCAGCGACGGAAATTGAATCATCTGAAAAATATTACAA
>CAZOEW010000270.1:0-3509 GCA_964578935.1 uncultured Desulfobacterales bacterium | reverse complement strand
GTTTCCGGCGTGAGAGGCCAGCGTCCTGACCGCTAGACGATGGGACCAATAAGTCACGGTTAGATATCGAAACCTCCCTGCTTTGTCAATATCATTCTGCCGGCAGTTGGGTATCGACATGCTCTGTTTTTTTTCCTTTTTTATACCCAAAGACAACATAAAGGACCGGGCCGAGAAAGGGTATAAACGCGACAAATGCCCAGAGGGCCTTCAGGCCGATTGAGCCGAAATCCTTACGGGCAATGTCGATAAAGGCAAAGCAGGTAAAAAGATAGAACAGGATGCCTCCGGCAATGATCAACTGAGCAGCACTCATGTTCAACCTTTCAAACTTGCTGCGATTTCCAGAAGTGTATTTGCATAATACTTGCTGTAGTTATACCGGAGAAGAACCTGGTATTTTGCTTCACGTTTGATTCCGGGCTTCCAGCCATGAGCCTTCAAATAATTGGCAATGCTTGCAATCGCATCCGCATGGTTGAAAAGGTCTATGCGGCCGTCTTTATTGCCGTCCCTGCCCAGTTTCAAAGCATTGCTCGGCATAAACTGTCCGATTCCCATGGCTCCTGCATAGGAACCCTTAATCGTAAGCGGATCCAGATTCTCCTTTTGGGTGTATTCCAGAAAAGCCTTTAACTCTTTGTAGGCCCATTCCGTTTTTCTATCCGCCCAGGCTTCAAAATCCTTTCTCTTGTGTTTCTCTGACTTTGCCATTCTTTCCCAAACAAAATCGCGCGATTTCGGATCTGAAAGAACCGCCATTGTAGAAAGGGTATTCAATATGAAACTGTTGCCGAAAAATGTTCCAAGACGGGTCTCCACCAGGATAACCGCTGTAATGATCTCCTTTTCAACACCAAACTCTTTTTCTGCATTCTGAAGCGCTTCCCGGTGCCTGCTCAAATAGGTTTTCGCCTTTAGGATATTGAATCTTGAAAGAAACTGGTCATAGTTAAGCTTCGCCTCCGAGTGTACCGAAAAAAGAGAAATGCCTTTTGTCTCCAGATAAACTCCGGGGCTGCTGTATATCCTTTTAACATGTTCCCGGTTGAAGCCGTCTTTCACCAGTCTTTCGCCAAGAAGATCAAAGTATTTTTTCTCCATACCGGATAAGGCATAGGAAGGCACCGAGCAGAAAAAAATGAACAAAAGCAGAAAGCAACCAGCAAAGATCCTGGGATGCCTGAACCTGAAGTAAAATCTATGATGAAGCATCCCTTGTGTCCTCCTCTTTGCTGTTGATTGGAATCAAATAACGCTGCCGCCTGTAAAATCCTGCCAGTCTGTTGTATCCTGACGACGAAAGATCCGATAATGCCCGGTTAAAGTGCCTTCCCACGCTGTCCGGATGATGGGCATCCGAGGCAAGGGTTATCTCAACGCCCTTTGAACGGCACTGCTTGAGTAGAGCCAGACCGGGGTATCCGTCCGTTACCGGATGATCATATCCACTGGTATTAAGTTCCACTGTCAAATTCTTATACCTGATTTTGGATAATATTTCATTAAATTTCTCATCAAAATGATCCGGCAGCGGCTCCCCAAATTTCTTGATCACATCCAGATGGCATACGACATCAAAATAGTCATGGTCCATCATCCTGTCCATCTTTTCAATATAGAGAAGGCATTGTTTCTGAAAATCGACATCGGACAGCTCTGATTTCTTTCCTTTTCTGCTGACAATATTCTTTTCATGTACAAAATGGACGGAACTGCCGATGATGTCAAAAGAGAAAGACCCGACCACCTCCTTGACCTGCTCCGTGGTTGCCGGGTTGAAATCGACTTCAAGCCCTGCCCGTATCTTAATCTGGTCCCGATACTGGTATTTCAACCTCTGAATCGCCTGAAAATAGAGACCCGTCTCCCGGACGGACATGGAGTGATCCCTGCCGTTCTCGCTTATTGTGAGATGATCCAGAAAGCACATTTCCTGCAATCCGATATCAACTGCCCGTTTCACATAGGCTTCCATTGGCTTCTCAGCGTGATTGCAAAGCATGGTATGGATATGGTAATCGATCATGTTTTGATATAAAATTCGGATTTTCTGATTGCGGCAGCTTATCGGACAACTGTTTTGTTGATAGGGTCAGGATGGCATGGTATAGATCCACTTGTCAAATGAATAGTGACGGCTTCGCAAAAGGCCATCATCGGTGTTTTTCCAAAAAAATCATGAAATCCGGAGGCCTTACAGCACTGTGAAAAAAAAACCGAAAACCGTTTTTACCTGTCAGTCCTGCGGCTACCAGACCCCGAAATGGATGGGGAAATGCCCGGACTGTAATTCGTGGCAGAGCTTTGCGGAGGAAGCCCTCAAAACCGGATCCGCTCAATCCTTAAGGAGCAGAAGCATATCCAGCGTAAGCGAGCCGGTTCCGATCGATTCCATTGAACTTTTAAAGGAACATCGCCTTCTGACAGGCATCAAAGAGTTTGACCGGGTTCTGGGCGGAGGTCTTGTTTCAGGCAGCCTCGTTCTTATCGGCGGCGATCCGGGGATCGGGAAATCGACCCTGATGCTTCAGGTGCTTTACGGCCTTGCTTCAAAAGGTAGAAAGGTGCTCTATGTTTCAGGTGAAGAATCCATCAAACAGATAAAGATCAGGAGCGACCGGTTATCAACGGTTTCCGGCGAGCTGCTTGTTGTGTCCGAAATCGATCTCGAGGCGATTATCTCCATGGTTGGCACGGTGTGCCCGGATGTGCTTGTTATCGATTCTATCCAGACCATGTTTAACGGGGATCTGGCATCGGCTCCGGGAAGCGTCAGCCAGGTGAGAGAATCAACCATGCAGCTTATGATACTCTCCAAGAAAACAGGAATCCCGACCTTTCTTGTCGGCCACGTTACCAAGGACGGTGCGATTGCAGGACCGCGAATCATGGAGCATATGGTGGATACGGTGCTCTACTTTGAAGGTGATCGCAACCATGTGTTCAGGATACTGCGCGCAGTTAAAAACCGGTTTGGATCCACCAATGAAATCGGCGTGTTTGAAATGAAGGAAAATGGGCTGGATGAAGTTTCCAATCCATCCGCTGTTTTTCTTTCAGAGCGTCCGGAAAACACCCCGGGATCAATTGTAACCGCGAGCATGGAGGGAACAAGGCCAATACTTGTCGAAATTCAAGGGCTTGTGAGCAGCAGCAGTCTGGGAACGCCCCGAAGGACAATTTTAGGCCTGGACCATAACCGGGTGTCTCTGCTGGTTGCCGTAATGGAAAAAAAGGTGGGATTCCAGCTGATGGGGCAGGATATTTTTATGAATGTGGCCGGCGGCGTAAAAGTGGATGAGCCGGCTGTTGATATGGGAATCATTTCCGCGGTCGCATCCAGTTTTTTAGACCGTCCGATTACCAGCGGAACCGTTGTGCTCGGAGAAGTCGGACTTACGGGAGAGGTCAGGGCCATCAGCCATGTGGAAATCCGCGTCTCGGAGATTAAAAAAATGGGCTTTACCCGGTGCCTTGTTCCGAAATCCAATCTTAAAAGAATGACA
>CAZOEW010000269.1:0-3515 GCA_964578935.1 uncultured Desulfobacterales bacterium | reverse complement strand
CTTTCCATCCAAAATTATATAGATAATTATTGAATGGTTAACCTTTCAGTTCAGGCGACAGCCAGGACCGTGGCGGTTTAGAAATTACTTGGGAAAATCAGTTGATGCATTTTTCGATGAGTTCTGGAGCCCTGGCAGCTACTGACTTGACAGGAAACGACCATTAGATTAGACTGGTTTTAGACTAGTTTTTTAATCTGGAGGATTAGTATGGAAACAATTGGTGCATATGAGGCAAAGACCCACCTTTCAAAGTTACTTGAACGTGTAATCAAAGGAGAGCGGATAACCATTACTAAACATGGCGTACCAGTGGCTATTTTACAACCACCATTGCCCTTGAAAAAGTCTGAACCCAAAAAGATCATTGCTGAATTACGAAAATTTCGTGAAAAAAATACGCTTAAAGGATTTTCTATTCGAGATATGATTGAAGAAGGAAGGCGATAAATGAGCGATGATTTTGTCATTGATAATTCTGTGGTTATGGCATGGTGTTTCAAGGATGAAATTAGCCGATATAGTGATCATATTTTGGATAGCCTTGAGGTCTCCACTGGATTTGTACCGTCTATTTGGCCTTTAGAAGTTTCTAATGTACTACTATCGGCTGAGCGTAAAAAAAGAATTAGTGAGGCAGACAGTGCACGATTTATTGCTTTGCTCGCAGAGCTTCCGATAATAGTTGAACAAGAATCACCGGAAAGGATGATTAAAGAAATTTTCGCATTAGCCCGTAAACACAAACTTTCAAGTTACGATGCCTCATATTTGGACCTTGCAATGAGAAAAGGGCTTCCTATAGCAACACTTGATAAAAACTTATTAGCAGCCGCTAAACAAAGCAAGGTTCCAATTTTAAAGTGACAAATGATAAGATTTGCCGAACCATCTGCTGGTAGGGACGCGCAAACTGCTTCGCGCCCCACAGCAGCACGTTCCTTATACAATGATGAGGCACATCACCAAGTCGGAAAAAAATGCAAGAGGCTGCCATGACGATAAGCAAAGTCGTAAAAAAATATAAATTCGATGAACAACCGAATGATTTTGTTTTTTGGCAATCAAGATCATATGAAGAGCGGTTGGACGCCTTAGAGCAAATACGAAAGCGATGGGTGATACAAAACCAAAAAATGTGCATGAAATCCGCAAAAAAATTATCCCGTGCTCCGACGAGCAAATTAAGGAGTCCATTCTCGCACGCGATAATTTTTTGCTCATGCTGTACCTAAAATATCGTTCATTTTTGTTGCCGGGCAATCGATGTCTTGGCATTTTTTACCGTTAGACTTGGGTTATCGATGTCCCGGCATTTGACATATAGCCTCTAAAAACGAATCCATCCCTGGACGCTGACATAGATCGTCAGCCTGCTTTCATCATCATCATCTTCTTCTTCAACCATTTTATCCGGGGCATATGCCACGCCGAGACCCGGTGCAAAATTGAGATACCGCAGCAGTGTCATGGAAAAATTCGCCTCTGTTCCGATTGCGCTGATCCATCCGGAATGATCGCCATTTCCGTTTTCATTCCATGTTCTTCCCCCTTCATAAAACACTTCACAGGATATCTGCCTCAGATAGGAGGGAAATCGATTGCCGTATCCTTTGAATAAATTAAATACCGGGAACCGATACGCAGCCATGGTTTTTGCAATACGTTCCCCTGTCTGGTAATTTTCCGGATACCCCCGGAGGCTCTGATTTCTGGATATGCCGAACGCATCGCTCTGAAAATAGGAGCTGCCCTGTCCTCCTCCCAGACCGAAATAACCCTGTACCACACGGTCACCATCGCCTAACCCATAAAAACCGGATATCACAAGCACATGGTTCTTCAACCATGGCATGGAAATATATTCCCGCCACTCTGACGTAAACCGTTTTCGATCATATCCGCCTCCCAGTGCTTCATCTGAGATGTCAGCGGCAATGGAAACATAGCGTCCATCCTCTATCGAGCTGCTGCTTTTAAATTCTGTTCCGTCAAAATAGGAAATTCTTGCCCATACGCCTCCTTCATCCTCTTCGGTCGGATACATGGAAAGCGTTCGATTGCGATAGGCGTCAGCTTCCTCCTCGATGACTTCCCGCCTTGTAAATTCATAACCGAGTTTTAACGAAATCTGTCGTTCCATTTTGATATAGGGAAATTCGAATGCTGCCCCTGCCTGAAACACATCTTCCGCATAATCAAATCGTCGCCCCGTATATTGATCGACCAGAAGGTCCGAATAATATTCCTGATCCGCAAGGCCGTATAAATGAATGTGAGGGTAAATTCCTCTGTACACATAATGTGCCGCCCCGATCATTGAACCGCGTTCCGTTGCATATCCTCCTGAAAGACTCAAATTCTGATAACCTGCCGGATCTGAAAAGAACACCCCGATCCCGGTTTTAATCCCATAGGAATCGGCCTCCAAATAGGGAGACCAGAAGTCAGGCTGAATTTCCGTAAAGGAATGATATGTTTTGGGTGCGGTCAGGTTTTTCCCGATCTCGGTTTCCGCTTCTGCCCTGCCGTTATCCATGGACTCCGTCAAGAAGCGTTTTATTTTTCCATTCCGCCATGAGGGACCGATATTCGGCAGAACGCTCACATCGATGCTGATCAACGGATACGGGATAATCGTCAGATACGGGCCCTTTGAATCATACCCGATTGCGGCGATGGTTTCAGCCTGTTTTGAAACAGCGGGAGAAAAAAGTCCTCCGGTGACATGGGTCAGGGAAACCGGCTGACAATTTTCTTCAGCCTTGATGCTGAACAGGTTGTATACCCCGTTCATGTCGCTGCTGAATACCAGGAGATTTTTCACCGGATGCCAGTCAGGGGTGAGTATCTGACTTTTGCTCTGATAAATATTCGTTTCAACGGCTGTATCCAGATTGAAAATTTTCAGGCCATAGCCATCTTCGCGCGTCTCGGCAAAAGCGATCCTGCTTCCGCAAGGAGAGAACCGCGGGTTTGACAGTATGGTGAACAGCGGTTTTACGCCGAGGATTTTTTCACCGATTACATGACCCTCTTTGTCAAGGTCGAGCAGGAGAAGATGACTCCTTCCACGACGCTGACTTACGGCGGCAATCTTCGTTCCATCCGGAGAGATATCAATGGAAGTGTATCTCCCGCATTCGGTTACGAGCGTATCCTTGTTTTCCTTTGTATCAAATCTTCGAATTTCAGCATAGACATTCTCATTCCGCTGCACTTCCAGAACCGTGTAATACACATACCGGCCATCCTCGGAAGCCGTCATGCTTCCGAAAACAGAAGTTGACCTTGTGCCGGCGATTTTTTCCGTTTCCTGTTTCTTTAAATCATAGACATAAAGGGATTCACGATTTTCCGGCTCCATCCCCAGAAAGAAAATACGCTCTCCGGCAAAAACCGGATGATACGCCGAGAGATCCGGAGGCGTGAGCCGTTTGTTTTCCGTAAGAATAAAATTATTCAGATGCTCCAGTTTTGCTTTCTGGTCTTCTGTTTCATTGGCCAGCATCTCC
>CAZOEW010000268.1:0-3524 GCA_964578935.1 uncultured Desulfobacterales bacterium | reverse complement strand
CTTGAAATATGATCTGCAACAAGATTGAATAAAAATGTAAACAGGAACAGAACGATACCGACCGCGAAAAGCGCATGATAATGATCGCCCCGGTATGGGGCTTCCGCCATTTCAGCGGCAATACTTGCCGGCATGGGCCTTGCCGGATCAAAGATGGATTCCGGAATCATGGCTGCGCCGCCGGCAACCATCAGAACCACCATGGTCTCACCAATCGCCCTGGACATACCCAAAATAACAGCAGTGCTGATTCCGGATATGGATGCGGGCAGCGTTACCCGGAAAATCGTTTCCAGAGAAGTTGCTCCCAGGGCCAGAGACGCTTCTTTCAGGCTTACCGGAACATTGTAAATGGCATCCTCCGAAATACTGCAGATTGTGGGAACCGACATGAACGCGAGCATCAGGGATGCGTTAAAAAGATTCAGGCCGGTTGCAATATCGAACATGCCCTGTAAAAAGGGAGCGACAACAACCATTCCAAAAAACCCGATCACTACGGAAGGCAGAGAGGCCAGAAGTTCTACAATCGGCTTAATCACTTCACGAAGCTGGTGCGATGCAATTTCAGCAAGATAGATGGCTGTCATCACGCCAAGAGGAATGGAGAGTAATGCCGAAAGAAATGTGACTGCAATGGAGCCGACAATCAGCGGAAAAATCCCGAAGTCAGGCGGATCGGATGTGGGATACCAGTACTCTCCAAGCAGGAACTCGCTGACACCTGTCTTGCTGAAAATGGGAAGACCCTCTGCAAACAAAAAAAGCGTGATCATGAGGAGGATCACAACAGAGGCGATCGCAACCAGAAAAAAGAAATTCTGCATGAAGCGATCTTTCATTTTTCGACTCAATGGCATTCCTGTCACCACCCAACCGTTCCGATTGATTGTTTTGTCCCAAACCCCGCACAACGTGCGGGGTCCACAAACGTAAACCGGAAATACATTAGGAACAATTTGTTAGGTTATGGTTAGGAAAACATTAATTTATGATTAAGGAAACGGCTGACTGCCATTTCCCTGATCATTTCAATTACGGGTCATATCATCAACCCGTTTTATCGCGTTGAATCAGAACTTATAGCTCAAATCAACCTGAGCCCGTTTGACATCTTTCACCGCGTAGTTTTCCCGTTCCAGGGGTTCGGTATAGTAGCCGGTTACACTGACTCCGCAATTTTTGGTGATACTGTAGCCTGCGCCCGCTTTCCAGCCTTTTATATCCGTTGATTTCAAACTGGATCCCCAGTCACTGTCTTTGATGTCCTGAACCGCGGCATCCGCGCCTACCTGGCCATATTCAACCTCGAAGCCGAATTGATCCACTTTGGCTTTGACACCCACCAGCCAGCCGAGATTTTCATCTTCAGGATCAAGGGTTCCGCCGAGCACACTTTGACCGGCATTGCCTTTGGCGCCGACATTGTAAAAAATCTGAGCATGGGGAGAGATTGTTGCTTTGTCCAGTTTAAGGTCGTATTTTGTATAAAAATCCACGATCTGATATTTATAATCCGGATCCATGGTATCCACTTCCAGAAATTCTTTTACGTGGTTCACATCATAGTAGGCCGCGGCCATCAAAAGATTCCTGACATTAACCCCTGCCTGTATGCCCGCCATGCTGGCGATAGCGCGATCGATATACCGGACCTGATAGTATCCGGCAGTGATAAAAGCCGGGTCCAGGTTCATCTGGGCCGTAAAACCGGCAGGCCGGACATCCGGATCCCAGAGCGCCATGGTTGAGTAAAATTTATTTTCCTGCTGACCGGCAGTTAATGTAAATTTGTTGATGTTATGCTCTGCATACGCGTAATCCAGCCGAATGTCGCCGGTTTCAAACACCTCTGTTTCCGAATAGGTGGCGTTGGTCGTGGCGCCGTCAAGGTCGCCCGTGGCAAGCCCGGCAGCAACTTTCCAGCTTTCATCCGGATTATGCCACACAAACCCGAGGCGAAATCGCGCGCGAAGCCGATCTTTGGCGCTGTCCTTGCCGTCGTCATCATCCTGCCAGTCATATCGTACCCTTAGATCACCTTTCAGATCAACGCCTTCTATAAAATCCCTGGCATTGACATCTGCAGAGACTGCCATTGGAAGGGATAAAAAGAGGCCCAGCAAAAACACAAAGAAACCCGTCATCATTTTTTGTAACATTTTTTCTCCTTTAATTGTAATCAATTCAATAATTTTTATCTGGTTTATTGGAATTTACCATTAATAAAGTGGAACAAAGCCGGCCTGTTCTACAAATTTTTGCCCTTTTTCCGGATGCAGCGCGTAGTTGATGAACTTTGCGACATCGCCCGTCGGCCAATTGTTTGTAAACATGAAAAGAGGTCTGCTGATCGGGAATGTGCCGTCCAGAGTGGTTTCGGCAGAGCCGGCCACACCGTTAACCGTAAGCGTTTTCACGCTGTTGTTCAAATATCCGATTCCAATATACCCGATCGCGTTCTTGTTATTGGCAACCGCCTGGGAAACCGCTCCGTTGGAAGCCTGAAGAAGGGCGCCCGGATATACCCGTTCGTTTTTCATGACCTTTTCCTCCCAAACCTCATAGGTTCCGGATGATGTATCTCTCGATATGACAACGATTTTTCTGTCAGGGCCGCCCACCTGCTTCCAGTTTTTAATTTCCCCTTTGTATATCGCTTTTAACTGATCCAGATTAAGACCGGCAACGGAATTGGAAGGATGAACAACCGGAATGATACAATCATAGGCAACACTGAAAGGGACCGGATAACTGCCTTTTGCAACGGCCATGCTGACCTCATTACCCTTGATAAATCGGGAACTGTCCGCGATATCGGTGGTACCGTCAATGATGGCCTTGATACCGTTTCCGGACCCTCCCCCGGAGATCGATATCCGGGTATCCGGGTTTTCTTTCATGTATGCTTCAGCGAGTTTCTGGGCAATGGGAAGCACGGTTGTCGAGCCTTTGATGACAATATTTCCGGCCCATGCCATATGGATTCCTGAAAAAAATACCAGCGCCATTGCCAACATGATGTACTTGCTTTTCTTCTTCATTTTTCTCCTCCTGTAATTTCAATATTAAAAGTTAACTCATTTGCTGACTCTAAATAGGGTTGATTTGTTAATTCTGTATTAGAATGAAATTATTTTTTGGTTAGAGCGGTTGTCAGAAAAACGTTCCGTTTCGATGCGCCGAAGATGATGAACCTCATTTGCTGGTTTACGGATGTTGATCGTTTCTAAACTCGCTTTGCTGAAATTAAAAAACTCAGCCGCTGCGCGGCTTCAAACCGTTTTAATTTCAATGCTCCGCTTCGATTGAATTCCCGAAGGCTGAAGCCCGCGGAGATCGATGATTTTTTGATTGCAGAACGGCATGGCGTTAACGACAAAAAAAACGGAAGCACGTGCATAAAACCGATGCTGCACTTGCTTCCGTTAAAATTCAGAACTTAAAAAAGGCCGCTTCGGCTTCAAGCTATGTCATCGTCTTTGCCATAATATACTTTTGAATATTCTCCGGGAGCTTTCCGT
>CAZOEW010000267.1:0-3555 GCA_964578935.1 uncultured Desulfobacterales bacterium | reverse complement strand
CATAATGTGTTTGCGTGTCAGGATTGTGGAAAATGCACTTCCTCATGTCCGCTTGCTTTATCCGGAAAGCAGTATTCGCCCCGGGCGATTGCAGCATCCATCATCGCGGAAGAAATGGATTCCGACGAAGTTCAGAAAGACATCTGGTCTTGTCTTACCTGCGGCACCTGTTATGAAAGGTGCCCGTCTGATGTGAATTTTCCTTTATTTATCAGGGACATAAGAGGCTTTTTGAGTGATATGGGCTCCAATGAACACCATCAGTCCCATGGTGGTTTTTTTCACTCCCTCATGCGGTCCATGACGTTTTCGGAACTGAAATCGCAACGATGGAATAACCTTCCCGAAGATATCAAAATTGATCCGAAAAGCAAAATTCTTTTCTTTGGCGGATGTGCGCCGTATTTTGATGTGTTTTTTCGAAACCATCTCGGAGTAAAAACATCGAATATTCTGATGGACAGCCTGCGATTATTAAACTTTTTTGATGTACAGCCCGCGATTTTAAACCATGAGAGATGCTGCGGACATGATCTGCTCTGGTCCGGGGACAGAAAAAATTTTTTAAAACTTGCAAAACTGACAGTGGATGCCATCCACGATCTCGGAATCGAGGAGGTTATTACATCCTGTCCTGAATGTTTTAAAACGCTTTCAAGCGATTACGAACTGAATGGAATCAAGCCGAATTTTAAAGTTACCCACATGTACGAGTTTCTGGAAAAGGAGATTGACAAGGCATCGGTTTCCTTTGATGGATTTGACAGGCGTATTACCTATCAGGATTCATGCCGTATTGCACGGCAGAGCAATATAAAGGATTTTCCGAGGAAATTGATCAAGCGTCTTCTGCCGGAAAGCTTCACGGAAATGACGGACAGCGGAAACGCGGCTCTCTGCTGCGGAAATTGCGCCTGGACCGGATGTGACGCGTTCAGCAAGGCTCTTCAGTCAAAACGGATTCGTCAGGCCCATGCAACCGGAAGCGATCTCCTGGTTACTTCCTGCCCCAAATGTCAGATTCATCTGCGTTGCGCAATGGAAGACCCTTTTTACGGGGAGGAGTTCATGATGGATATGCAGGACTTGACGAGTCTAATCGCAAAAACCATTTGCTGGGATTAACGGGTAGGATGACAGGTGAAAAACATGCTGGAAAAAGTGTCAACAAGTGATGACGGGTCCACACGGATCGGTGTGTATGTCTGTAGATGCGGCTTGAATATTGCTCAGACGGTTGACTGTAAAAAAGTTGCTGAAAATGTATCCGACATAGATGATGTTGCGGTTTCAAAAGAGATATCTTATGCCTGTTCTGAGCCGGGTCAGATGGAAATCCAGGAAGACATTGCAGAGCACAATCTCAACCGGATTGTGATTGCCTCCTGTTCTCCCAGGCTTCATGAGCCGACTTTTCGCAATATGATGCAGGAAGCCGGCCTGAACCCATATCTTTTCGAGATGGCCAATCTGCGGGAGCAATGCAGCTGGGTTCATATGCGTGAGCCTGAAGCAGCCACGAAGAAATCCGAAGATCTTGTCCGGATGGCCATATCACGCGTTCGAATTCTTTCACCACTTTACGCGGAGACACTTCCTCTCACAAAAAGGACACTTGTTATCGGAGGTGGAATTGCGGGAATCCAGGCCGCATTAGACCTTGCTGATAACGGGTATGAGGTGGTTCTTGTAGAGAAGAAGCCCTCCATCGGCGGAATGATGGCGCAGCTTGATAAAACATTTCCAACCATGGACTGTTCCATCTGAATTCTTGGTCCCAAGATGACGGATGTCGGTCGGCATCCAAAAATAACACTCCACACCATGAGTGAAGTGGCGGAAGTAAAAGGGTATGTTGGAAATTTTAAAGCCAGAATTGTAAAAAAAGCACGATATGTGATTGAAAAGGAATGCACTTCCTGCGGCAGCTGTGCCACAGCATGCCCGGTCGTTTTTCCGGATGAATTCAATATCGGGCTCTCCTCCCGAAAAGCGATCTATAAACCTTTTCCGCAGGCCGTTCCTTCGTCTTATGTAATCAATATGAACGAGTGTATGGGACGGGGATGTTCCAAGTGTCTGGATGCCTGTGATAAACACTGTATCGACTTCCATATGTCGGATGAAGAGATCCTGGAAGAGATCGGCTCCATTGTTGTTGCCACAGGGCTTGAGCCATATGATCCCAGAGAAATGGATGAGTACGGCTATACCCGTTTTCACAATGTGATTACCAGCCTGGAGTTTGAAAGACTGGTAAATGCCGGAGGACCGACTCAGGGAGAGCTGATCAGGCCGGGTGACAGAAAACATCCGGAATCAGTCGGTTTTATTCAATGCGTTGGTTCGCGATCTCTGCGAAAAGGAGGAGAATACTGTTCCAACATCTGCTGCATGAATACCATCAAAAGTACCCTGGTTCTGAAAGAGCATTATCCGGATATGGATATCAAGGTTTTTTATGTCGATATCCGCGCTTTTGGAAAAGGATTTGAAGATCTTTACAATCGAAGTCGAAAGCTTGGTGTCCAGTATGTAAGAGGCCTGCCCGGATCTGTTGAAGAGCTTTCGGGCGGTTCCATGAGGATCGCTGTCGAAAACACCTCAAACGGCAAAATCGAATTTTACGATCTCGACATGCTGGTGCTTGCACTTGGCATTGAACCTTCTTCCGGAACCCAGAAGCTTCAGGAAATGCTGGGTCTTCAGCTTACTTCTGACGGGTTTTATCTGGAAGCACACCCGAAGCTTCTTCCGGTTGATGCCGCAACACGAGGTGTCTTTTATGCCGGCTGTGCCGAAGGCCCAAAAGACATTAAGGAGTCGGTTACCCAGGGGTCTGCCGTGGTGGCAAGGGCGGTGCGGTTGATGCATAAGGGGGAAATCGTTTCCGAGCCCATTACATCGGAAGTAATAGCGGAACGCTGCACCGCGTGCGGGAAGTGCGCGGAAGTCTGTCCTTACAATGCGATAACCGTGGACAAGAAAAAGAAAACACCTGCGGTTGTCAATACAGCGGCATGCGCGGGCTGCGGTACTTGCGGAGCGGAATGCCCTTTTGACGCGATCGTCATGAAGCATTTTACCGACGATCAGATCAACCGGCAGACCGATGCCATGCTGGAAGAAGATGCGGATGAGAAGATTGTCATTTTTGCATGCAACTGGTGTTCCTATGCCGGCGCCGATTATGCAGGGGTTTCAAGAATACAATATCCTTCCAATGCAAGATTGATCAGAACCATGTGTTCGGGTCGTGTGGATGAAAAGTTTATCTGGTATGCGTTTGAAAAGGGAGCACCAGTCGTTCTGGTCAGCGGGTGTCACATTGGAGACTGTCATTATATCAACGCGAACCATTGGACCGAAAAAAGAGTGGCAAAAGTCCGCAAAAAAATGGAGAAACTCGGTATCCGGCCGGAACGGCTTCAGCTTGAATGGATCAGCGCCGCCGAGGGCCTCCGTTTCGCAGACATCATGAAGGAAATGGAAGCGCTTCGTAAAACCGTTTCAAGAGAGGAAATCCGGGAAACAGCCCAAATTTTGAAAACCGGG
>CAZOEW010000266.1:0-3604 GCA_964578935.1 uncultured Desulfobacterales bacterium | reverse complement strand
AATGGGGAGAATGAGGAGGGAAATCATGTCATCAACGATTTTTATGATTCATGGCATGTGGGGCGGGTCATGGCAGTGGACAGCGTGGAAGAAGTTTTTCGAGGCAAAAGGATTTAAATGCGAAACACCCGCGCTGCGGCACCACGATGTAGATCCGAAAGCAAAGCCGCCTGCGGGACTGGGCTGTACAGGCTTGAACGATTATGCGGCAGACCTGGAGGAAAGAATTAAAAAGGAAAATGAAAAACCGATCATAATCGGGCATTCAATGGGCGGGTTGCTGGCACTCAAGCTGTCTGCAAAAAACCTTGCCAGTGCGGCCGTTATGATCACACCAGCGCCGCCTGCCGGAATTAATGCGCTTAAATTTTCAGTCCTGAAGAGCTTTGCGGGTCCAATGCTGAAATTGAAATGGCTGGGGTTCCCGCATCGATTGTCTTTCAAAGCCGCCGTTTACGGCATGTTGAATCGGCTGCCCGGGGATGAGCAACAATATGTTTATGAACGGATGGTGGCTGAATCCGGAAGGGCGGCCCGTGAAATAGGCTTCTGGTGGGCAGACTGGAGAATGGCAGCCAGGGTCAAGCCGGCAAGCGTCAACAAGCCGCTGCTGTTCATCAGCGCTTCCGAAGATCGTTTGACGCCGGCAGATATGATTGAAAAGATAGCGGATAAATACGCTCACGTCGCGAAGCATCTGACCTATTCCGGTCATGCTCATTTTATCATCCGGGAACCGGGATGGGAAAATGTAGCCGAAGATATTTTTAAGTGGATTTCGGAACTGAAGTAAACACACGGGCGAGCGATAAAAACTCTTCATTCCCGGCAGTTTCCTGCGATTCGCGCCAGAGGCGGGAAAGGCGCTTGAAAAACTCCGCTGACCATCGTAGAATCAGCAGCGCGAGCAATCGGTTTCAGCAGATGGTGATCGATTGCCGGCGCTCCCGGTAATATCGGACAGTATCCCGATCTCCTTTCCTCGATCAATGCATCCAGATGGAGCATGGTTATATGCGATTGATTGCAGAGGGCAGGTATGAGTCGATTTGAAGTACAAGCCAAAGCTGTGTTAGACCGAAAAACCGGTTTAATCTGGACGAAGAACGCTTCCCTGTCGAATTTTCCAATGACCTGGGATGAAGCATTCTCTTTTGTCCAGGAGTTGAATCACTCGGAACTGCATGGTTTCAGTGATTGGAGATTGCCGAATCGCAGGGAATTATTCAGCATCGTAAGCCATGAAACAATCAACCCGAGTTTACCTCCGGGGCATCCTTTTGATAATGTATTCAGCAGTTACTACTGGACTTCGACCAGTTGCGTCAGACAGCCGGATCAGGCCTGGTATATACATCTGGGGGGAGCAAGGTTGTTTAAGGGGATGAAACATGGCTCATACATGGTCTGGCCTGTTCGGATTTCCGAAAATGTTAAAATCAGTCCATTGTTTCAGACCGGACAGCAGAACTGTTTTAATGAAACCGGCGATGTGATCGATTGTCATCACACCGGACAAGACGGCGAATTCCAGTCAGGCCTGCATTTCAATAAAAATCGCTTCACAGAAAATTCAGACTGCATCGTTGACAACGCGACCGGCTTGTCCTGGTTGAAGCACGCGAATCTTTACCGGGAGGCGATGGACTGGAAGACGGCTTGTGATTGGATATCACAGATGAACCGAGAACGGAAATATGGCCATAGGGATTGGCGGGTTCCAACGATTGCTGAATTGGAGGGTTTGACGGATATGGGCCGCCATTCGCCGGCGTTGCCTGCTGATCATCTGTTCGCTGATGTGCAGGATTTTTACTGGTCTTCAACAACCAGCATGTATGATACGAGTTATGCCTGGGTACTCTATATGATCGATGGCGCGGTTGGCGTCGGGAATAAACCATTACCCGAGTTTTATCTTTGGCCTGTGAGATCAGGGATCTCCTCATAAAATACAAGGTCCGGGCGTGCTGTCACGCCCGGACCCGCGAATCATCCTTCCGAATGAATCGGCTGTGTATCGTATGGTGCGTCCTGAATGGTCCTTGAAGGTTTTCCCGCCTGTGATGCGGAAGCGCAAAGACCGTTAAAACATGTAGACGCAGCCGAACAGGAGTTCATATTCAGGAGCGCCTTCATCCAGGCCGATTCCCAATCCGCCTCGCAGGGACAGATCCTGCTGGAGTTTGTATTCCACACCGCCGGTGAGTTCAATGTCGTTGTCAAAATCGTCATAGGGTTCTGTCGCGATATTCAATTCTCCCAGAAGATTCAACTGTGAGGATACTTCGTAGATGACGCCGCCGCCGATCTCCATCTGCATTTCCCCATCGATTTCAGTTTTGAACCTGTTGATTTTGATGTCGGCATCGGAATTTTTTCTTAAACCGCAATGGGCCACAACCGCCAGTTGCGGCGAGGCATTGAAACGGCCGGCAGCGAAAAATTCCATATTAACGGCGCCGGAGGACCGGGGGTGAATAATGTCGTCGGAACCGGTGGGCAGGGTCAGCAAGGCGCCGACAGACAGCATGAAAATCTGATACTTGCCCCATACATCCACGTCGCTGATGCCGTTTTCGGTTTCGCTATAGTCCGGGTCGAAACTCATGAGGCTCAGGCGACCACCCAGCTCCAGGCTGCGCAAGTTGGGCAGGGAGGTGATGAAAGTCGGTCCGAGGCTCCAGGTGTTGGCTTCGAAATCGTCATTATCCCACTTCTGGAATCGCAACTCCCCCTGGACCCAATTTTTTTGAACGACGGCGCCGTCCCATTCGGGGCGTTGCAGAAGGCGATCATTCTGGGTGATTTCCGACAGCGCGGATAGCGGCCAGAGTATCAACAGGCTCAACAAAGAACTGATAACAATGCGTTTCATTGCGTAATATCTCCTTTTGGGGTTGAATTCATATTAAAAGTAATTTCATGATCTTGAAGATTTGAACCTATATGGTGGTGAGTTTTGATTTTAGATCAATATGCCAAAAACCGGTTTCATCGTCAAGGGAAAAACAAAAAGCGGCCTCCTCTTGACTTTGATTGATCCGCATGACAGCCAAATGGCATATCACGGCCACCAGGAATGGAATATCCGGATGCCCGGCATCCTGTCATGAACAGCGCAAGGCAGAGGCAACGCTTTCCAGCGACAGGGATGAGTCAGCTGTTTTACAATTGAATTGAATGAGTTATAGGCATAGGTGTAGTTTTTACCTACCAATATCCACCCTATCTTTCAGGATTGAAAAATCGGCTGCAGTTGTAATCTTTTGTTTCAGAGTACGGGTCTGTTGTTCGTGATTTGAAATATTCAATAAGGAAATAGAAAAAATGAATGATAACAATTTGATGGCAGATGTTGAATTCCGACTGAAATGGAAGAGCAGCCAGATAGCGCATACCGACAGCTACTATGGATGGAATCTGAATTTCTGGAGAGATTGTTTTCCCTCTCGGCTGTATGAAACCCTCCTGAAGCAGTCCAAAGGGGATAAAACGGAACTGTTAATCCGTCCGGGCGAGTTCATCGATCCATATCAGGAAAAAAAAGTTTTTACGACAAAGCAGAATCAGTTTGGAAGGCGATTGAAAAACGGATCAACCA
>CAZOEW010000265.1:0-3618 GCA_964578935.1 uncultured Desulfobacterales bacterium | reverse complement strand
GAAACCGGTTCAATATTCGTATCTGTTCATGCTCCTGATAGATTTTCTTCCTCATCTTTTCTTATCGATCCCTTTTGCATGAGTTTACACGATATAAAATAAAATTATCCATGAGGCACTCATTATAATAAACGATCCCTGAAATAAATTATTCCGTTTCTATTTCTGAGAGATTCGAAGGGCCTGATCCAGGTCCTGGATAATATCATCCACATGTTCAATCCCCACCGAAATACGGACCATCTCGGGCTCGACGCCGGCCTTGAGCTGATCCGCGGGCGACAGCTGGGAATGGGTCGTTGTAGCCGGGTGGATGACAAGTGTCTTGGCGTCTAAAATATTTGCCAGGTGTGAACATAATTTGACGGACTCGATAAATTTTCGACCGGCTTCCTGACCGCCCTTCAACCCGAAACCGAAAACAGCGCCCGGAGCCGTTTCAAAATATTTCTTTGCGCGCTGATAGTCCCGGTGACTTTCCAGTCCGGCATAGTTGACCCAGACGACCGCGTCATGGCTCTCCAGAAACTCGGCAACCTTGAGGGCATTTTCACAATGCGCCCTTGCCCGGAGCGGCAGTGTCTCCATCCCCTGGAGAATCAAAAAACTGTTCATGGGCGACAGGGCCGCGCCAATGTCCCGCATGAGACCGGTCCGGATCTTGGTGCAAAAGGCCGTGCATGGCGTTCCCTCAAGGGTGCACAGAGCTCCCCATATGTTGAGGCCATGATAGCTGGGATCGGGTTCGGTAATTTCGGGAAATTTTCCGGAACCGTACCAGTCAAAGGTTCCTTTCTCCACAACGGCACCGCCGATGCTGTTCCCATGTCCTCCGATCATTTTCGTCAGGGAGTAAATGGCAATGTCACAGCCGATTTCAAACGGATTGAAAAGAGGCGGCGGGGCAACCGTATTGTCGATGATGAACGGAATCATGTGCTTTTGCGCGATCCCGGCAATGGCTTCCATGTCATCGATATTGCACCTCGGATTTCCGATGCTTTCGGTAAACAACAGCCGGGTGTTTTCATCGATGGCTGCCTCGAAGTTTGAACTGTCTGAAGAATCGACAAACCGCACCTCGATGCCGAACCGTTTCAGGGTGTTTTCAAAAAGCACATGCGTCCCGCCATACAGGTTTGAGCCGGTCACGATGTTCTGTCCCGCTTTTGTAATTGCCGCGACCGCATAAAAAATCGCGGACATCCCGGAAGAAGTGCAGATTGCCGAGGTGCCGTCATGGAGAGCCGCCAGCCGCTTTTCCAGAACATCTGTCGTGGGATTCATGATTCGACTGTAAATAAAACCGGAATCCCGCAAGGCGAAAAGATCGGCCGCGTGGTCCGTATTTTTGAAAACATAGCTGGTCGTCTGATAGATGGGAACCGCTCTTGACAGGGTTTCAGAGTCAGGGGTATGTCCGGCATGCAGTGCCAGTGTCTCGATATGATTTTTTTCTTGTTTCACAGGATCGCTCCTTTCCAAAGCAGGGGTATTCCCCGATGCCCTGGGAAAAATGTCAATTCAGGGAAGGGGTCGGGCAGATAAACAGCACCATCCTTTTACAGGATCTCCATGCCGGAATCGGATTTTAGAGCGGTTGTCAGAAAAACGTTCCGTTTCGATGCGCCGAAGATGATGGACCTCATTTGCTGCTTATGACTCATGACTTTTATCATTTTCATGTGAAAAGTAAATATAAAAATACAGGATGCCGTCCGGATGTTTGGAAGGCATTCGTCAATCTTTCCTTTTATCATTCGCAGGCTGATCCTGCTTGGGAATGTAAAGAGATGTCCAGTTAATCTGCTTTTTCCGTCTCATCTCGATCACCTGATTCAACGGCACATCAAAAAATTCCGCCATCTCCTCCGGCGCCACGGGTCTGTTGTCCACCCTCCTGTTTCTTTTTCCAAACCGGTGATAGTTGTACAAACCCCATAACCAGAGTACCAGAAATATCCCTGCTACCGCTCCGCCGCAGTTCCTTACAAGTTCCAGCAGCCGGAGATAATCGGAATGTTCAATGACCTTTTCGTAAAAACTGCCGATGCCGAGAACCCAGAGAATGATATTGATGATCGGGAAAAACAGGTATACCCAGAGCGCCCACATGGCGGAGGTGAAGGTCAGTTCGCCGATGTTCCGAAGCACACTGCGAAGGCTCGGGTTATCGATGATCCGGATCAGTTCCTTTTCTTCGACGTTTTCTTCCATATCCTTCTTTTTCAATGCCGTCATATATCCTCCAGTCCCCGATCCGGGCTGGTCCAGACCGCCCTTACGCCCTTTTTCTTGAACAGGGCGCGCGGAGCCGCCCAGATCACGGTCAGGGAGCTGATCATCCAATACGCAAACGGATACCATACTACCCAGAACAGATACCGAAGCATTTTTTTCTCATAATGACGGTCCACGAACAGGCTGACGGAAAACTGGATCACACAGGTAAAGGCCAGAATGGCTCCGGTAAATTCCGGCGGAATGGGGGCTACCAGGGGCACCGGAAATGACAGACTGAAAACGGTTGTCACCAGCCATAAGAATGCAAGACCCCAGAAGCAGTATGCCCAGACCAGGCTGATCACGCTTTCGATATACACCGGCCAGAGCCTTCGCTGCCGCCAGTCCGTAAAAATATTGACATGTTTCCTCAGGACTTCCACCCCGCCCTGGGCCCATCGGAACCGCTGCCGCCATAACCCTTTCAGGGTTTCCGGCACCAGAATCCAGCAGATCGCCCGCGGCTCGTACCGGATATCCCAGAACCGCTTTTCCAGCTTCCAGGTAATATCAATATCCTCGGTTACCATGTCCGTGTCCCAGAAACCGACGGTCAGCAAGGCCTGTTTCCGGAATGCCGCAATCACGCCGGAAACGGTGAGTACCTTGCCTAAGATTCGCTGGGTCCGCTTGATCAGTCCGATAATGGTTGAAAACTCACCGGTCTGAATTTTGGCCAGAAGACTGGTTCGGTTCAATATCCGCGGATTGCCTGTCACCGCGCCGACCCGTGGGAATTTTTCAAAATGCCAGGCCATCCATTTCAATACAGCCGGTTCCACCAGGGCGTCGGCATCGATGGTCAGCAGGAGATCCCCCCGGGCGGCAAGGGCGCCGATGCTGAGTCCGGCCGCCTTTCCCTGATTCTGCTGCAGAAAGACCACCCGAAGTCTTTCATGCCGTTCGCTCATCTCTTTCAATATGGCTCCGGTATCATCAGTGCTGCCGTCATCAATGGCGATAATTTCATAGTCCGGATAATCCAGCTTCAAAAGCTGGGTCACGGTATCTCCGATATTTGCCGCTTCATTGTGACAGGGAATCAGGACGGAAAAAAAAGGATAGACGGCCAGTTCCTGAGGCTGTGTATTGTTCTTTTCATGCCGGAAAAAGAAAATCAGTGCGCCCACCATCCATACAAAACTCATGAACAGCGGAAACAGATAAACAAAATCATTAATATGACGGAATGTCTGTTCCATTGTAATTGCCTGCCACGTCCTTTATGGTTTGGGTTGACATTTCATATTGAATCACATCGATCAGCGGCCTGTTCTCCCAGAGATTGTCCGGATAATAGGCCAAGTGCCGGCCGCCGGCAGACAACAATGCCTT
>CAZOEW010000264.1:0-3694 GCA_964578935.1 uncultured Desulfobacterales bacterium | reverse complement strand
TTCGGCACACATCAGTTGATTGGTTTGATACAGGTTTCGGGCGCGTTCCCTGATCTGTGCGACCAGCGATTCAGCCTGAGTGATCTGTTTTTCTTCCCGGTCTAAAATCTGTTTGCCCATTGTTTTGTCTATTCTGCCTTTTCCACTGGATAGTGTGCCCCTTTCCAGGCAAAAATTCCGCCGGAATAGCGGAAAACATTTTTGTAGCCAAGCCTGACAGCCCAAACCGCACCGTTGTGGCTGCGGGTACATTTGACAAACCCGCAGTAAGTAACAATGGGTTTGTTTTTGTCGCTGCCCAGAAGCCTGATAAAATCTTCCTGAGATTTACCGCCGGTTTCCCGGGTGTCCCATTGGTTCATATCCGGGATGGGAAACAAAAATTGAACAGCACCCGGCACATGCATTTTTTTATAGCTGTCCTCAAAAGGCATGGTGTCCACAATAAGGATATCTTTGCCGGAGTCGATCCATTTTTTAAGCTCTTCGGTAGTGACCACATCATATCCCCCCTGTTGGACCTCGCGCAAGAGTTTTACGGCATCAGCTTCCTTTTCAGTCTCTTTTTCGAATTTATTTTTAGCCATGACCGTATTCGCGAGTCCAAATATGAAAACACCAAGGATCATCAGTCTCAGCATTGAGTTACACATACGCATCTTCCGTCCTCCTTTTTTTGCATCGTTTTTTAAGTATCAGATTGATTTTTAACGGTTTGATTGCACGGTATCGACGCCATCCATACAGGTAACCGACTCCCGCAAGCATGATCAGGTCACGATAAAGGGACAGCCTGAGGCCGTGAAAAGCCTCGGCCTCAGGATCTTCCTGTCTAAAGCATCCGCAATCCACATCCAGTCCCATCCAGATACCCCAGCCCAGGATCGTGATAAAGAGTACCAGCAAACCAGCTACGGCCAGGAGACTGCCTTCGATGTCGAAGAGCAGCCCCATCCCGGCAGACACTTCCAGGGCTGGTAAGGCAACCGCCACGGGCATGAGAAGAATTTCAGGCAGGATGCCATAAGCCTCTATCAAGGCGGCAAACGTATTGGGCTCCAGCAGTTTGATGCTGCCGGCGTATATAAAAATTCCGCCAAGGCTCCAGCGGGACAGTTTGTATATCCAGTCGAATAATTTCATTTTTTTCTCTTAAAAAAAATTAAAATCCAAACGCCGCCTGGACGGTGACAATATCGACCGTATGCTCATTGTCGTCCACGACAGACCATTCCGCAGTCAGTTTGTTGGCAGGACCATGGATATAGTAATTGCATCCGAATCCATAGACGATTGTATCATCACTTGCCGACGCATCCGGCATAATGATTTCAATATGTCCGAATGGTTGAAACTTTTCAGCCAGCAGAACCCCGGCCTTGGCTGTCAGGATATTACCATCTCCTCCGGCAGCGAGGTCCGACCATGTGACACCGTTTGCCGAGTGATTGATCCATAAATATGCGGCTTCCGCTGTTACGGCAGCTTTGTCCAGCGGTAAATCCAAATGGACATCAACGGTATATGCGTTATAATCATCCTGATTGCCGCCGATTACAAGATCGGCCTGATAATCAAAACCACCGCCGATGGCCAGGATCTTCTTTTTTCCCAAATAAGTTCCCGAATTAAACCAAGAGGTTTCCGGATCAAACAGACTCAGGCTCAGCCTGCCCGCAAACCGGGGATTGTCGTCCGCATTTACAGCCTGGCGTTCTTCGCCTTCACCGATCATCAGCCGATACTGGAGTTTGTCATCGACGACATTTCCCCAGAGGGTGATGCTGTCATCCCGCCCCACATTGCTTGGATAGAAAATTCCGCTTCGCAGTCCTCCCTGACCCCAGTCGAGCTCCGTGGTGAGCAGGGATTTGGTAGAAGTTGTCCCGTAATTTCGAGTAAAGGGAATATACATCCGGCCTGCCTGTATCATCAAATCATCTTGAATCAGTTTATAGTTGACCCAGGCATCTCTCACCGCAAGACCGCTGCCGAGTCCCATGCTCGGATTGTCCAGACCTTCCTGCCCGATCCGGTCACCGGCATAATGAACAAAGAAATCCAGTTTGGGGGTAACTGTCCCTTGAACACTGAAATAGGCCCTTCTGATCATAAAATCATTCAAGTCATCATCCCAGTTCCCATCTGCATCCCGGTCATAGCCTCCCACATATTGATACCAGGCTTGTCCCCAGAAACCGACATTTAAAGAGATATCGCCATCACGATATACCTCAAACGACCAGGCCATTACAGGAATTACAATCAGCCCAATAAAAAACAGCAGTATCCTTCGAATCATTTCCTTCTCTCCTTTCACGTCAGACTGTCATAGATGTAAATAGTTCATTTGCCTGCGGGCGTTATTCATTTTTAACAGTAGATAATCGCTGAAACGTTGCAGTATAACCATCGACATATAAACCAATACCGTTATTCTCTATCTGTGGTTGAAAAACTTTTTTATTGAGTGTCCATCTCATACATCGCTTTTTTCTATGTGTAAAATTGATTATTTAAATACAAGAGGAGAAGGGCATCGAAAATTTCTATTTTTAAAAAATCGGGGATATGGATTGGATGTCGATCTGGTATGCAGCTTATATTTTTTCATATGTTCATGAAACAGGATATCAATTTCACAAACATTCGAATGTCCTGGTTTGACGGCTTCTGATTTTTATCATAGGATGAACAGATTATGGATGGAACAAATCGTGCGAACATCAAACCGGGGATGCTGGTTTTAATTGTATTAAAAAAAGACCAGCGATCAGGGAATCTCACCAAAGGTGTTGTGAAAGACATTTTGACAAAATCTTCCCATCACTCCCACGGTATTAAAGTCCGTTTGGAAAGCGGCGAAATCGGGCGGGTGAAGGAAATATGCGTCTGAATCGTAACCACTTTTTTTAATGGAAAATTACGCTCTCTTTACCGATGCTGGTGCGAACCCCGGGTTCAAAGTTGGTGTGGGCGGGTATCTCCTTGTTCCGGATTCGCTTGTTAAAACTCCGTCCAGTATGATCAACATACCGGAGCTGAACGAAATTCTGGTGTTGAGAAAATTTATAGACACTTCTTCTACCCGGCTTGAGGTCCAGACAGTTTTGTGGGCTCTGGAAGAATACTGTTCCGGATCAGCCATTGCAGCGCCGGGAAAACTCCATGTTTATTCCGATTCCCAGTGTGTTGCAGGGCTTTTGCCGAGAAGGACCCGTCTGGAAGGCAGCGGTTTTCAGTGCAGGGGAGGTAATCGCCAGTTAAAAAACGCATTGTTATACAGAAAGTATTATGAATTTCATGACCGGTTAACGTTCGATGTTACAAAGGTGGCGGGCCACACCCGTTCTCGTTCCCGTGATACAGCTCAAGCTGTTTTTTCCTTTGTCGATCAAAAAGTCCGGAAAGCGTTAAAGCAATGGGTGACCCGGTTGGAAGCGGAGAAAGCTGAATGGTATGTGTACATGATCCGATGTCGTGATGGCGAACTGTATACCGGAATATCCAATGATGTTGCCCGCCGTTTTGAAAAACATCTGGAAATGGGAAAACAGGGAGCAAAGTATCTTCGAGGCAGGGGTCCACTCACGTTGGTGTTTCAAAAAAGAACAGGGGACAGATCATCGGCCTTAAAGATCGAACAAAAAATTAAAAAACTTTCGAAACCACAAAAAGAAAACATTATTCACAA
>CAZOEW010000263.1:0-3697 GCA_964578935.1 uncultured Desulfobacterales bacterium | reverse complement strand
TGTTACCGCCGGAACAGAACCATGCCAAAATCACCGGTTTTAGGCATGCCAGTGTGGGCAATGAGGGCACCTCGGCATATCGCCTGAGCCAGAGACAAAGGGGCGAGAGGGGGGCGGTCGGGTAGCAGACCGGGCGGCTTTCAACTTTGGTTGGTTTTGCGGGATCGTTTTCGATAGCTGGAGCCCTCCAAGATAAGGATTTCGGAGTTGTAGACGAGCCGATCGGCGATGGCGGTGGCAACCGTGGTGGAGTCGAAGATGCTTCCCCAGTCGGCAAACGGCAAGTTGGTGGTAATCAGAGTTGATTTCCGCTCATGCCGTTGACTGATGACTTGGAAGAACAGGTTGGACCCCTGGGTGCCCAGCGGCAGGTAGCCGAGCTCGTCGATGAGTAACAACTGGGGCGAAGCGTAGTGTTGGAGTTTTTTCAAAAGCGAGTGGTCGGCCTCGGCGGCCACCAGGTGGTTGATCATGTCCATGGCGGTGGTGAACAGGACCTTTGAGCCCTGCTGGGTGGCGGCATAGGCGATGATTTTGGCCAGGAAGCTTTTTCCTACGCCGGGGTTTCCGATCAGGATGAGGTCCTTTTTCTCCGATAGGAAGTCAAGCGTAATCAGTTGCAGGATTTTACTTTTCTGGTTTTTGCGGGAGCTGTGGAAGTTGAAGTCGAACTGGTCGATGGTGGGGGTTTCGCAAAGCTTCGACTGCTTGAAGCGCAGCAGCATCTGAGTTTGTCTGCGGGCTTCGAGCTCCAGGTCCAACAGGTGCTCGATGGTTGTCAGCGTCGGCCAGTTTTTTTCGACCGCCATCTGGATCACGGCGGGAAGCTGCCGCATGCAGGTGTTCAGCCGCAGCGCGCGGTATTTTTCACAGGCCGTCTCAGTCGTCATGGGGTTTTCTTCCTTTGAGCACCAGGCTGTCGTATTCGGCCAAGCAGGGCGGCGGCAGGCGGATGTCGTTTAGCTCGGGCTTTTTAAGGCTCACCGGCGGATGACGCCGCTGGGGCCGCATTTGCTGATAGAGGATGTTTTGGATGTAATCGGCCCCGTAGGCCCGATGCTCAAGCGCCTTCTCGATCGCCCACAGGAGTGAAGCGCTCCCGTACTGATCCGATAAGCCGAGCAGAAGCTTAACGCTTTTGCGGATGGGCTGATGGGCCGCCGAGAGCGCATTCAAGTACTCGCGGGCCGCCGGGCCCAGAGCGGCAAAGAGCGCCACCTGCCGGTCGGCCCAGAGATTTTTGTGGATCTTTCGCACTAGCTCCTGATGGGCGGGCAGCTCGATTCTTTGCTTGCGCTGCCAGCTGCGGGGGTGGGTGGCGATCAGCTTGTGGCGCTCATAGAGGCTGACGGTGAGTTGGTCGGCTTTAAGCGTCAATTGGCGTCCGATGCTCCAGGGCGGGACGCTGTAGGCGTTGGCATCAAAGCGCACGGCAAAGTCCTTGTGCACTTTCACCGTGAGGCTCTGGCGACAGTCGGGCAGCGGATTAACCAGCGGCTTGAGGGTGACTTTTTTGAAGCGATCCCCCGGGCGCTCACCGGTACCCTGGTGGATGCGCACGTTGGCCACGGCGCTGAGCCACTCGCGCACCTGTTGGTTGACATCGGCAAGATCGGTAAAGCGACGCAGCGGCCAGAAGTTTTTTCGCAAGTAGCCGATCGCCCGCTCGACCTTGCCCTTTTCATGGGCGGCCCCCGGGTTGCAGGCCTTGGGGAAGATGCGCAGCTGGGTTAAGAACGTAAGGAACCGGTCGTTGAAGCGGATCAGACGGCCCACGCGTTCGGTGACGGCCGTGGGCATGTTGTCGAAGACCAGCTCCTTGGGGCAGCCTCCGAAGAAGAGAAAGGCATCGAGTAGTGCCTGCTGCAGACTGTCCTGGTTCTGGCTGTGCGCAAACTGCACGTAGAGCATGCGGCTGAAGGCCTCGGTGACCGCCAACGCATAGAGTTTGCGCAGATGCCCGTCATAGCAGAGCGTTCCAAAATGCCCCCAGTCGATTTGCATCTGCTCGCCCGGGGCCGATTCGAAGCGGATGTAGGCGGTGCGTTCAATGGCCCGGCGGCCGAGTGCGCGCAGGTACTCGCGCAGGATCGTAATGCCGCCCGTATAGCCCCGAGCGGCGATGCGCTGACGGATGACGACCGCCGAGGCCTGCGGGTCGAGCTCCAAGAGCCGCGTGATCTCCTCTTTGAAGGGGTCCAGTTTACGGCTAACTTTGGCTCGGGGAGAAGCCTTGCGCAGGGGGTTGTTCAGATATCGAACCACCGTCTCGCGGTTGAGTTTTAACAGGCGGCTGATCTTGCGCACCGAGAGACCCTCGTTTCGCAGCCGATGGATCTCGAAGATGCTTTGTCCGTCGATCATGGTCGGCCTCCAAACTGGGCCATAAGCTGGCAGCCGATGGTGGCCGGATCGAAGCGCTCCATGTCCTCAGGGTGTTTCAACGGGCCGGGTGAGGATACGGGGGGAAGCTTCTCGGGCAGCGAGAGCACCTGGAAGAGCTGCCCGTCGAAGGCGATCAGGTCGGCTTCAATCAGCCGGTCGCGGGCCTCGATGTACTCTTCCACCGAGAGCCTGAGCAGGCTGACGATGCGGTCATAGCTGTAATAGGACATCCCCAAGCGGTCGGCGGCGAGCACCAAAAAGACATACAACAACAGCTCGTGGTGGCTAAGCCGACCCCAGTAGCCCCGCTGCAGGAAGCGGTGCTCGATGAAGGCGAAGCTGCCGGTGATCTTGCGGATGCGCTGTGGGCAAAGAATCTCTTTTGCGACCATGGGCACACCTCCTTGTCATGGCCGCTTTATCACGCCGAAGGCCTGCGAAGGCAATCGAGTCCTTGTTTGCAAGAACCCCCGGGAAGCCGGTAAGGCTCCGGGATCAATGTGATTTTTTGGGCCAACGCGTCCATCTTTGCAAGATCGGTGCTCTCCGGCAGCAGGTAGTAAGTGCCTGCTTTGATGCGGTTTCTCCGCCCGGATGCGTCCATTTTTGCAAGCGCCCCTCGCCGGTGATCGCGCTGCCGTTGGAGCCTGCGGTTGTTCTCGGCGTAGTCGGGACGGCGCTCTCGGTACTGACGCCAGTACTCCGGGTGCTCTTGTTGCCAGAGCTTTTGAGCCGCCCGCTGGTTTTGCTGGTAATCGGCATCGGCGGCCATCTTCTGACGCTGCCAGAGACGCTTTCGTACCCGTTGACACTCGCTGCGTCCGCAGTAGCGCTGGTTTTTCAGACGCGGATTGAAGACGAACAGGCACCGACAGTGCAAGCAACGTCCTGACCCAGGCGGCATGGCGCTCCTCCTTCACGCAAAAGGAAGAGCATACCCGTAAAGCGCACCAGCATCGAAGCCCGAAGCACAAGAAGTCAGATCCAAAGAAAATCCAAATTGGAAAAACCCGGGGGAAGAAAAGAAAGAAAATCTAATGGCTGGTTTTACAACCGCTGCGGAAGGCCTGCTGCTTCAGCGTTGAAAACGGTATGGCTTTTCTCCGGCGTCCACACCATATCCACACCTATACATGATCCCCCTGAAATCCATATTCCTGCTAAATCCGAAAAGCCGTCATATACAGCGCATCTTTTCCGGCCACCATCATCTTACATTTCTATCACCGTTAACGAATGATTTTTCGGCCTTGCGGAATCGAGCCCAGTCGTGGTAAGTGGTGAGAGCATATAACGTGATTCAAGCAGGTTA
>CAZOEW010000262.1:0-3705 GCA_964578935.1 uncultured Desulfobacterales bacterium | reverse complement strand
TTAATTGCAATATAGTTAAACATAATGCCCGTAATGACTTCGTGTGCTCCTGTATAGGCCTTGAGAGCGCCCTGAATAATTCCATACAGTCCTCCTGCTGCTATTCCGGCAATCATGGCAAAAGGAATATGAATCAAAGAAGGCAGATTTTGGAAAGAAAACCCCACTACAGCCGATGCCAGGGCCCCAAAAAGAAGCTGCCCCTGAGTGCCGATATTGAACAACCCGGCTCTCAGAGCCAGTGCTACAGCCAATCCATTTAAAATTAATGGAGTTGCCTTTTCAAGCGTTCGTGAAAATGAGGAGAGGTCTCCAAAAGCTCCTTTCAAAAGAGCTGTATACGCCCCTGCCGGATCAGCTCCGGATATGGCGAGAATAATCGCTCCCGCTCCCGCAGCCAGAAGTACGGATAAAACCGGCACTGCAAAGGATTGTAAACTTTTGATGATGCAATTTTGATTTTCTATTGTATACAAATGGCGCCCTTCTTCAAATCTTCCTCAATTTCAGCCAGTTTCTGTTTGAATCGTTTGGGAATCTTGTCATCAAAGTCATGAAATGAAGATAACGCCACTCCTCCATAATAATTGCCGGAAGGAAACTGTTTCTCATAAGCACGTTTGATCAGGGTAAACACCGAAGGTGTGATCTGTTTCACGGCGCAGGAGACAAGACAGGGTCTGGCAGCAGGCACGGTGTTCCACTGATCTGTATCCACTCCGATACAATATCGATCTTTGTGTGTTGCCGTTTCGACAAGACCGCCGTTACCGGTCAGCCCACCAGCCGCAAAAACAACATCAGCTCCCTGAGAAATTGCCTGCCCGGCTGTTGAGGCTCCCCATTCCGGATCCGTAAATGCGATGTCCAGTCCTCCTGGATGAAAGGTGGATATGATTTTTATTTCCGGTTTTATGTAGCGTGCTCCGGCTTCGTATCCTCTCTTAAAAGCGGCTACAGGAGGAACCATATCGGTTGCCAGAACAGCGGCAATAATATTTGACCGGGTGAGCATTGCTGCGAGAGCGCCTGCTTGAAAACCACCCCGATCCTCATGAAAAACAAGACCCGTAACGTTCGGCATTGGGTTAGTCTGAAACTGATCCACTCCGATAAATTTTATGCCGGGATACTTCTTGGCAGCACGAGTCGTTGCTTCACCCAATGCAAAACCAACGGTTACGATCACATGGTAATCGTTTTTTGCGAAAAGATTGATATTGGATTCATAGTCCTTGGCATCCCTTGTTTCAATATATTTCACCGTTGCGCCAAATTCAGATGCCGCCTTTTGAACACCCTCCCAGGCGGACTGATTAAAGGACTTGTCATCAATTACGCCAACATCCGTAACCAGACCGATGCAAATCGATGAACCGTTCCTGCAGCCGGCTTCGGAAAATCCGGGTGAACAAACCACTGAAAAAAGCAAAATCCAGATCATCTTGAAAAAGCTGCCCTGCATAACCCGTTCTCCTTTGCCGGTCAGGGTACATGCCATACCAGTTTTTGTGATTACTGAAATAAGCGTAATAATTACAGGTGATAAGTGTTATATATGAATGAACGACCCGGGTGTGTCAAGTTGGAAGTAAACTGTCATTGCAAATTTCGATCATATCCCTGAATAGCAAAAGTTTGTATCCGATTCATTGCAGCCGGAAAAAGATCAAAAACTCCGGGAATATCTATCTGGCCGTCATTTGATTTTACAGTCGCAACCATTTAAATTATATGGTAGAATAGCAACTTATTTTAGCTCGCGAATCTCAAGACACAACCTTACATACGTTTGTTAACTAAATTACATCTATAATTCGGGCATGAATTTGGTGAATATGGAAGTGTGCAGGACTTCATTCTCTTGACCGTGGAAAATTTTGTAATGACAAAATTATCGTAATCCATGAAAGGTAAACAATGATCTTAAAAAAAAGGTATTTTTTCTTAACGATACTGGTCTTGTTGCTTGGCTATATGATCTACGCAACCTATGAGGAAGTGAAAAGCAAGACAATCACGGAGTTTAATACGCAGCAACTGATACTTGCAAAACAGGCTGCAAAGGGAATTGAAGGCTTTTTTGACAATTGCTACCGCGATCTCACATACCTTTCGGGAATCGATGATATTGTTTTTTTCAATGATCAGGGGAAAAAAATGATGAAAACGTTTTATGACAATAATTCCAGCAAGATTCGGGCTATTACACGCGTTGATCCAGAAGGCCGGATTGTTTATACGATTCCATATGATCAAAAGTCCATCGGCGTGGACATATCGTATCAAAACCACATGCGCATGATCATGAAAACCCATCAACCGGTTGTGAGCGATGTGTTTACGGCTGTACAGGGCTATAAGGTCATTGCCTACCATGTTCCGGTATCGGCGAATGGAAAATACCAGGGCAGTCTCGCCTTGCTGATTCCGTTTGATACCTTGTCAAAAGAATATCTGGAAAACATCAAGATTGGAAAGGGTGGATACGCATGGGTGATCAGCCAAAAGGGAGTAACGTTGTATAACCCGGTTTCTGATTATATCGGCAAAACCATTTTTGAGACACCAGGCAAATTCCCTTCGGTCACTTCCATGGCGATAGAAATGATGAAAGGCGAAACCGGTACCACCACCTACACATACGATAGAATACGAGGAAAAGAGATCGATGCCATAAAAAAACATGCG
The DNA here is from genome assembly GCA_964578935.1 of uncultured Desulfobacterales bacterium. Lineage (GTDB taxonomy): Bacteria > Desulfobacterota > Desulfobacteria > Desulfobacterales > SURF-7 > JAQYVL01. Next base: position 1,014 of record CAZOEW010000262.1, on the reverse strand, counting down.
GTGTATTTTCCCATTCGTTTAAAAAACACATTCTGGTCAATCGTTGTTGCTACGCCGGAGAAGGAAATTTTATCTACGATGGCGGGATTTAGAAATAAACTTTCTTTCATTGTCGCTCTGTTATTGGTCATCGGTGTAATTTTTTCCTATTTTATTGTCAGGGCCTGGGCGGTTTTAAAAGAAGAGACAAAAAGAAAAAGAGCTGAGGAAGCACTTAAAAAGAGTGAAGAAAAGTATCGTCTGCTGGTTGAGAACCAGACCGATTTGGTAGTGAAAGTCGATCTGGAAGGAAGATTTCTTTTCGTCAGCCCTTCCTATTGTAACATGTTTGGTAAAAAAGAAGGCGAATTGATAGGCAAACGATTTATGCCCCTGGTCCATGAAGAAGATCGTGAGTCAACTGCAAAGGCGATGGAATCTCTCTTTGTGCCGCCATACACGGCTTATGTTGAACAGCGCGCTCTGACAAAAGACGGTTGGCAATGGCTGGCTTGGGTAGGTACAGCCGTACTGGATGAAAATAAAAAGGTGGTAGCCATTCAAGGTGTTGGAAGAAACATCGTTGAGCGAAAACAAGCCGAGGAAGCATTGCGTCTGGAGAGGGACAGGGCGAAACAGTATCTGGATGTTGCGGGGGTTATTCTTGTCGGCCTTGATAAAAATCAAAAAGTCATCCTGATCAACCGAAAAGGCTGTGAGGTGTTGGGATACCCGGAAGATGAAATTATCGGGAAAAACTGGTTTGATCGTTTTCTTCCGGAACCCAATATCTCAGAGGTAAAAGAAGTATTCGATAAAACAATATCCGGTACTGAACCGGTTGAGTTTCACGAAAATCCGATTCTCACAAAGGATGGCGATATAAAAATCATCGAATGGCATAATGCGATCATTAGAGACAAGTCCGGGAACATTATCAGTCTTCTCAGTTCAGGGGAAGACATCACCGACCGCAGGCAGGCTGAAGAGGAGAAAAGGAAAATTCTTGAATTTGCCGCGGAGCAGAGCAAGCAC
>CAZOEW010000261.1:0-3739 GCA_964578935.1 uncultured Desulfobacterales bacterium | reverse complement strand
GATACAGCTTGTTTTAAAAGTTTACATTATCACTATTTTCATGTATGAACAATGTTTACACTATGGCTTGATATTTGTCAATTTAATTTTTTTAAAAAAATACTTGCAAATTGAAGTTGCAGATGGTAAACAACGTTCATAGGTAGATACATAAATCTGCGTGCTAATTAAAATTATTAACAATTTGAATGGGATATATCATCTAAGTCGTATTCTTATACTATGAAGAAACTCATCCTCATTTTACTCGTACTTTGTTTACCGATGTCTGCGTTTGCACTGGATCAGATGAAAGATAAGGATCTGGACCAGGTTACGGCTCGGTTTGGCGCAAGTGCCGCAGGAGATGCCTCGGCACTAGCTGCACCAGCAGGCGATGCGAGTACAACCGCAGGCAATGTAACACCATTAACACCACCGGCAGCACTGGTCGGCCAGGCAATTGCGGATGGTGCATACGGCAACGACAGGGTGAATGACGTAACCGGCATGACCACGTTTGTTGTCAATACCAGCAACATGATCACCGCTCCTTCACTCGGTTTCTTTTAAAATAACAGTAGACGATAGACAGTTTTCAGGTTCGGTAAAAGGTGCCCGCCCTTTTTTATTTTCGGATAAGCACCCTGTAAACCATATTCCGCAGAGAATCTTTGATATCCTGATCAAGATCAATCCTCAGACCATTTGAACCATTATAAAAAATTTTATTATTTTTCATAAGACTGCCATTGTAAAGATCAGGTGCACCGCCATTGTCGATCAGTATCGACAGGCTGTTTTTCTCTGCGTTGTGATTCACGAAACGATTCGCGCCCTCCGTGTAAAGGTAGTTGTCCTTTCCTTCACGATCAATGAGGATTGAAAAACCGTTATGAGCGGATGCGGATTTTGAGAAAAACAGATTGAGACTGTTATAGGTATCGTTTCCCGCCTTGTCGACCAGAGCAGCTACCCCCATATCCCAGGCAGCGCTTTGAACGGCTCCCATATAACCGGAGTAGCGGTCATCTCCTCCATCATCGATCAGAATACCCGCGGCTGAATGAGCGGAGAACCCTTGTGCATATCTTGATCCGATATAGACATCATTTCCAGTTCCGGAATTTTTGAGTATTCCCAGGCCAAAGAAATATCCTCCTCCTTGTGAAAAATTACCTGCATGAAAAAAATCGTTTCCGTCTGCATCGATCAACAATCCGATACCACCGGAGGTATAATTTCTGAATCCAAACCCGAATCCCTGTGACATGCCATTGAAGATGTTTTCTGTCCCATAGGAACTTTTATGTTGTCCTGTCGCATGATATGTATCATCGCCCTGCATATCAAGCAGGGCGCCGATTGCTTTGGGGCCGCCAACGCCCTGGGCGATCAGATCGGATTGATAATGGTCGTCTCCATCATGATCCAGAAGCAAGCCGATCCCGAAGATGCCGGTTCCCTGGGTATATTCCTTTCCCATGTAATGATCATCACCTTGAAAATCAATTAATAATCCAACTCCCATCAACCCGGTTCCCTGTGAAAGATGTGAACCCGTGTAAACATCATCTCCTGCCAAATCGATGAGAATCCCCGTGCCAAGGAAGCCGCTGCCGAATGATATGGATTCGGTCGCGCTGTATTGATCATTCCCGCTCAAGTCAATCAGGACAGATATGGGAGTGTCAAGACTCGCGGCTCCGGAACGTCCCAGATAAATATCATCTCCGCCCAGGTCAATGATGATGTTTGCTTTGGTATTGTCGTATCGATTGGATCCCCTGCCGCCGATGACCATCATGCCGGCTGATGTATCGGCTGCATAAAGTACGTCTCCCTGAATACCTTCCACGGTGATCAGAGTTTCAGCAGAGAAGTTCCGGAAGCTTTTTTGGAAGTCGTCCAGCCAGTTTCGATCTGCCAGCAAACCGAGTATCCGGGCCGAGGTGAGCAGGGCGTTGAAGTCTATTTCATGGGCAAGCTGAATGATCCTCAGCAGGTTTTCCTCTCTGCTGGGTTTCCCGGAAGAGATAAAGGCTTTTGAACGGCTTTCATCCTTCAGGAACCCAGGCAGTGTTTCTGAGAGAAACTGCTGCTCCGCTGCAGTAAGTTTCTGAAAGGCTTTATGTCTGTATTCCATGGCGGTTTCGATTGTTGTTTTGATAAAATCAAAATGGACCTGGGGATTTTCAGATGCCTTTTCCGGATAGGGCAGTGAAATTGCCTCTATGTCTTCATCAAGAAGAAGGGAAGCTTTTTGAATGAAATCGCAAATATTTCCTCGCGCGGCAAGTTTTTCCAGTTTTTTTGCCGTCTGGTCCGCTGCCGTGGGAAGTTTCAGCGGATCCCGGCGGACATATCGAATCAGGCTCAATCTGAACCCGTCATCCCAGCGTTCGTCGTTATTCAACTGATCGATCATTTCATTGTATTTCGGCTGAAGATTGAAATCGTCGATCAGGTTGAGAGTCAAATCCGCATATGGATCATCGATGCTTTCAAATTCAGGAAAAAGAAGACGGTTGGGCGGCAATGGGGTTGTCCGGATTCCCGGGTTTTTATCCAGAATAACTTCAATATCTGTGATCGTTAGCTGTCGGTCCGCTTCTATCGTAATGTGCTGCCCTGGAATCTGATGATCGAGCAGATGATTCAGTTCCTTCCGTTTATTGATTTTGATTTTATCATTGTCTTTAAGCCCTGTGATCTTTGTTCTGAAACGGATAACAGATAGCAGAAGAGGGTCACCGATTTTTTTATTGGTTGTTACATAATTCCTGAAGTCGTTTTCAATCTGTTCTGCTGAAAGGTTCGGAAATAAAATGGAATCATACGAGATGATAATATCTCCGGTTTTAAGGCCTGCTTTCCGGGCCGCGGAATAAGGGGCGACATGGATAATTTTCAATCCCTTTGATATTTTTTTTTCCAACTTCAGTTCGTCAAGATTGGAGACCGCACGAAAGCCGATACCCAGAAATGGTTTTTCATCTGATGGAATCGGTTTGGCAGGTATTGCAGGTTCAATCCGATGGGCGCATGATATCAGTATAAGGACAGAAAAAAACAGCGTAAGGAAAATACCATTTCGGTTTATCTGCAATTTTTTGCTCCTTTATGTCTTTTTGCGCATTTGAATCTCCGGTACCTATTCGTTTAAGAGATCGGGAAATAAAACCGATTTTACCAGCCTCATTTTCGCCAGGCGGAATGTCAGGCTGGTTACCATGCATCCCAGTCCGTATTGGATACTGCGGGAAAGATTAATGGACGAAGCCTCTGGAAAGTATTTTGTGGGGCAGCTTACCTCTGCGATGGTATAACCGAACCATAAAATCTGGGAAAGCATTTGATTGTCAAAAATGAAATCATCGGAATTGGCCTCCAGAGGAAGCTTTTCCAGCAGTTCGCGTGAAAATGCGCGATAGCCTGTATGGTATTCTGAAAGTTTGGCGCCGAGAAAAATATTTTCAGTGAACGTTAAAAATCGGTTGGCAATATATTTCCATATCGGCATCCCGCCTTTTAACGCGTATCCTCCCAGTATTCTGGAGCCAAGGACGCAATGATAGAGACCGTTTCCGATCATGGATGCCATTGCCGGGATAAGAAGCGGTGTATACTGATAGTCCGGATGAACCATGATAATGATATCGCCGCCATTTTCGAGTGCAATTTTGTAGCATGACTTTTGATTTCCGCCATATCCGCGATTTGCTGGATGTTGATGCACAACTGTTTTCGGGAGTGCTTT
>CAZOEW010000260.1:0-3767 GCA_964578935.1 uncultured Desulfobacterales bacterium | reverse complement strand
AACCGAATGAAGCCTTTAACGGATGTTGAATTCGAAAAAATTGTTTCTTCTTGAATCCGGCAGCTTTTCAGCAAGCTCGGGGTTCTCCCCGGAACCGGCATAAACATTCACCGATCATCGGAAAATCGGATATTTTTCAGACAGGTATAGACCGCGCCTTCAGGTTTTAAATCACTCTGAAACAAGATCACCTCCTCGACGTGAAAGGGTTCTGTTTTATAATCAAAAAAATCGCGTATCGCGGTTTTGAGTTTCTCCGGATCCGGAGCTTTTCGAACCCTTCCGATGGTGAGATGCCCCTTGTAGCTTCTTGTTTCAGGCTGAAATCCCAGATGTGCCAGATTCCCATCAAGTTTTTTCTGAAACCCTGCCAGGATGCCGATCTCGCCGTCGATTCCGATCCAGACCACCCTCGGACGGCTTGCATTGGGAAAAACACCGATGCTTCCGGCAAAAAGAGAGATCGGACGCAGACCTTCCGCAGATACTTTTATAGCGGTTTCAATCGAATCGATACGGTCACAGGGAACATCTCCTAAAAACTTCAGGGTTAAATGAACATTTTCAGGCAATACCCATTTCAGTTTGATTCCCCTTTGTTTCAACTCCTTCTGTATCTCACGGATAAATCCCGGAATCCTGTCCGGAAGTTTGAAAGCGATGAATGCGCGTATGCTATCCATATACTCGTATCTTATCCATATCATCAATGGTCTTGTATTAAACCAGAATGTCGCGCAGAGTCGCCAAGCTCACAAAGTACTTATACGCCGGTGAAATAGAATACAATTCGAAGTACAATATTCCCCATGACACCGGCTGCAATGTCATCAGCGACAATACCTGCCCCGCCGGGAACTTTTTGATCCAGAACGCGGATTGGAAACGGTTTTAGAATATCAATGACCCGGAAGAGTATAAATCCGGAGACAGCGGAAAAAGCGGTAAACGGCAGGCCGGCCATGGTCACCATCATACCCGCAATCTCATCCAGTACGATCTCTCCCGGATCTTTCCGGGCCAGAAGCTTTTCCGCTTTGTCCGTGATCCATACGGATAAGGCAATTACAAGCGCGATACAGAAAAAACTGAACACCGGTTCAAGCCGGGACAGGAAAAAGCAGAAAACCAGGCCCACAAGTGTGCCGGCTGTTCCGGGAGCTGCGGGAACCTTTCCGGCATAAAATCCTGTTGCGAGAAAAAGGATAACCCTTTGCTTGAAAATCATGGTACGGAACTTCCTGCTTCAACCGCATCATAAACGCTCTTGACCGGAATATTCTTTTCAAGGGCAATTTTTCGGCAGACCTCATACTCCGGCACAATCACGATGCTTCCGTCCGGTTTTGTAATTTTTTTCGCCCGCAGTCTGCCAAAACAGGTCTCGACCTCAACGGTTTCCCGATGAAGAATTCGACGATCAGCCTTGAAGTATCTTACGCCGGAGGTGGTTGTTTCGGTCAGTATCCGGCTGACAACCTTTTCCCGGATGCTTTCATGGCATACAACCTGTACCATGGTGCCGGGGCGATTTTTTTTCATATATATCGGCAGCCAGTATACATCCAGGGCACCATCCTCAAACAGGCGCTCCATCAGAAAACCAAAAATTTCAGCATTCATGTCATCGATGCAGGTTTCAACCAGAACAATTTTTTCCACCCCATTCTCCAGGTTTTCATCAACCCTGCTTCCGGTAACAATCCTCAGAACATTCGGTATTTCTTCCAGATCCCGCTTTCCGGCGCCGTATCCAATTTTATCTATCTTCATATCCGGAAAAGGATGAAACTCACCGGCAAGCGAAGCGATAATGGCCGCGCCGGTCGGCGTTACCAGCTCCTTCTGAATACCGGTACCGATAACCGGAACCCCCTTTAAAATTTCTAATGTCGCAGGGGCTGGAACCGGCAGCGTACCATGACTGCATGTTGTATATCCCCCCCCAAGCGAAATTTTTGAAGCGGATATGGAGGAAAGATTCAGAAAATCAACGCAAAAAGCGGTTCCCACGATATCAACGATGGCATCTACTCCGCCGACTTCATGGAAGTGAACCTTTTCAATTGGGCACCCGTGTATTTTTGCCTCTGCTTCGGCAATTCTGCCGAATATTTCAAGGCTTATGTTCCGAACCCTTTCCGGAAGGAAATTTTTCCGTATGATGGATCTGATACCCGAATAATTTCGAGAAGCCGTGTTTTCACTCCCGGTTACGACCACATTCACGGCAGTGATTCCTTTTCGGGAAACAGAATTGACTTCCAGGTTAAAATCATTTTCAGGAAGGACCCGGCTGATGGATTCTTTCAGAAATGAAACCGGGACCCCGAGGTCTATAAATGCCGCGAGAGTCATATCGCCGCTGATTCCGGAAAAACAGTCAAAGTAGGCATGCATGGGTTATTTTATCCTTGGAACAACAGTTCTCGTTTCTATATGGATACTGTTTCATTTTTCTTTCAGGTTGAATGAAGCCGGATAATCTCGATCAGCAGCTCAGCGGTCCGGGTCATGTCATCCAGACTGATCGACTCCCGAACCGAATGCATATTCCGCATTCCAGTCCCGATAACACCGGTCACGATTCCCTGTTCAAAAAAAATATTTGCATCCGCTCCGCCGCCGGTTGATCTGGTTTTCAAGGTTCGTCCAAGATTCAAAGCCGCCTTTTGAGCGACCAGGATCACCGGATGGTCCTCCGGAATGCGGGTCAGCGGGAAATCCTTTTCGATCTTATATTCAAGGCGCGGCGACCCGGACGATTCCTCATGCCCCTCCCAGTCGTCTACCGCACTTCGGAAGGCACTGACCATAACCTCCGTTGTTCGGTCCAGCTTCTGTTTGTCATGGCTCCGGACTTCTCCCTGTATGGTAACCAGTTTCGGCACAATATTGGTTGCCACGCCCCCATTGATTACGCCGATGTTGCAGGTTGTTTCGTGATCGATCCGGCCAAGCTGGAGAGCGGCTATCGCTTTGGATGCAAGAACAATGGCGTTGATGCCCTGTTCCGGCGCCACACCCGCGTGGGCATCCTTGCCGAAAACCTTGAACTCAAGACGATTGGCAGCCGGTGCCTGATTTACAATCACCCCGATGTCCGAAGTATCCAGCACATACCCCTGTTTCGCAGTAATCAGGCTGAAATCAAGATTTTTTGCCCCCTGAAGGCCGATCTCTTCACAGGTTGTCAGAACACATTCCAGAGGGCAGCAAGGCAGATCCTTTTCGACGAGAACACGCATCACTTCAAGAATGATCGCGATTGCGCTCTTATCATCAGCCCCCAGTATGGTGGTTCCGTCGCTCGTGAAAACCCCGTCTTTAAAAATGGGTTTCACGCCGCATCCGGGCGCGACCGTGTCCATATGAGCGCTTAAAAGTAGAGGAGCCAAGGGTCTGTTCCCCTTGAATTTAAGAACAAGATTGCCGGTATCGCTTCCGGTGCGCTTTTCAGAATCATCCACATGGCAGGTTGCGCCCAGTGAATCCGCAATTTTCCGGATTTCGTTGGCTATCGCCCTTTCGTTTCCGGATACGCTGTCGATCTCGACAAGCGATTTAAAAAGAGTTGCAAGCCGTTCCCTGTCGATCATGTCTCTTATCATCTCATCTATAAATGGGTTGACAGAAAATGAAGAAGAATACTATATTACGATTCTTTTCGGAAGTGCGCAGCTTACTGGTGAGGCTCCCGGACTTCAAATCCGGTGTGAGGCGTTAAACCCGTCTCGGGTGGGTTCGATTCCCATGCACTTCCGCCA
>CAZOEW010000259.1:0-3779 GCA_964578935.1 uncultured Desulfobacterales bacterium | reverse complement strand
TCTTTTGTTCATTTTGTGGAAAAAACCAGAAGGAAGTAAAAAAGCTGATTGCCGGGCCGGCGGTGTATATCTGCGATGAATGTATCCAGCTTTGCAGCGAAATTATCGAAGAAGAAAGTGAAAAGGGTGTCGAAGGTTCTGACAACCTGCTTGCACCCAAAGAGATCAAAGAGATGCTGGATGATTATGTGATTGAGCAGGATGATGCCAAGAAAGTTCTGGCTGTTGCTGTTTACAATCATTACAAACGCCTTGATTCCTCGGTCAATACAGGGGACGTTGAGATTCAGAAAAGCAATATTCTTTTGATCGGTCCAACAGGCTGCGGAAAGACACTGTTGGCACAAACCCTTGCAAGATTTTTGAACGTCCCGTTTACCATAGCGGATGCGACAACATTAACCGAAGCGGGCTATGTTGGAGAAGATGTTGAAAACATTATTCTTTCTCTTCTTCAGAATGCGGATTACGATGTTGAGAAAGCGCAAAAAGGGATTGTTTATATTGATGAAATTGACAAAATCGCGCAGCGCTCCGACAACCCTTCAATCACCAGGGATGTTTCCGGCGAAGGCGTTCAGCAGGCCCTTCTCAAAATCATCGAAGGTACCATGGCGAGTGTGCCCCCAAAAGGCGGGCGAAAGCACCCGCAGCAGGATTTTGTTAAAGTTGATACTTCCAATATCCTGTTTATCTGCGGCGGAACATTTACCGGACTGGAAAAAATTATTCAAAAACGCCTTGGCCAGAAGTCAATGGGATTCAGCGCCAAGATAACAAAAAAAGAAGAAAAAAACATTGGTGACACCCTTCGGGAGCTTGAAACCGAGGATTTGATCCGATTCGGTCTTATCCCGGAATTTATAGGTCGTCTGCCGATCATTACAACGCTTGACGAACTGAATGAAGCCTCTTTGATTAAAATTCTAACAGAACCAAGAAATGCGCTTGTAAAGCAGTTTCAGAAACTGTTTGAAATTGAAGGCGTCAAGCTCAGACTGACCGACAGTGCGCTGTCTGCAATCGCCAACAAGGCGATGAAGCGGAAGGCTGGAGCCCGGGGGCTCCGATCCATTCTTGAAAACAGCATGCTGAACATAATGTATGAGATTCCATCTATAGAAAATGTCAAAGAATGTGTGGTCGGCGAGGAAGTTGTCGTGAACAAGGAAGACCCGATACTCCTTTACGAGCAGACAAAAAAACAAGCGCATAGTTAATATCCACAAAAGTCGTAACCATGATTAATATTCCGAAATTTTTCAAATCGGATGAATCTGATTCATCCGAAAGTATTCTTCTGCCTCTTCTGCCATTGAGGGATATTGTTGTTTTCCCGCATATGGTGGCGCCTCTTTTTGTCGGGCGTACAAAATCCGTTAATGCACTTGCCGATGCGATGAACAAGGACAAAAACGTCTTTCTGGCTACCCAGAACAAAGCCGGAATCGATGATCCAAAAGAAAAAGATATCAGCAAAATCGGCACCATCGGAAGTGTATTGCAGCTTCTTCGGCTTCCGGATGGTACGGTCAAGGCTCTTGTTGAAGGCAAGACCAGGGCAAAAATTATTAATTTTATTACCGGAGATGAATTTTTCCAGGTAGAGCTTGCTCCTGTTTCCGAACAAGGGCTTCCCGAGTCTGAAGCGGAAGCTCTCAAACGATCCCTGGTAAAGGGTTTTACCGAATATTCCAAATTAAATAAAAACATTTCAAAAGACATTGTCAGCAATATCTCGACAATTATCGACCCGTCACAGATGGCCGATACGATTGCCGCCCATCTGACATTTAAGATTAAAGACAAGCAGCGCCTGTTGGAGATGGAGTCTCTGGGCGACCGCCTTTCATTCCTGCTCAGTCTGATCAAAAGTGAGGCTGAAATTTACAATGTGGAGCAGAGAATCAAAGGCCGCATAAAAACTCAGATGGAAAAGACACAGAAAAACTACTATCTGAGTGAACAGATGCGTGCCATAAAAAAAGAGATGGGCGCAGATGACAGCACTGCGGATGAGCTTGTAGAACTTGAAAAGCGGGTCAAGCGAAAACGGATGTCCCGTGAGGCTGCTAAAAAATCCCGTCAGGAACTCAAGAAACTCAAGCTGATGACGCCCATGTCGGCAGAAGCCACGGTGGTGAGAAATTATATTGACTGGATTATTTCACTGCCCTGGTTTGACCGAAGCAAGGTAAATGACGATATTGAAAAAGCGGAAAAAATATTAAATGAGGATCATTACGGGCTTGAAAAGCCAAAGGAAAGAATCCTTGAATACCTGGCTGTCCAGTCCCTGGTCAAAAAGGTAAGGGGCCCGATTCTTTGCCTTGTCGGCCCTCCCGGTGTCGGCAAAACATCCATTGCAAAGTCCGTTGCAAGGGCGACCGGAAGAGAATTTGTACGCCTTTCCCTTGGTGGTGTAAGAGATGAAGCCGAAATAAGGGGGCACAGACGCACCTATATCGGAGCACTTCCAGGGAAAATAATCCAATCCCTGAAAAAAATAGGTGTAAACAATCCTGTTTTTTGCCTGGACGAAGTGGATAAGATGAGTATGGATTTCAGGGGCGATCCTTCTGCAGCCCTTCTTGAGGTGCTGGACCCGGAGCAGAACAACAATTTTAATGATCATTATCTGGACCTGGATTACGACCTTTCCGATATTCTTTTCATTACAACGGCAAACACGCTGCCGGATATCCCCCTTCCGTTGCAGGACAGGATGGAAATTATCCGTATTCCAGGATACCCTGAGTTTGAAAAATATCATATTGCCAAAAATTTTCTGGTGCCGAAGCAGATCAAACTGAACGGTCTTGAAAATTCAAACGTTACATTCTTAAAAAGTGCTATCCATTGTATTATCCAGCAATATACCCGGGAGGCCGGAGTCCGAAACCTGGAACGAGAAATTTCATCGATCTGCCGAAAAGTGGCACGCGATGTTGTTTTAAAAAAAGAGCCGAACAAGAGTTTTAAAATCACCTCAAGAACCGTTGAAAAATATCTTGGTCCATATAAATTCAAGCACGGACAGGCAGAGGTAAAAGATCAGATCGGGCTTGTCACCGGATTGGCATGGACACAGGTGGGAGGGGAACTCCTGTGTGTGGAGACTGTCATTATGCCGGGCAAAGGCGAGCTGATCATTACAGGCAAACTTGGGGATGTGATGAAGGAATCTGCCAAAGCAGCTGTCAGTTATGTTCGATCCCGTTCTGAAAGACTTGGCATTGACAGTGAATTTTATAAAAATTCCGATATTCATATTCATGTTCCAGAGGGCGCCATTCCAAAAGACGGCCCGTCTGCCGGAATCTCCATGTGTACATCCATTGTCTCCGCCCTGACCAGGAGGCCGGTTTTCCATGATATCGCCATGACCGGGGAAATAACGCTTCGAGGAAGGATATTGCCCATTGGAGGGTTGAAAGAAAAGATTCTTGCCGCGCACCGGGGAGACATCAAGAAGGTTCTGATCCCAAAAGAAAATGAAAAAGACTTGAAGGATATTCCCGCAGTCATCTCCAGGCAGCTCAAAATTCATCCGGTTGAAGAAATGGACGAAGTTTTGTCGCAAGCCTTGATTGTAAAAGAAGGAGAACCGCTTTTTAACGGCGGAAAACAGCCGTTTGAACCTGATGGGGAAATCATTAAATAAGAAAGATTTTAGCTTGACATCATCTGATAAACTTGTTAGCAATGGCATTTGTTTCCGGGGCACAGAAGGCCCCAAAAAACGGGCAGTTGAATAAGGGCGGGTAGCTCAGTTGGGA
>CAZOEW010000258.1:0-3785 GCA_964578935.1 uncultured Desulfobacterales bacterium | reverse complement strand
GGGCGAGAGGATTTGAACCTCCGACTCCCTGCTCCCAAAGCAGGTGCGCTACCAGACTGCGCCACGCCCCGATAATGCCGGTTTACCTGATTTTTCCATGTTAATGAGATACGTTGTACGCAAGCAAGGTGCCCACAAATTTTAACCGTATGGATATAAAGATCAATTTTTGAGGATTAAAATTTGAGCACAACGCAGACGTCAAACAAAATAGACATTCATGGACGGGCACTACCTAACATTCTTTTCCAGCTTGTGCAAGCATATCCTAAAAATTTCATCAAATTTTTATAGAAAATTTTTGATCCGACAAAAAACAAAGTAACCAAAGGCGAAATCCCATTTATGATAAAAAAGCTGCATACAAAAACAGACGGAATATATCTGCTGTTCGGGTCAGTTGAATGGATTTTCGCGTTTCTGAAAAAAATCGTCGATACCACTTTTGATTTCTTGTGCAAGATAAGATAAATATTTATTATTATTTAACTTTTTTTCTTCAACCGGGTCTGTGAGATACCCGATTTCAAGAAGAACTGCCGGCATATCCGCACCGGTCAACACCAGTAAGGGCGCATCGAGAACCTGGCCGGCGGGGAGTTGAATGTTTTTTGATAACCGGTCATGAATGGTTTCCGCCGCTTCTTTGCTTGCAATCATATGTTTTTTTTGAATCTCATCCCATGGGACCTGCATTTCATGACCTGCTATATTATAGGAGCCGGCTTTTTCAAACTGCGACACGGTATCGGAAAAATCTTTGAAAAAGAATATTTTAATACCCCGGGTTTTATACTTATAGCTTCCGCCGGTATGAATGCTTACAAAAAGAGATGCGTTGTCGGCATTGGCGATGGAGGTGCGTTCGGCGATACCAAGCTCATAGTCATCGTTTCTGGTTAAAACAGGCCGGTATTTCCCGACAAGCTTTTCAGCAAGAAGATTGGCCAGCGTCATGGTCACATTTTTTTCAAGTGTGCCGTCAGGGCCTCGTGCACCGTTATCACGACCCCCATGGCCCGGATCGATCACAATGGTCGGCTGAACCCGATTTTCAGGAAAGCTGTCTGAAGGGTTTATGATCAAGCCGATGGCACCCAGCAAGGTGGTTGCCAGAATGAGTGCGAGAGACCGCCAAATGAGATTTTTATTTATTAACCTGAACACTTAAATCCATTCTCCAATTTAACTTGACACCTATATATATTGATACTATTTTAATTGTCCTTTATGCTTAATTGATTTTTTTAAGTAAAATGTCAAGGGATCTATCGCAACGACCCTTCATGATATTAAGGAAAAAAATGGCGTGTATGTGATATGGCTCAACATCATTCTCCATATCACAAAAAAAATTTGCGAGAGTGGCGGAATTGGTAGACGCACTGGACTTAGGATCCAGCTCTGGTGACAGAGTGGGAGTTCAAGTCTCCCCTCTCGCACCAGAAAATTCACAGGAGGTGTCTGAATAAAATAAATACAGGCACTTTAATTTATTGGAAAGGAAAGTCATGCAAGTTACCGTAGAAGACAAGAGTTCCGTAAAAAAGATACTTCACATCGAAGTTCCAGAGTCAGAAGTAACCAACCAGCTGGATGCTGCTTACAAACAACTCAAAAAAACGGCAAAAGTAAAAGGATTTCGGCCAGGTAAAACGCCTCGCTCGGTTTTAGAGAGAATGTTTAAAAAGGATGTACACATGGATGTAACATCCAGGCTGATACAGGATTCATTGATTGAAGCCATTAAAGGAGAAGACCTTTCCATGGTCGGCCAGCCTGAAATCAATCCGCCCGAACTGGATACAAAAGGCCCGTACAAATTTGATGCTGCGATAGAGATCAAGCCCGAACTTGATGATATCGACTATAAGGGCTTAAATTTAAAAAAAACCCTATATAAAGCCGGGGATAACGAGGTCAATTCACAGATCGAAATGTTTCGAAAAAATCTGGCAAAGCTGGAACCGGTAAAAAAGAAAAGAGCTGCAAAACAAGGTGACTTTGTCATTATCGACTATGAAGGATTGAAAGACGGGAAGCCTTTTGAGGCCACAAAGACGACGGAAAACTTTACCATGAAAATCGGGGTGGGAGTCATCTCCGCTGATTTTGATAAAGAAATCGCCGGAATGAATATTGATGAATCAAAAGAGTTTTCTGTTCATTTCCCGGAAAACCACCCGAACAAGGATCTGATCAATCTCGATATCAACTTCAAAGTGACTCTCAAGGAGATCAAAGAAGAGGTTCTGCCCGAGGCTGATGATGAATTGGCAAAACAATTGGGTAGTTTTAAAAGCCTTGAGGAGCTGAAAGAGAAAATCGTAAGCAATGTCCAGAAAGGATATGACAAGCGGATCGAACAGGAGCTGAATGAACAGATTTTTGAAATGCTGATCGCAAAAAAAGAGTTTGAAGTTCCCGATACAATGGTCGATTATGAGATTGAAGCCATCATCGCCGAAATGGAAAGAGCTTTTGCGTACCAGAACATTTCCCTGGAACAACTCGGCCAGACAAGGGAACAGCTCGCGGAAAGATACAGGGATACCGCCGTAAAGCAGGTAAAACGGCATGTTATCCTTGGAAAACTGATTGAACAGGAAAATCTCTCTCTTTCCGACGAAGAGATGGAGGAAGGGTATAAAAATATGGCGGAATCCGTCAGCCAGCCGGTTGAAGCGATTAAAACCTATTACAGGGAAAACAAGGAAAACCTGGAGTTTTTTAAACACACGCTGCTTGAAAAAAAAGCAATCAGACTTATCATAGACAATAGCACAATAGAAGAAAAAGAACCGGGAGAACAGGAAGAGGCGGAGGCCGCTGAATAATCATAAGCTGAATATGCCTGCATTTTTTGCAGGTTAACAGTAGAACCTCATATAAGGATCCATACGGAGATACAATATCTGGAACCTGCCTCAACTCTTGATGGTTTTCAGAATGGATTTGCGATATACTTTGACACCGATCAGGGATAAGAACCCCGGAGAATACCAGCAAATCTAAAAAAACAGTTTACAGCGGAACACATAACAGGATACGGTAATACCCGATCTCAAAGGAGGAACCAGTGCCACTGATACCCATGGTAATTGAACAGAGCAGCAGAGGAGAGCGAGCCTATGATATCTTCTCAAGGCTTCTCAAGGACCGGATCATTTTTATCGGTACCGCCATCACCGACGAAATCGCCAATCTACTCATCGCTCAACTCCTTTTTCTTGAGTCTGAAGATCCGGATAAGGATATCAATTTTTATATTAACTCTCCAGGTGGTGTTGTAACTGCGGGCATGGCGATTTATGATACCATGCAATATATCAAACCGAATATCGCAACTGTATGCATCGGTCAGGCAGCAAGTATGGGTGCGCTTCTACTTGCCGCAGGCACAAAGGGGAAACGGTATTCTCTTCCCAATTCACGAATCATGGTACACCAGCCAATGGGAGGAGCACAAGGACAGGCATCCGATATTGCGATCCAGGCCAGAGAGATTCTTCGCATGAAAGATACCCTCAATGTGATCCTTGCCCATCATACTGGAAAGGATCTTGAACAGATCAAAAGGGATACAGACCGTGATTTTTTCATGGCGGGTCATGAAGCAAAAGATTATGGATTAATTGATCATGTCATCAGCAGCCGGGATGATCTGGACAAGATTGAAAAGTCGGAGGAACAATAATGACGACAAAGCAAGGTGACGGGAACGATAATCTCTTTTGTTCATTTTGTGGAAAAAACCAGAAGGAAGTAAAAAAGCTGATTGCCGG
>CAZOEW010000257.1:0-3823 GCA_964578935.1 uncultured Desulfobacterales bacterium | reverse complement strand
CCGACACCGGCGCCATCACCTCGATCCAGGCGGTGTATGTGCCGGCGGACGATTTCACCGATCCGGCGGCGGTGCACACCTTCTCGCATCTCTCCGCGTCGATCGTGCTCTCGCGCCAGCGGGCGAGCGAGGGGCTTTTCCCGGCCATCGACCCTCTGCAGTCCAGCTCCAAGATGGCGACGCCGGGCATCGTCGGCGAACGACATTACGCCTTGGCCCGCGAGATCCGGAGAACCCTCGCGCACTACGCGGAGGTCAAGGACATCATTGCCATGCTCGGCCTCGAGCAGCTGTCGCCGGAGGACCGCAACGTGGTCGTCCGCGCCCGCCGGTTGGAGCGTTTTCTCACCCAGCCCTTCTTCACGACCGAGCAGTTCACCGGCCTCAAAGGAAAGCTCGTCAGCCTCAAGGACGCGCTGGACGGCTGCGAGCGAATCCTGCGCGATGAGTTCAAAGACTACCCGGAGAGCGCGCTCTACATGATCGGGACGATTGGCGAAGCGAAGGGGAAGGCGAAACCCGGCCAACCCGCAGCCCCAGCCGGGCCTGAGTCAGAGCCCGAAGGCATGACAGACCCGACGCCTGCCGCCGAGCCCACGTCCCAAGCCACGTCCGAGACGGATCCGACGCCTGGAGCAGTACCCTAAGGGGAAGTCGAACATGCCGCCAACACTCATGAATCTTAAGGTGTTGCTGCCGTTCCAGGTCTTCGCCGAGAAGACCGGCGTGTCGCGCATCGTCGCGGAGACGCGCGAGGGCTCGTTCGGACTCCTGCCACACCGACTCGATTGCGTCGCGGCGCTGGCGCCGGGAATTCTGATCTACGAAACGGGACCTGATGGGGAAGTCTTCGTGGCCGTGGATGAAGGGGTGTTGGTCAAGACCGGCCCGGACGTGCTCGTTTCCGTGCGCCGGGCGATCGGAGGAACCGACCTCGGGCAATTGCGTGCGGCGGTGGAACAGGAGTTTCTGACCCTCGACGAGCGCGAGGAGAACTTGCGATCGGTGCTGACACGAATGGAAACCGATGTCGTCCGTCGCCTGGTGGCGGTCCACCATGACTGACACACCCGAAGATGGACCCATGAAACCGAAGTCGTCGTTCAGTCAGGAGGTCGGTGCGAAGGCGTCGCGCAAGCTCAAGGCGCGGCGTGATTCGCACGGCGTCTGGTTCGGCCTCGGCATGATGGGGCTCATCGGCTGGTCGGTGGTCGTTCCGACGCTGCTCGGCACTGCGCTCGGCCTCTGGTTGGACCGCCGCCATCCGGGCGCCCATTCCTGGACGCTGGCGTTGTTGGTAGCCGGACTCGCGATCGGCTGTCTGAATGCCTGGCGTTGGGTGGTCAAGGAAGACACGGAAATGCGAGCGCACGACGAGGACGATCATGAGTGAACCACTGATTCTGGTGCTGGCTCTGGCGACGGGTGTCGGGCTCGGAGCCATGTTCTTCGGAGGCCTCTGGTGGACCGTGCAGAGAGCGGTCTCGGCCAGGCAGCCGGCACTGTGGTTCCTCGGTAGCCTGCTGCTGCGAACCAGCACGACCCTGGCTGGTTTCTGGGTTGTCGGACACGGTCACTGGCAGCGGCTGCTGCTGTGTCTCGTTGGATTTGTCGTGGCACGTCCGGTAGTGACGTGGCTGACCCGCTTGCCGGGAAAGACCCGAGCTCGCCCGGAACAGGAGGCCGTCCATGCACCTGAGTCCCGATGAGGTGGTCTTCTGGCACTACGGCATTCTCGAGCTCAACGCCACCATTGTGTACACCTGGGGGCTGATGCTCGTGCTGGTTGTCGGGTCGAGACTCATCACGCGCAAGCTCTCCTTGGATCTGGACCGTTCCCCCTGGCAAAACCTCCTGGAGATCATCGTCACCACGATCGAACAACAGATCGAAGAAGTTGGCCTCCGCCATCCGGAGAGATATCTCGGCTTTCTGGGCACGCTCTTCCTTTTCGTCGCCACGGCCAGCCTCTTCACCGTCATTCCGGGGTACGAGCCGCCGACGGGATCGCTCTCAACCACGGTTGCGCTCGCGCTGTGCGTCTTTGTCGCCGTGCCGCTTTTCGGCATCGAAGAGCAGGGCATGGGTGGCTACCTCAAGTCCTATGTGAAGCCGACCTTCATCATGCTGCCGTTTAACATCATCAGCGAGGTTTCGCGCACGCTGGCCCTGGCAGTCCGCCTATTCGGCAACATGATGAGCGGGACGATGATCATCGCGATCCTGCTCACCATCACGCCCTTCATCTTCCCGATCGTCATGACGCTGCTCGGTCTGCTCACCGGCATGGTGCAGGCCTACATCTTCAGCATCCTGGCGGCGGTGTACATCGCGGCCGCCACGCGCGTTCGCAAACCCGAATCCGAACCCGTCGCTGAGCCAGGCCAGTGAGCCAACAACGCAAACAAGCAAGGGAGATACCGCCATGGACAGCATGACGATTATCGCGGTGGCATCAATCGCGTTCGCCGGTCTCACCACCGGTTTCGGCACCATGGGGCCTGCACTGGCCGAAGGTCGGGCGGTCGCGACGGCGCTGACAGCACTGGCGCAGCAGCCAGACGCCTCCGCCACCATCACCAGGACCCTGTTTGTCGGTCTGGCGATGATCGAGTCCACGGCCATCTACTGCTTCGTGGTCTCGATGATTCTCATCTTCGCCAACCCATTCTGGAACCACATCATCGCAGGATAGTAGTAAGCCAATGCTCATCAATTGGTTCACAGTCGGCGCGCAGGCGCTCAACTTCCTCATCCTGGTGTGGCTGATGAAGCGCTTTCTCTACAAGCCAATCCTCCACGCCATCGCCGCGCGGGAGGAGCGCATCGCCGCGGAGCTTGCAGACGCCGCTGCGAAGGAGGCAGAAGCTACCAAGGAGCGCGACGAGTTCCAGCGCAAGAACGAGGAGCTCGACCAGCAGCGCGCCGCACTCTTGAGCACGGCGACGGACGAGGCGAACGCCGAACGTCAGCGGCTCCTCGAAGCAGCGCGGCAGGCAGCCGATGCCTTGAGTGCCAAGCGACAGGAAGCGCTGAGAAACGACGCCCTCAACCTGAATCGAGCCATCCGTCGCCGGACCCAGCAGGAAGTCTTCGCCATCGCGCGCAAGGTGCTGACGGATCTCGCCACGGCGACTCTGGAAGAACGTATGAGCGAGGTGTTCACTCGCCGCTTGCGAGAGATGGACGATGCGGCGAAAGAACGTGTCGCCGAGGCGCTCGAGACAGCGTCTGAGCCCGCGCTCGTCCGCAGCGCGTTTGACCTGAGCTCGGAGCACAGCGCGGCGATCCAGAATGCACTCAACGAGACGTTTTCGGCTGAAGTGAGGGTCCGGTTCGAATCCGCGCCGGAGCTGGTCAGCGGGATCGAGCTCACCACGAATGGACAGAAGGTGGCGTGGAGCATCGCGGGGTATCTCGCGTTGCTGGAGAAGGGCGTCAGCGAGCTTCTGCACGAGAAGGAGAAGGCGGAATCCCAAGCCGAGCCTGAGCGTGAAGTGCCTACCCCCGAATCAAAGAGCCAATGATCATGGAACCGGAAAGGCTCCAGAGCGTTCTCGACAGCGCGTTTGCCGCAATCGGCCAGGTGGTGGGAGCATTTGCCCCGCAACTGACGCCACGAGAGATAGGCACGATCATCAGCGTCGCCACCGGCATCGCCAAGGTGTCGGGTCTCCCCGGCGTGGGCTTTGACGAGTTGGTGACGTTTCCCAAGGATGTTCTCGGCATCGCGTTCAACGTGGACGAGGACGAAGTCGGGGTCGTGCTTCTCGGCGAGTACTGGCGTCTGCACGCGGGCGATGAAGTCGAGCGCACGGGCCGG
>CAZOEW010000256.1:0-3859 GCA_964578935.1 uncultured Desulfobacterales bacterium | reverse complement strand
ACTCATATAAAATTACCGTGCCGGTTTCAATGTTTTTCTCGGGTTTCAACCGATACTTCACTGGGGTGAAGGCGGACAACTGGATGGACCGCGCGACCTCTCCTTTTTCTGGAACGGCAGATACCGGATTAACGCATTCACCGGCGAAAGCAGTCTTGCAGAGAGTTCATTCGTATATTTTGTGTGTTATAACCGATAAGCCGGCGCGTGCCGGTTAAAAATTTTTGGAAACGCTACCGGCCTGTTGTGATGCGTGTCCAATGCCCATCTGTGTGGATGGATACAGCGCCATGCAGGCCGGTTTGAAAAATCCGGGCCCCCAGAGATTCATACCGGTTCAGCACCTCCGGGTTTGGCAGGTTGAATCTGTTTTTCCACCCCGCGGAGATGATAATCGTTTCAGGACACACCGTCTTCAGGAATTCCCCGGTATTTGAAGTGCGGCTGCCATGATGCGGCGCAAGAAGGATGCTGCTGTTTAACTCCTTTCCGTGTTCTGCCGCCAGTTCTCTCTCCCCGTCCGCCATGATATCACCCGGGAAAAGAAAGGATACGGATCTGAAACCTGCCCTGACCACAAGAGAATGGTTGTTGATATCGCCGGTTGGATCGTTTTTCGATCGAAAATCTTTTTTCGGATACAGGATATGAAAATCAACTCCATGGATCGTCTGCCTGCGCGGAATTTCCGAAAATAAAGGATGGTCAACTCCCTTTTTCCGGATGGTTCGGACAAATTCAGCATACGATTGGGTATGGTATGGTTCATGGTTGGACCATAGGTTTTTTACGTTAAAGTGCTTTGCAATATAGATCAGACCGTTGATGTGATCGCTGTTCGGGTGGGAAAGGACAAGCGTGTCGACGGTCCTGATTTTTTTTCCCCACAGAAACGGGGCAACGATCAGTTTGCCGACGTCAAATACGGCATTGCTGGAAAACCCGCCGCCGTCGATCAGCATGCAATACCCTTTTGGGAGTTCCAGAAGCGCGGCATTGCCCTGACCCACATCGAGCAGGGTCACCCTCAACTCGCTGCGGAGAAATCGATGATAAAACCAGTAGCCTGCATCGAGCGACAGCAGAATACACGCAGCCAGGGTGATTATTTTTGCTGTTCCGGTAACCGGGTTTACGGCCTGTTCCATCCGGGAGCCACTGGATTTGCCGAGATTCAGAATCCCCCATAACAGCAGGTAAAAGCAGGTGATTTCAAAAACGCTTGGCGTTATGGTCTTTACCGCGGCATACGGTATGTCTGAAGCCGCTTGCATCATTTCGACTGCCGCGGAAAGCAGGTAACCGGATGTTTTTATGCAAAGGATAGAAATAAAATGATTCAGCGGCCACATGAAAATCGACAGCAGGCCGATCGGAACCACCATGAAGCCGATCAGAGGAATGGCGATCAGGTTTGCCGGTAACCCGATCAGGGAGATCTGGTTAAAGACGGACATGACAACCGGCATGGTTCCGACTGTGGCGAAAAAAGAGACAGCGATAAACAGCAGGATTTTTTGAACAACACGTGGAATACGCGTTTCCGGATGCTGGATGAACGGCCTGATTTTTGACAATCCCAACACGATGGACAGCACTGCCGAAAAGGATAGCTGAAAGGAGATCGAAAACAGGGCAGGGGGAAAAACAAGGAGAATAAAAAATGCCGCGATGGCAATGGTGTTGACCATGTCCTGTTCCCGTTCAATGGGGAAGGTCATCAGAAAGAGGGTGACCATGATCACGGCCCGCTGGGTGGAGGGCGACATCCCTGAAAGAAGCCCGTAAAAAAGAACCGGGAATATGGATAAAAGCGCCGCCCCTTTTTTCACGCGGGCATGCCAGAGAAGGTGTTCGAACCTTGAGAGGATCCACGAAAAAAAGAAAAAGGAAATCGTCGCGATGATGCCGACATGCAGTCCGGAAATCGCCAGAAGATGCCCGGTTCCGGTTCGGTTGAACGTTTCCCTCAGGTCGTCGGATATGCCGGATCGGTCTCCCAGGACAAGCGCTTTCAGAATCTGCCTGTGCTGGCCGGGAATTGAATCATCCATGACATCTGAAATGTTTTTCCGGAACCGGTCGATCGAAAACGGTTTTTTGCTTAAATTTTTTCTGGCAAGGACCCTGATCTTTTCTCCCTGGGTATAGGTGATTGCATGAATTCCCTTGAACGCCATAAACCGTTCGTAGTCAAATCCGCCGGGGTTTCCAAAATTCCGAATGGAACGAATACCGGCCGTAAAACAAATTCTGTCTCCCGGTGAGATGTCCGGAAATTTCCCGGAAACGGTTACCCCGAGTTTTCCGGTGACAGCCTCTGCATGATTCCCCCGGATAAACGCTTCGGATTGAAGATGGAATTTCAGCCGGTAGTTTTTATAAACAGGCTCGGATTCGATGACGCCCTGAATGGCTCTTTTCCGGCCGTCTGCATAGTGAACAATATGGTTTTCCGGAAAGCGGGGGGAGGTCCATGGCTGAATGGAAAGGTATCCAAGACAGAGGAAGAGGAGGAGCGGTGAAAAAAGCGCGCTCGTTTTTCGAAACAGCTGAAAGATCACAACAAAGAAGAAAAAAAATGCCGGAAGAAAAAGCAGAAGACCGTGGCCCGGAAGTTTTTCACCGGCCAGGATCCCCGCGATAAAAGAGAGCGAAAGCGGGATTACCGGGCGGGCCCAGACAGTTGCCGAGGCGGTTTCATCCGGCTGACGGTCTGGAAAGGATCGGGTGTTCTGATTCATATGGTTGATGATGGTTACCCATCGGGTTTAAAGGGTTGCCACAGCGCGCAGCGCATCCGTGGTATGAAATTTATTCTTGATATTTAACTGGTTATCATTTAATGGATAAGGGTTTCACGCCAATATCGATGGCTTCTTAAAAAGTCGGAATTTTGATGGCAACGAAAAAAGTTCAAGTTCAAGGCGAGCAGATCATGAAGAAGGAGGCGTAGTTAGCCTACTCCGAAATGATGAATGATGACACGCAGTGCAGTTTTTAAAGCCGATAGGCGCAACCGTCAGCGCTAACCTCAACATCGAAATCGGGCTTTTTACAAAGCCATCCGCTTTTGTAGGTTTGACATACCACAATCAGACAGGTTGACGCAAAAACAATTTGCGATTTCGCGATAACATGCAGATAAAAAGAGCCGGTGCTTTCCGTTTCGCAAGAGTATGTATGGAAATTCCAACAATTGCCGGACGATTTTTCGCAATGCATGAAAAGAGATATGGATAAAGCGGAACGATGGAAAACGATTTAAAAGAAACCAGGCTTCTTTGTCCAGAATGATATTGCTTTTGGTTACAATGAATCCGATAAAATTAAAGCTTCAAAAGTCATGAAAGATGGTTACGGTCAATGCAATACCAAGGGAACCTTGTTTATGGCTTTGTTCCGGAGTGTTGATATTCCTTGCAGATTTCATGGTTTTACCATAGATAAAAAGCTGCAAAAGGAGCAACCGCACATGGATGGTGGAGAGCGTTGCCTGTTTCTCACCATGCTTTTTACCGCCCCGGGTTTTGCGACTGTTCAACCTTGTAAACCGGAGACGCGACAATGCCTGTGAGAGTATCATTAAGAGAATCTATCCGGATTCCGGCAGTTGTGTTGTCACTTGTGTTGGCGATTTCAACGCAGGCCTTTGGCGTGGAAGGTTCACCCGAAAGAAGCATTGAAGATGCGAACGCTGATGTTGTGCTGCTGATCGTCTATGTTCTGCTGGCACTGGTCTTTTCATTTCTCTGTTCCGTGGCGGAAGCGGTACTGTTAAGCATTACGCCTTCCTATATTGAAGGGCTGAAAGAAAAGCAGCCCGGGCGCGCGGCGCTTTTGAAACGGCTGAAGCAGG
>CAZOEW010000255.1:0-3884 GCA_964578935.1 uncultured Desulfobacterales bacterium | reverse complement strand
ACCATGGCGTTGGTCAGCATCGCCATGAGATACCCGCCGTTCGGAGTGCCGTTCACAGACCAGTTTGAAGACACATTTCCCTTGAAGACAAAGGCCGCTTTCCGGATTAGCGATATATCCTGATCAAACAGATGCATGGTTATCCTTTCATAGGAGTGTCTGTAATCAAACCAAACGGTTGGAACCATGTAAACCTTAAACCAGGGGAGATATAAAAATCAAAGCAAAAGAGCCAATTTCAGCCTGTTTCTTTTCGTTTCATTCAAATCCTTCCCGAAACCGGTAATTTTCCGCAGCAATGACTTGATATTCGGTGCCTTCAATGATATTGAGTATGGTACAATTTTAGCATGCTTTTACAGACAGTTATTGTTTGAGAATTTTCCGGTTGAGGAGGAAATTATGAAAAAACAATTGTCATACCTATTATCCGCATTCATTATCCTTTCGTTTTTTTTATGCATTTCAGAAGCGGATGCCCTGTATGTTCCGGATCATGTTGCCAAAAAAATCAGTTATCAGGCAGCGGAAAAATATCCCGGCAACGCGGCACTTCAGAAGAATATGATCTCATTGCAGACCAAAGCCTATTTTAAGGTTAAAGAATTCAAGAGTGACCTGATTGCAGACCAGAAGATGAATATCATTAAGGGAAATGCGGCAAGACAGTACCCGTATAACTATGTCGGGCAGTTGAGGTTCATGGACCAGCAGTTGCAGAAATATGAAAAAAAAGCCAAACTGAAAAAAGAACAAGAGGAAGAGCTTGCGGTAAAAGAAGAGCCGTCAAATGGGTTGCGATAAAAAACAATCCGGTGACGGCCTGGTAAAAAGTCCAGGTTAATACCGGCGTTACATTTCGTGTCTGCATTGCAATTCATCCCCCGTGTCTGCGAAACAGCATGGCGGCTCATGCCTTTCGGCTGCTGCCGGCACGGTATTCCTCAGGATTTGCCGTCTTGAACGCAAATTTTTTTTTGCCGTCAGAACGTCGACACCCAACGAACTGAAATTGATATATACAACCTGACTTCACGTTTAAAAGTTATTTGAATTGTCAGCAGCATGCGCGCTGTTACCTGTCGGTCCACGAGGCCGGCATCCTGCGGCAACTTCAAAATGATCTGGAGAAAACCGAATGAGTTACGAGGAGTGGCTGAATAGTCATTGTAAAGACAAAATGGTAAGCGCTGAAGCTGCCATCTCAAAAATCAAAAAGGGTGACAGGGTTTTTATCGGCACCGGATGCGGTGAACCGCAGCATTTGATCCGAACCATGGTACAAGATCAAAACAAGCAGGATATTACCCTTTATCAAATGCTGTCTTACACAATGGCGCAGTTTGTTGACGATAAAAATTTTCTGGAACGGTTTTCCCTGAAACTGTTTTTTATCAGCGAACCCCTTCGAAAAGCCGCATTTGAAGGAAAAATTGATTACATTCCAGCATATTTGTCGCAAATTTCATCTCTTTTCTCCAGTCAGCGCATCGGTATCGACATCGCGTTAATCCAGGTAAGTCCGCCGGATTCATTCGGCTTCTGCAGCCTGGGGATATCGGTGGACATTACCAGGTCGGGAATGGAAAACGCGGCGCTGGTTATCGCCCAGATCAATCCCATGATGCCCAGAACATGGGGCGACAGTTTTGTTCACGTTGACGAGCTCGATTTTCTGGTTCACCATCCGGAACCGATCGTTATAAACATTCCTCACAGAAAGGATAATGAAGTCTCCAGGAGAATCGGACACTATGTTTCGCAACTAGTAGACGATGGTGATACCCTTCAGATCGGCTTTGGCCAGCTTCCCAATACGATTTTAAAATACCTTGACCGGAAAAAGGATCTTGGAATTCATACCCAGGTGATCACAGACGGATTTATGCCTCTTTTTGCCAAGAACGTGATTACAAACAAGAAAAAAACACTGCTTCCCGGAAGGGTGGTTGCCTCGCTCTGCATGGGGTCCGAGAAGATTTATAACTTTGTGGACAACAATCCGATGTTCTATTTCCGATCCTCGGAGTTTGTCAACGACCCGGTCGTCATTGCAAGAAATGACAATCTGGTCTCTATCAGCTCTGCGCTGGAAGTCGATCTTACCGGTCAGGTCTGCACGGATTCCGTCGGATATCTGTTTTACAGCGGAATCGGGGATCAGGTTGATTTTCTGAGAGGCAGTTCAATGTCCAAGGGAGGATTTTCGATCATTGCGTTGCCGTCGACAGCTCAGAAAGGGCGGGTCTCCCGAATCGTTTCTCACCTCAGCGAAGGAGCCGGGGTGGCAACCACGAGGGGCGATGTTAATTTTGTAATCACCGAATATGGTATCGCGGAGCTTCAAGGCAAGGGAATCTATCAGAGAGTCATGGAACTGGCACAGATTGCACACCCCAAATTCCGTGATGGGCTGATATCCGAAGCCAAAAAGCATCATTACATCTTCTCGGACCAACTGCCCCCTACTCAGGAAGATCTTCTGTTTTTAGAGGGTTACAAAAGTTCGCTGAAGATAAAAAACGGGAAAACCATTGAATTCAGGCCGATTCTGCCGTCGGATGAGTTTTCCTCGAGAAACTTTTTTTACTCTCTGCAGGATAAAACCATATATTCAAGATTTTTCTGCAAGATTAAAATTTTTTCACATGAGATGGTGCAGCGCCAGTGGGCCTCTGTGGATTACCGGAAGAACATGTCCATTATCGGTATGGTCAAGAAGGGCGGATACAAGGAGATCATGGCTATCGGGACGTACGCGAACGTGAATGATTCCACGGCCGAAATCGCCTTTGTGGTACGGGAGGATTTCCAAAATATGGGAGTCGCATCCTACCTCCTCGAAATACTCGAAGACATTGCAATTGAAAACAACTACAAGCAGTTTACGGCTACGGTCCTTCGAGAAAATACCGCGATGATGCATGTGTTTACCAAAAGATACCCCAGCGCTGAGATTGTTTTTAAGGGTAATGAGGCCGACATCGTGATGGATTTCAGCAAATCAAAGCCCCTTGTCAATGAAAATGTAACCTGACCGATTCATGAAATTCAGCTCTGAAAAGTGGAAGTCCATTGTTCAGGAAGGCGCAAAAACAGTTGGAATCGATATCAGCCCGCAGCAGGCGGAAATGATGGCGGTCCATGCGGATGAGCTTATCCGGTGGAACAAAAAGACAAATCTCACCACCATAACCACACCGGTTGATGTTGCCGTCAAGCATTTTATCGATTCAATTGTCCCATCTCTGCGAATCAGCAACAAAGCTTTCCTCATCGACATCGGTTCCGGAGGAGGGTTCCCCGGCATTCCGCTGAAAGTGGTCCTGCCGGAGCTCACGGTCACGCTTGTGGATTCATCGCGCAAAAAAGTGAATTTTATGAAGCAGGTGATACGGCTTCTGAACATGGATGACATCGATGCGGTTCACGGCCGGATAGAAGATCTGGCAGCGGATTCTTTTTTCGAAGGAGCATTCGATGTGGCCATCAGCCGCGCTTTTTCGGACCTGAACCGGTTTGTCGATCTCGCAACCCCGCTGTTGAAGAAAGATGGAAAAATCATTGCAATGAAAAGTAAAAATACGGATACAGAACTCGAGTCCTTTGGGAACAGGGGGAGAAAACCGGTGGTTGAAACCTATTCTCTTCCTTTTCAGGATGCAATGCGCACGCTGATTATCGTTTGATCCTGATACTTATTCATCGAGCAAAGTAGATCATTAATGCCTCGCCGGTTTCCATTCAACTTTTTTCAACTTTTCAAACACCTCTCTATATGTTGCATAGCTATTGTTGCTGACACACAAGTGCTATATGTCCATCTCTATAAAAAGTAAGGTCTTATCCCTTGACAACCATAACCGTCCGCTATTCCCTTGACA
>CAZOEW010000254.1:0-3900 GCA_964578935.1 uncultured Desulfobacterales bacterium | reverse complement strand
GGGTTCCAAGGGGTTTTGCAGACGCGCAGGCGTTTCTCTGTTTTCTGGAAGATCCTGCGGTAAAAGAACTGATGGAACAGGGCCATCAGGTATCGGTTTATCAGCAGAAACATGTTATGGCGCTTTTCAGGGCTTTTAATGAAAAGCATCTGGAACACTTGAGAACAACCTTCGGGATAGATCTGGACCCTCTTATTGAAAGCGAATTCATCCGTTTTGTGGGTATCGGTCAGAAATCCACCCTGCACCTGGAAGCATTTCTTCATAAAAAAATAAAGGATGTTCTTGTCCGTAAAGCAGAATCGCTCCAGTCGGCTTATGAGAGTTCTGATGCGGTAGAAAAAGAACGAATTGAACGATGGTTTCAGGAGATGAACGATCTGGACATTGAGCAGCTCGCGGCAGATTATTTTTCTCTTGCCAAGAATTCGGATATACCTGATCCGGCAATACCCCGGGATGATGAGGATGTGCCTTATCTCCTGACGCTCTCAGCTTCGGAATTGCTGACCCGCCTCTCAAAGCTTCAGTCCGGACACAGGATTACCCTGAATCTTACCAATCTTGTCGTTGAAGAAGTTCTGGAGCTGCTTTACGATTGCAATGGCATGATATCAAGACTGGAATTGTTGAATCTCAAAGACTGGACGGCCGGGAAAGCGGATCATATACCGGCGATCAGCAAGCTTCAGGAGGGCATTAACGAGCAGAATCCCATTGCCTTGAAGCATCTGATTCTCGATATCATCCAGAAGGTTGAAGAGAAAAAGCTTCCGGACCGGGAAGAAAGAATTGAAAAGCTATATACCATCCTGCATGATATTATTTCGCTTCAGATCCTTTATAAGGGAAAGTTTTTAAAGGCAAGGATCGGAAGTGATTCCACAGGACGTTTTCGGGGTTCTCACGGAATGGGACTGGCGGTTGTTGATACCCTTGGCAGGCGGGCGGTTAAACAGATCCGGAAAATGGCCGGCTCGAGTTTCCCGAAGCTTCCTGTTCGCATAGCCGTATACAAACGATTCACCCTGCTGCCCAGAGAAAACATCGCGAGGTCTTATAAGGCATTTCAACGGCTGGCTGAATCACTGGGGAATCCCATAATCGGCCATACCCTGAAAGTGGATTGGGCTCTTCAGGAAGATGTCGCGCGGATGACGAAAAATGGAAACGTTATCGCTCTGGGGGGGATGCAAAAACGCACTTCCAATGATTTGATTTTGCAGCACAGGCGGATGAAGAGGAAGTATAAAAAAATTCCCTGGGCATATTTTGATTCTCATTTGCGAAATGTATTGAAGGTTATCATGGGTTTTGTGCCGGCCTTTTTAACGTTTGCCCTTACCAAGGACTGGTGGCTGCTTTCCTATTTCGGGGCATTTATCTGGTTCGGTATTACAGGCTTCCGGAATATCCTTCAATCCATATTAGGCGGCGGTGGCTTCAGGAGGTCCCCGCTTTTACGGTGGAACGCTTATGTCAGCTGGGACCGGATTGCCGACTCCCTTCTGTATACCGGTTTTTCCGTCCCGTTGCTTGAATATTTTGTGAAGATCTGGTTCCTGGAAGAGATATGCGGTATAACCACAACAACCAATCCGGTGTTGCTCTATGCAATCATAGCGCTTGTAAACGGCATTTACCTGTCAAGCCACAATGCGTTCCGGGGGTTACCCAAAGGGGCGATTTTCGGCAATTTTTTTAGAAGTATTTTATCCATTCCCATTGCGGTTTTGCTGAACTCAATGATCGGTGGAGTCCTTACCATGGCGGCTGTGCCTGATGTGAACTCCGTCCTTCAGAAATGGGCGGCCATCATCTCAAAGACAGCGTCGGATATCATGGCCGGTGTGATCGAGGGGACCGTTGACCGGCATAAAAATATTCATACCCGGTTCCGGGAGTACCGGAAAAAATTGTCCGATTTAATCAGTATTTATGCGCAGCTTGAGCTGTTGTTTCCGGAGAAGCGGACGCTCGAAATTTTCGAACAGCCCCAGAAAATTCAAAAGAAAACAAACATGGAGGTTCAGGATCTTGAGAAGATCATCTGCATTCATGCACTGGATTTTCTGTATTTCTGGATGTACCAGCCAAGGGCCACAAGCGCGTTAAGGCGTCTTCTGCACGACATTACGGAAGAAGAACGCCATATTTTCGTATCTTCCCAGTTTACCCTGCAAAGACAGAAGGAGATCAGCCAGATGTTCATCGATGGCGTTCTGGGCCCGGATTTCGCCAGGGCGCTCTCCTTTTTTCTGTCTCACAGCGAACAGTATCTGAAAGAAATCAAAAGATTTGCCTGAATGAACTGAGACAGACAAGCCGGTATTGGCCGGGATGGATGGTCTCGTTGTCACTGGTTTTGCACAGGCCGATTTTTTTTATGAGTGGGCCGTCTCCCAGCGTTTGTCCAGAAAATAGAGAATGGGCACCGTCATGCGCGAAAACAGCAATGAAGCGACTTCGCCGGCCATGAGGGATATGGCCAGTCCCTGGAAAATGGGGTCGAACAGGATGACGGAGGCGCCCACGACCACCGCCGCGGCTGTCAGCATCATGGGTCTGAAGCGGATCGCGCCCGCGTCAATGACAGCCTGATCCAGGGGTGCGCCTTCTTTGAGGCGCAATTCGATAAAATCCACGAGAATGATGGAATTCCGCACCACGATGCCGGCGCCGGCGATGAATCCGATCATGGAAGTGGCGGTAAAAAACGCGCCCATGG
This sequence comes from uncultured Desulfobacterales bacterium, assembly GCA_964578935.1. Classification (GTDB taxonomy): domain Bacteria; phylum Desulfobacterota; class Desulfobacteria; order Desulfobacterales; family SURF-7; genus JAQYVL01. Next base: position 1,172 of record CAZOEW010000254.1, on the reverse strand, counting down.
CCCAATGAGCCGGCAGAATGCCGATCAGGGAGAAAGGGATGGCTGCCATGATGACTACAGGCGTGGAAAAGGACTGAAACCAGCCCACAACGAGAACGAAAATCAATACCAGCACAACGGCAAAGGCGATGCCCAGATCCCGGAACACTTCATAGGTGATATGCCACTCTCCGTCCCATTTCATTGAAAAACGCTGCTCGCTTTCGGGCAGGGCCGCTGTATGCTGCTCAATGCGGTATCCTTCCGGCAGCTGGAGGGAATCGATTTTTTTTCGCATTTCCAGGATGGCGTAAACAGGGCTTTCCTTGGCGCCGGCCACGTCGCCGATGACATACACCACAGGCATCAAATTTTTATGATAGATACTCCGGTCCATTGGCGTTTTCTTGACGCTCACAAGAGCGGACAGGGGCACGAGGCTTCCGTTTGCCGCGTTGATTTTCATGGATTGAATGCGATTGATATCGGATCGCATGGCAAGAGGAGGCTGCAGGACGATATCGACATCCTCTTTTTCCAGTGATTGATGCAGCAGTCCGGCTGGTTTGCCTGACAGCGCGGTATGCAGGGTCTGGGTAATCTGGGCCACGCTGATTCCGTGCAGAGCGGCCTTTTCCTGATCCACATCGATCTGATACCGGGTTTGTTCTTCTTCCATGATCCAGTCAACGTCCACGACGCCTTCGGTTTCTTCGAATATCCTCCGGATCTCAAGGGCGATTTCCCGCTGTCGTTCATAATTCGGCCCGTAAATTTCCGCTACCAGTGTGGATAAAACCGGCGGACCAGGGGGAACTTCCGCCACTTTAACACGGGCGCCGTGCTTTCCGGCAATGGCTTCGAGGGGCGGCCGAACGCGTTTGGCGATATCGTGGCTTTGCTGCTTGCGGCGGCTCTTGCCGGCCAGATTGACCTGAATGTCGGCCATATGGGGGGATTGCCGCAGATAGTAATGACGGACCAGACCGTTGAAATTAAAGGGGCCGGAGGTGCCCACATGGATCTGATAGTTGACCACCTCGTTGACCGTTTGGAGGTATTCCCCCATTTCAAACGCGGCCGCCGCCGTGTCTTCCAGGGTGGCATGCTCGGGCATGTCCAGGATCACCTGAAATTCGCTTTTGTTGTCAAAGGGAAGCATTTTGACTTTGACCCATCCCACAGCCACCATG
>CAZOEW010000253.1:0-3933 GCA_964578935.1 uncultured Desulfobacterales bacterium | reverse complement strand
AAAGGCGATGGCGCCTTGCAGCAGATCCCCCTCGATCATCTGATCGATCAGGCCGATCTGCAGTGCTTCCCCGGCAATAACCGGATCGCCGGATGTGATCATTTTCAGCGCCTTTTCCGGACCGACCAGGCGCGGCAACCGCTGGGTTCCTCCGGCACCCGGAAGCAGCCCGAGTTTCACTTCCGGCAATCCCAATCCGGCTGAAGGCACGGCTACCCGGTAATGGCATGCCAGGGCTGTCTCAAGCCCTCCGCCCAAAGCGGTTCCGTGAATGGCAGCAACAACCGGTTTTGTACAGGTTTCGATGACATTCAGCACCTGCGTCAGAATCGGCTCCTCAGGAGGCTTCCCAAATTCCCGGATATCGGCTCCGGCAAAAAAGGTTCTTCCCTGGCAGACAATCACGATCGCCTGGACATTGCCATCTTTCCCTGCTTTTTGAATACCGTCCGCAATTCCCTTTCGCACATCGATCCCCAGCGCATTAACAGGCGTGTTATTGACACTCAGCAACGCGATTTCGTTTCGTATCTCCAGTTCAACGGTTTCCGTAATCGCAACCATTTTCATTCTCCTTTATATTCCGGTTCTCTTTTTTCAAACATGGCGGATAACGCTTCCCTGTGATCCTCGGTGTGGTGACAGATGGCCTGAAAAGCGGCCGACTGCTCCAGAAGGTGCCGAAGCGTGTGAACCTGCCCCATGTAGAGAAGCCGTTTGGACATCCGAAGCGCCTCCGGTGGTTTGGCTGCAATTTTCCGGGCAAGCTCTTTTGTTCTGGGCAACAGGTCTTCATGCTTCGTGAGATAATTGACAAGCCCGATTTCAAGGGCATCTTTGCCGGAAAGGATATCTCCGGTAAACGTCATCTCGCAGGCCTTTGCCATACCCACAACTCTCGGCAGAAAGTAGGCGCCGCCGTCTCCGGGGATAATACCCACATTTAAAAATGTCTCGCCGAATTTTGCCTTTTCAGACGCGATTCTCATATCACACATCAGCGCAAGGTCACACCCGGCTCCGATAGCCGCTCCATTGACAGCCGCGATCGTCGGTATTTCCACCTGGTGAACCGCCATCGGAATTCTCTGGACGTTCTTTCTGTAATTTTCCATAAGCTTTGCCGGAGAACCCTGGAACATTCCTGTTTTTGCCGCCATCTCCTTGACATTGCCTCCGGATGAAAAAGCAGGATCCGCTCCGGTAAGTATCAGGACCCGAATATTTAGATCTTCATTGACCAGTCTGCATACGGTTTCGATTTCAGCGATCATTTCAGCGCTTGTGATGATATTCCTCGTTTCCGGACGGTTCAGGGTTAGGGTTGCAATTCCCTGTTCCACCTCAAACAGAATTTCTGAAAATGTCATTCTTCCCCCTTTGGCTATCGGTTGGCCTTTCTGAAGCCGAGCTGATCCAGAGCGATGATCTGTTTGCAGATATTGGACGACCCTTCGACAATGACATATGTCGGGATATCCCGGTAGTATCGGGCCAGCCGGTATTCAGTGGAATAACCATAGGCCCCCATGATCCGCATGGCATAGCTGGCGCACTTCATTGCGGTTTCACCGGCAAAGTACTTGGCCTGGGCAACCTCCAGCCCGTTTCCGGTAAAGCCCTGATCCTTCTGCCACGCTGCTTTGTAAACCAGAAGCCTGGAGGCTTCGACTTCGGAAGACATCTGGGCGATCATATCCTGGTTCATCTGAAATTTTCCAATGACCTGACCGAACTGCTGCCGGTCATTGCAGTACTGGACAGCGGTATCCAGGCAGGCCTGAGCGCATCCCACCGCTCCCGCGGCTGCGGAAAGCCGGGTCTGGTTCAGAGAGTTGAAAACGATTTTGGCGCCGTCTCCAGGTTGGCCAAGAATATTTTCCCTGGGAATCTTTGTGTTGTTAAAAAAAATCTCCCCGGTAGGGGATGAATGAGAGCCAAGTTTTTCAAGCTCGGTGGTTTTAATGCCGTTAAAATTCTTGGGCTCCACGACAAAGGCGGAAAGCCCCTTCCCTCTCTTGGAACGATCCGTATAGGCATAGCATATGATCACATCCGCAACATTCGCGTTGGAGATCCATGTTTTAGAGCCGTTCAGCAGCCAGTGGTCTCCACAGTCCTCGGCAGTTGTTTCAATGGACATCACATCCGACCCCGCGTTCGGCTCGGTAATCGCAAATCCACCCAGATACTCGGCCTTGCAAAGTTTGGGCACATACTTCTTTTTGACTTCTTCCGACGCGTATAAGTAAATGGGATAGGCGCATCCAAGTTCAAGAAGATTGTACTGAACCCTCAGGGAGCTGGATGCCTTGGCGATCTCCTCGGTGATGATTACCGCCGCGAGAAACCCCATGTTCTCTCCCCCGTATTCCTCCGGGATAACCGCCCCGAAAAAACCAAGCTCTCCCAGCGGCCGAATGACTTCCTTGATCGGCAGATAGTTGTTTGCGTCCCACTCGTCCGCAAACGGCGCGATCTTTTCCGACGCGAATTTTCGAATTTCCTTTCGAAGCATTTCATGTTCTTTGGATAGGCTGAAATCCATTGGTCTGTTTTCCTTTCCTGTTGTTCGGTTTGCCCGCCGGCTGATTCATATCAAACTTTCCCAGATGATGGAATATCCTTGTCCTCTTCCCACACACATGGTCGTGAGTCCGTACCGGGCTTTGGGGTTCTCCCTGAAAAGTCCGGCGAGAAAAGCGACCAGACGCGGTCCGGAAGCGGCAAGCGGATGGCCAAAGGCAAGAGATCCTCCCCATCGGTTCACGCGCGGATCATCCGCCTTCAAGCCGAGGCGATCCAGGTCATAAAGGCACTGAACGGCAAACGCCTCGTTCAGCTCGATGATATCCAGATCCTTCATGGTCAAACCGGCTCGTTCCAGGGCTCTTTCGGTTGCCGGAACCGGAGCGATGCCCATGAGTCTCGGGTCAACCGCTGCAACTCCGGTGGAAACCCATCGCATTAAAGGTTTCACCCCCAGCTCCTCGGCTTTTTTACGGCTCATCAGAAGAACGGCTCCTGCGCCGTCATTCAGACCGGATGCATTTCCCGGTGTTACCCGGCCGTTTTTCTCCCGGAAAGGTGTTTTCAGATTGGAAAGCCCCTCCATGCTGGTACCTGGACGGGGTCCCTGATCTGTATCCGCGATCAATCGGGTCCCATCTTCAAGTTCTACTTCAAGCGGAACGATCATGCTTTTCATCTTGCCCGCCCTGATCGCCTCGTCCGCTTTTCGTTGACTGTTTACAGCATAGGCATCCGCCATTTCCCTGGCAAATTCCGGGAACTGATCGTGAATATTCTCTGCGGTCTGTCCCATGTTAAAAGCGGTTTCATCTCCCATGGCTTCGATTGCTCCGGGATGCGGCTCTCTCAATATCCCCATGGGCAGGTGTCCCATATGCTCAACGCCTCCTGCAACAATGCAATCCGCCATACCGCTTGCGATAAAGGAAATCCCGAATCCGATGGCTGTCAGACCGCCCGCGCACATGCGGTCAACCGAAACACCGGGGATCTCCCAGCCCTCCTGCTTCAAGGCAAGAATGGGAATCATCCGGCCGATGGTTCCGCCGGTTTCCTTAAGCTGATTCGTACATCCCCAGATGCTGTCATCAATCATATCCGGCTTGATCTCTGGATTGCGTTCAAAAAGGGCGTTTAACAAAGGGATGCAAAGGTCATCCGCCCTTGTTTTCCAGAATATCCCTTTTTCCCCTGCGCGTCCAAAAGCGGTTCGAACCGCATCGATGACAACGACTTCGCTTGATGCTGTCGGCATGTGTAAGTTCTCCTGCAGTTACTCAATCGTATTTGTCAACGTAACATGTTCCGTCTCCCCTGTTCTATAAAGCGATAAAGTGGCCTCTGGGAGAAGTCTATTGGGGTCATTTGGCAATCCTCCTAAAGAATAGATCTATTTTCAAG
>CAZOEW010000252.1:0-4000 GCA_964578935.1 uncultured Desulfobacterales bacterium | reverse complement strand
GAAGTTCCGATCTCAGCAAGTTAGCAGATACGAAAATCTGAGATAGTTTCCAGGAATTTTGAAAAATTCACCTGCATTGCTCTGAACTCTTGTCGGGCCAAGCTATCCGATTGAACTTTAAAAATATCGATCCCCAAAAAGCCATTTTCCGGTCTCGGCGTATACTTTTCAGGGGGGCAAAGAGAGGGTTGTAAGGAGTTCGGGCTTCTATCCGGTGACCATCATCTCTGATCCCCGGTAAAGCAGCCGCTTTTTGACGAGTTATCCGCGAATATCGATGCGTTGGATTCCGGATTACATGATCCTGGATATTTCTATGAAACAATCCACGCTGGATGGGTTTCCATCCAGTGAGAAATCCGTTCCGGCAGCCACTGCGCGAGTGTTTTTTCCATATAAAATCTGGGCATCAGCAAATTATCGTCAGGTGCCAGCATTTTTTTTGCGCGGGCAATCTGCTCCAGTGGGGTATTGGGATAAATGCGAATGCCGGCAGTCAGCCGCATCAATTCCAAATCCAGTTTTTCCGCAAACACAAGGCTCTCCTCCACGGTATCCCGGGTTTCATCAGGGCCCCCGAGCAGTAAAAATCCCATGCGGCGGATTCCGAAATCCTTCAGCATCCGCGAAATCTGTTGAACACTTGCGAGCGAGAAGCGTTTATTCATCTGCTGTAATATCTTCCGGGAACCGCTTTCAAATCCCAGGGAGACCTGCACACAGCCGGACCGTGCCATCAGGTCGATCAGCTCTTCATCAATATGGAGCGGATATAGAATGGCCTGCCATCGAATCTTTAATTGATTGCGTATAATCAGGCGGCAGAAATTTTTCGCGTATGAAAGTGGTAAATTAAACGTGTTGTCGGTAATGAAGAACTGCTCGAAGCCGGCATTGGTGTAGTGCTGGAATGTGGATATGACGTTTTCCAGCGACCGTTTCCTTAATTTCCGGCCTTCGATGGCGGGTGTCGAGCAATAACTGCACGCCATGGGACAACCCCGTCGTGTCTGAAACGGCAGCCAGATCGTTTCGGGTTTGAAATCCCCGTGGACATTCAGATCTAAATCAGGGGCCGGCAAGGGATACTCATCCAGCTTGCGCTGTTCCCGAGTGCCATGAAACTGTGGCCCGTTTGCAGTGTAAAGACCGGGTATATGAGTCATAGGGGATCTGTTTTTCAGACACGCCAGCAGTTCGACAAACGCCCACTCACCCTCTCCCTGGATGCCGAAATCGGCTTTCAGATAAGCCAGCGCGCTTTCCGGGAAAATGCTGTAACCGGCGCCTCCGAGGACGATTGGCGCTTTAGACAAGGATCGGCAGACATCTGCCACGTCTTTTACTGCTTTGAGCAAGAAATTCGGTTGGTCCATGGACTGATTATCAATATTGCGAACTGAAATCCCGATGACATCCGGTATGAATGAGCCAAGAATTTCAGGAAGCTTCTGTTCCGTATCTGCCCGGGTCATCAGATTGAGAGCGCGGACTTCATAACCGGCTTCCTTTACAGCCTGTTTCACGCAAGCCAGGCCCAGCGGCATTACCGGCATATTGATCTGTTCGGTGTTGGCGGATATGAGCAATACCTTCATCGGTTCGACCTGCAATAGATCTGAATAAGCGGTTTCCCCTTTTGACCTGCCGGAATTGACAAGGCCGATTTACCGGGGATCTTTTTCCGCGATGCGCAAGACAAGTAAAGCCAAATCAGGGCAGCAGTTTCCGAATCAAGGTTTCGCACTCCTTTCGGGTCATAATAGTCGGAACGGGATAATCCGGATGTGCCTCGTTCAGTGCGCGTTTGGCTATCAACGGGATATCTTTTTCCTCAAGTTCTTTAATGAAGGTCGGGATCTTCATTTTTTTATTCATGGATTTTATTTTTTTAATAAATTTGTAGGACAGGTCCTCATCGGATTCATTTTCCTTGCCGATTCCTCCGGCAATGGCGAGTCCGGCCAGTTTTTTCTCCGCGTCTTTGCGGCAAAATTCCAGGACATAAGGCAGTATAATGGCATTGGCAAGACCATGGGGAACACCGTAAAGTCCGCCCATGTTATGGGCAATGGCATGCACATACCCCACATACGCTCTTGTAAATGCCGCTCCTGCATAAAAAGAGGCAAGCGCCATATTTTCGCGCGCCTTCAGATTTGAACCGTCTTTATACACCTTTTCAAGATTTTCAAAGATCAATCGGGTGGCATTTTCCGCATTTTCATCCGTAAATTTGCTGCCGTTTAAGCCGATATACGCTTCAACTGCATGGGTTAACGCGTCCATTCCGGTAGTGGATGTAATGTGGGGTGGAAGTCCCACCATCAGTTCCGGGTCCAGCACTGCAATTTTGGGTATGAGTTTTAAATCGTTGATGGCAAATTTTTCATGGGTTTCAGGATCGGTTATCACCGCGGCAACGGTTGTTTCAGAGCCGGTACCTGCGGTTGTGGGCACACAAAAGAAGGGAGGGATCGGCAGCAGGACCCTGAACAGGCCTTTCATTCTGCGTACGGAAAAATATGGATTTGAGATTCTGGCACCGATTATTTTCGCACAATCGATGGAAGACCCGCCGCCAAAACCGATAATCCCGTCACACCTGCTCTTGCGGTAGACTTTTCTGCCATCCTCCACGTTCTTAATGGTTGGGTTGGGTTGCACCTCATGAAAGACTGTATATTTAATCTCATTGTGTTCAAGGGATTCCAGAAGCCCGTCAAGCAGTTTTAATTTCATCAAAACGCTGTCGGTGACCACCAGAACATGTTTAATGCCCCGTATTCTGATGTTTTCCGCCAGCTTCTTGACGCTTCCGGGGCCGGTTAACAGGAGAGGTGTTGGAAAAGGTAAAACCGTAGAGGCGGCTTTCATCACCCGATGCTGCACCCGATATGCTTTTTTCTTTAATTCCCAGATCATGATGTTTTCCTCCTGTTTTTAAATTTCGCGCATGACACGCGAAGAAATCTAAAAGGCGTTACCCTTCTTCCGCCCATTTGTTCCTGGAGCAAGATTGAACCTGAATCCAATATTTCTAAAACCTGAAACGTGTTAAACAGAGCCGCCTTTTTGGGGGTGCCTGCATAATGTTTATGCAACGTCAGAGATAATTATGCAAACAAATTTGAACCACCCAAACTGAAAAATCGAAAATCTCATTTATTCCGGCCAGGTGCTACCGGGTTTGATCTTTTCCGGAATGTTTTTTCCGGATGAATAGCGGGTATACGCTTTTGCCGTCAATCTGAATGACAGGGCCCTCTTTTTCATCATTCAGGATCACAACCTGGCTGCTGCTGCCCCCTGCCAGTACAGGATAGGTGCTTCTCAACTTCTGGAAATCAAGTTTTTCCAGAAAATATTTCAGGATTTCAATCTTTTTCTCGATTGCCGCTCTTCCGTCTTTTTCTTTGAAATATGTTGAGAGAAGCCTGTTGTAAGCCCTTTTTGTTTCCGTCTCGATACAGTGAGCAGAGAGGTCCAGTTTTATGGGGTCGATTTTCATTGTTCCCATTCCTGCCTGAAGCCGGGATATGACGCGGGGATTCAAATACGCTGAAGCCTTGAACTGTCTTTCAACATTTCATACCGGATTTATGTTGCGGTGTCAAAGTGGAACGTCTTTTAAAAAATAAAAGCCGGCTGCCTTAGAAATTCTCAAACTGTCGCTGCATGAATCGCGATCATGCGCTCCTTCTTTTTGGATTTGATATTCCCTTGACGGATTATCATGTTCATACTATAAATTGATGGATGAGGGACATATGGCGATAACCACTTGAATTCATGTGTATAATTTTATGATATCTGAACCAGGTTTTTTTATCCAGGAGCGCTGAATCAAACATGCCTGAGAAAAACATACTGATTATTGGAGGCGGAGTAGCGGGGCTGACTGCTGCCGGCGAACTCGCAAAGCTTGATTACCATGTGGATCTTATTGAAAAAGAAGCGGTGCTGGGCGGATATGCCGGACAGTTTGCCTGCAAAGCAA
>CAZOEW010000251.1:0-4000 GCA_964578935.1 uncultured Desulfobacterales bacterium | reverse complement strand
ATTAACAAATAAGTATAAAAAGGACCTGGCCACCGAACCCGTGAGCGACGTCCACGGCGTAAAGAAGGTGATCAACAACATGACCTTATAGAAGACCTGTCCCAATAGAATTCAGTATTGGAGACCTATCCATTTTGAAGGAAGGACGGATCATTGTCATCCGGCATGATCCTTATCATAATTCGGATACAAATGAAAAACAGCAGGAATACCATATTTTCCCGTTTGCCGGAGCGTTTCGCTAACCTGGAGGCGCTGGGGGAAATCTTTGGTGGAGCTTGAGATCCGGAAAAGAAAGGAGGTTGAAATTGAAAAAAATAGTGATTCTAAAGAGGCCTTTCACAAATTCTCAACATAGCGATCATATGGAGGAATATTTGCGAATGCTGTTTCCGGAATGTGAGATCGAGATTCGAGAAAATCTACCTGTATATAACCCGGAAGAAGAAATTCCGTTTCCGTGTTTTAAAAAGTGCGTATTTTTGAAGTAACTTTTAACGAATCAGGAAAGGGTGAAGATGGTCAATGGAGGAGAAGTTTATATTTCGTCAGTACCGGTCCTGATGACCATGACCTCTCAGTTTAAGAAAGGAGAAGAGAATCATGAATCAGAAAGAGTCTAGAAAACATCAACGGCATAACGTTACCGATGGAACGTTAGTTGTACTCGAACCCTATTTTGATCTAATCGGAAAGATTGTCGATATCAGTTATGGTGGATTATCTTTTCATTATAAGGGGAAAAAAGAAATAATGAGCGATGCATGCGAAGTATCATTTATGTTTGACAATACAACAGGCAATTTAAAATACGGTCCTTTTAAATTCAGTACGCATATTATTTCTGATGCAGCGATTGCGTATAAAAATCCGAACAATTCAAATGGCATTCAATGTTGCCGTATGGAGTTTCAGGACTTATCCTATTACCAGAAACTTTGGGTGGAAGCGTGCATCAGAACCCATGCAACAGGGCCTGACAGATCTTCCATGGATTGATGCGGTTTAATCTGATCTCTTTGAATATCCGGAGTCTTATGGCTTATCTAAATCACCGAACACATACTTGCTGATCAGGTCCGCGATATCCAGAGGCGGCATCGTCTCGGTAATGATACCGCCTGGTTTGAGGAGCTCGCCCGCGCCTCCGGCGTCTATGCTGACATGCATATCGCCGATCAGCCCTTCCGTTTTAATGGAAGCGAGGGCATCATCATAAATTTCAATACCCTTATGAATCCGCATTTCCACCATGCTTTTCTGGTTTTTCTGATCGATGGAAAGCCGTTCCACCCGTCCGATCTCAATGCCGTTCATATACACGAGGCTGCCGACTCTCAACCCGGCTACTGTGGTGAAGGGGGCAAAGAGAGGGTAGGAATTGCCGCCGAGAAAGGAAACATGGCCAAGTGTGACCGTCATGTACCCGATGCAGAGCAGGCCGAATACGAGAAAAATTCCTACTGCAGTTTCTTTTGAGTATTTTTTCATGGTTTTACTCCTTGTTGGAACACAGAATCCGGCCTATTTCTTTTTGTTGAGATTTGGCAGATTCGATGACGGTATCTATCTCTGCAATGGGTTGACCCTGGGCAAAACCGGCGTGGATCGACATCTCGATGCATTCCCGTGAAACCATTCGCCTGCGATCCTCGAATCGAATGCCACGAATCCCCTGTTCCTGGAAATCCTTGACAAAAACCTTCATGATTTCTTCAGCCTCAGCCAGATCCGAATACGGGAGAACCGACACAAATTCATTGATTTTGCGGCGTGTGGAAAACCCTCCGATGGCACCGAAGTGTTTATCGATATATACCCCCATGGCATTGATCACCCGCTGTGCCTCCTCGAAGCCCAGACCTTCTAAAATAGCATCCTGCGTATTTAGGGTAAAAACCGCAACGGAGTATGTCTCACTGTTGGTTTTATGTTTCAGCTGGGAATGATACATGACATTAAACATCCGCCTGGAGTGCAGGCCCGTTAATTCATCCTGCAACCCTTCCAGGCTGAGGATGACCTCGTCTTTGAAAGGGTGATTGAAATGATCAAGCTCTTCCGGAGTGCCCTGGAAAACGATTTTTTTATGATAGAGGGCGAGAATACGGTTTGAGATAAAATACACATCCGGAATCTCATGGCTTACCAGAACCGCAGTAAAGCCGAATTTTCGCTGATACTGGGCGATCATGCTCAGAATTGCATTTTTCCGGACAGGGTCCTGCCCGGAAGTGGGTTCGTCAAAGAGGACAATCTGAGGATCACTAACCAGTGCCCGTGCCAGGGCCACTCTCTTCTGCATACCGCCGGAGAGTTCGGAAGGAAACTTGTCGGCCGCGTCGACCAGTTCCGTCTGTTCGATTCCGGCCATTACCATCCGGTCTATTTCAGTCTTTCCATGTTTCGTTGTTTCCCGAAGCGGCAGCGCGATATTTTCATAAACCGTCATGGAATCAAACAGGGCATTGTCTTGAAACATGTAACTCATCCGGGCAAAAGAGGCGGTTATCTCGTGTTTTTTCATTTCAGCAAAAGATTTGCCCCGGAAAAGAATGGTTCCCTCATCGGGTTTAAGCAGTCCGATGATAAGCTTCAGGAGGACACTCTTGCCGCCGCCGCTCACACCGATGATGGTCGTAACCTGCTTCTCGTATATCTTGAGGTTTACACCTTCGAGGACGGTTTCGGTTCCAAACCTCTTTGTGACCTCTTTAAATTCAATCAATGGCGTATCCATGGCTCTCTCTACATCAGAAGGGAAGTTACGACATAGTCCGACACCAAAATCAGAACACAGGAGATGACAACGGCGGAGGTGGTGGCAAGTCCGACGGACTTGGCTCCACGACTATCCGTACGCAAATGCGCAAAATAACCCTGATAACAGCAGACGGTGACGACGATAAAGGCAAAAATGATGGATTTGATGAAACCGTCGAAGAGATCTTTCATGTCTAAACTGGTTTGAACACGATAAAAATAGGTTCCGGCATTCGCACCCAGAATCAGTACACCGGAGATATACCCGCCGATTATACCGATGAGATCGAACAGGGCGGTGAGCAGGGGAAAGCTGATGACGGCAGCGGCAACTCTCGGGCTGACAAGATACCCAATCGGATCGATGCGCATGGTATAAAGCGCGTCAATCTGTTCGGAGATACGCTGGACGCTGATCTCTGCACTGATGGCGGACCCTGCCCTGGCTGCAATCATGATGGCTGCGAGGACAGGCCCCAATTCCCTGACCAGAGTCAGGGATACAAGAGTTCCGAGTGCTCCTTGAGCGCCGACTTTACTCAATGCATAATAGGATTGGAGGCCTATGACCATACCGGTGAACAGGCCGACGAGCATGATGATCGGCGTAGACCGCGTCCCGATGTAATAAATTTGCTGAACAATCTTGGATAGCTGATTGGGCCTTACGATCTTCACCAATGCCAGAATAAGGAAAATACCCGCAGCGCCTAAATTGTCGATCCCGTTGAGTGCAACTCTCCCCATAGCGGCAAATGGCCGCGACAAGAGCGTAAAAAGCTTCCATCCGGCTTCGTTCACAGAGGGAGGCGGAATGTTTGTATCAAGCGCCATGGTTAAGACTCCTGAAGATTATAGGGGTTCAAAGAGATATGCCGAATCCGGTATTGCCGGAACCGTCCTCTTCCATCCTTGTGGAACCGGATAGAGAGGCAGTTGTCTGCGGCAATTTCATGCACTTCTCAAAAAGAGCCCTATTTGTATGATTACAAGGATCATACACATGTTAAAGCAAAAGGCCTGCCAATAGCCGAAAAACCGATCATAAGGATGGATTTGCGCTTGGAACACGCACGAATACCGCTCGTCTATCCATCAAGAACTCCGGCACCGATAAGCAACCTGCATCAGATCGAATTGGTTGTTATGGGCCTTGATGGCACATCATCCCATAAAAGCAGGGGGAAAAGGTCATATATGACCATGGATTGCGAATATGGCCTTATTCTCATGGCGG
>CAZOEW010000250.1:1465-4097 GCA_964578935.1 uncultured Desulfobacterales bacterium | reverse complement strand
AAGGAATTATGGATAAAACTGCGCAAAACGCATCGACTGAAAATTGTAAAATAATCATTCTTGTATATGCTTTACGATGTGTCCCAGCTCAGGAAAAATGAGCGCGTTGCAGGCAAGCTTACACGCTTTTAAACTGCCGGGTATGCAAAAAATTACGGTTCCGCCCACAATTCCGGCGGTTGCACGGGACAAAATTGCAGCGGAATCGATCTCTTCAAAGCTGAGCTGGGAGAATATTATCCCAAAAGCAGGCAGTTCCTTTTTAAACAGGGGCCGAACCGCTTCAATCGTAACATCCCTTACGCTGATTCCGGTTCCCCCTGTGAGAAGCAGGGCCTGAGGAGACAGTTCCGCGCAGACCTCCATTACCGTCTCTGAGATCGCTTCGACATCATCCGGTATAACCTGATGACAAACAACCTGGTGGCCTTCTTTTGTCACTGATTTTTGAATCCAGGCACCACTTTTGTCATCTGCAAGGCTTCTGGTGGTGGAAACAGACAAAATTCCTACCCGGAGTTTTCGGGGAGACTGTTTTTTATGCTCACGAGTCCCCATGGGCCTCCTCCTGCTCGATGACCACCATATCCTGACTGTCGTTTTCGGAAAGAAGCACATTCACCCGATCGGATCGATTTGTTTTAACAAATTTCCCAACATAATCAGCCTGAATCGGCAATTCGCGAAAACCTCTATCCACAAGGGCGGCCAGTTCAATCCGATCCGGTCTGCCGAAATCCATTACAGCATCCATTGCTGCTCGGATCGTACGCCCGGTAAAAAGAACATCATCGATAAGCACAATCTGTTTCCCATCAACGGAAAAAGATACATCTGTATTCTTTACAACCGGATGGTAACCGATCATGGTCCAGTCATCGCGATAAAGGGTGATATCCATATCTCCTGCAGGAACCTTGATCCCCTCTGCTTTCAGAATGTTGGCCTGAATCCGTTTGGCCAGAAAAACCCCTCGGGTCTGAATTCCGATCAACGCCAGGTTTTTCGTGCCCTTATGGGTTTCAAGAATTTCGTAGGCCATCCGGGTAATAATCCGATCAATATCAGCCGCATCCAAAATTTTCAGACGATTTCCCATCTCCTTTTTTCTCCGCAAATGGTGTGTGTGACCTTTTTAAACAGCACCCCGAACCGTTTCTGTATATCATGAAACCACAGAGATTGACACGTAAAATATTTGAAATCCATTGCAGAAGAGAACGATCCTGCCTTATCCTGCGGGTAAACACCATCCATATGGCGGATGGAATGATTTCAAACAATCAAAGCACCTTGCTTTTGCCTGTTTTTTTTTCTATATCAGGAGAGGTCGAAGTTCTTTTAATCATAAAAGGAATACGAGGTCCATATCTATGAAACATGCCTGCACCGGGGTAATTCTTGCAGGAGGACTCAGTACCCGTTTCAACGGAAAAAACAAGGCATTTTTCTCCATCCGGAAGAAACCGCTCCTCAGCTATATTTATAATGTATACAAGGAGTTGTTTGACGAAATCCTTCTGGTAACCAATGACCCTCTTGAATACCTCGACTGGGACCTTGAGATCGTTACGGATATCTACCCAATCCGGAGTTCCATGACCGGGATTCACACCGGACTTTTCTATTCAAAACATCAATATGCCTTTATTTCCGCATGTGATACACCTTTTTTAAAAAAAGAACTTGTTGAAACCATTCTATCAGGTATAGACAACAAGTCGGAGCTGATCATCCCGGAAACCAGTTTCGGCCTGGAACCTCTGTGTGCGGTCTATTCGAAAAACTGTCTAAAAAATTTAGAACACTGCTTGAATCATGAAAAATTTAAAATTATGAGATGCCTCAAAAAGGTTCCGGTCAAAAAAATCTCTGAAAAAAAAGTGCTTCAAAAAGATCCTGACTTGTTCTCCTTTTTCAACATCAATACTCCGGAAGATCTGGATAAAGCCGAAGCCCTTATTCAAAAGGAGCAGCCATGAATATTGCGTCCTTAATCGAACAGATAAAGCATCATCCGAATTACCACAAGGCAGGAATGATTCTGTGCCATAACGGGGTTGTCCGGAAGACCGCAAGGGATGGACGCAGAGTAACCGGCTTGAGGGTGAACGTGGATCATGAAAAACTGGACCGGGTTGTTGCTGAAAATAAAAACAAACCCGGTATTGTTGAGATTCTGGTTGAAATCGCTGAGAATCAAACGCTTTCAGTCGGTGATGACGTAATGGCACTTGTGGTGGCCGGGGACATACGGGAAAATGTAATTTCCGTTCTCCAAGACACGCTGAATGCGATCAAGACAACCGTTACGAAAAAAACGGAATACTATGAGAAGTAGCGCCTGAGTAAAGGAAACCATGATCATGCCCGACTTTACCCATCTTGATGAAAAAGGCAATGTCCGAATGGTGGATGTCACGGAAAAAGAGACGACGGTAAGGAGTGCGACAGCACAGGGAATCGTCTCCATGAATCAGGATACCTTTGAAAAAATTGAAGCCCAAAAGGTTAAAAAAGGAAATGTTCTGGAAACGGCAAGGATTGCGGGTGTAATGGCGGCAAAAAAAACAGCCGACCTGATTCCCATGTGCCATCCGTTAAACCTTTCCCATGCAAAAATCGATTTTTT
>CAZOEW010000250.1:0-1365 GCA_964578935.1 uncultured Desulfobacterales bacterium | reverse complement strand
TCGGCATCCTCATCGGCCATGTTTTCACCCGCTTGAAATATAAAACCGAAATCAGGCTGCTCACCGAAGCCCTTTTCCAAACCGAGAAGGACCTGAAATCGCTAAACGAACATTTTCTGCAGGTATCGAATGCCAACGCTGCAGCAAACGAAAAGATCCTGGTTCTAGAAGATGTCCGTAAAAGCATGACCGATTCATTCCGTGCGATTTCAGCAGGCGCGATTCAGGAAAACAACCGCTCATTTTTAGATCTGGCAAGAATGACCCTTTCCGAATATATCACCGCCGCCCGGACCGATTTTGACTCGCGCAGCAAAGCAATCGGAGATGTTGTGAAACCGGTCCGGGAAGCCCTTGATCGATATGACCGGCAGGTAACCGCCATGGAGCGGGAAAGGGAAAAAGCATACGGCGGCCTGTACCAGCAGGTGGAGACGCTTGCCGCTTCCCAGAACCTTCTGCAAAAAGAAACCGGACGACTCGCAACAGCCCTTCGAATTCCTCATGTACGAGGAAGATGGGGAGAGATAACCCTGAAACGAACGGCTGAACTTTCAGGCATGCAGAACCGGTGCGACTTTATCGAGCAACCCACAGCAATGGATGGCGACAACCAGAAGCGGCCGGACATGATCGTCCGGCTTCCAGGCAACCGTCTGATTATCATCGATGCAAAAGTTCCCCTGTCAGCGTATCTGGATTCACTTGAAGCGGAGACGGAGTCAAAACAGGAAGCACTCCTCGAAATCCATGCAAAACAGGTGCGGGCGCATATTCAAAATCTATCCAAAAAATCATACTGGGCCGGTTTTGATCCAACTCCGGAATTTGTGGTCCTTTTTATCCCGGGTGAAAACTTTTTCAGCGCCGCGCTTTCTAAAATTCCGGAACTGATTGAAGAAGGAGTTCAAAAAAAGGTGATCCTCGCGACTCCGACGACCCTGATCTCCCTTCTAAAAACCATCGCATACAGCTGGAATCGGGAAACCACCGCTGAGAATGCAAAAGCCATTGGGGAACTTGGCCGGGAACTTTATGAACGGCTTTATTTGATGACCGATCACCTGAGCAGACTGGGTGATGACATTGAAAAATGCATCGGAACCTATAATCAGACTGTTGGTTCTTTCAACCGCAGGGTTCTTGCCTCTGCCCGAAAATTTGCTGAGCTGGGCATTCCTGCGAAAAACGGGGAAGAAAAACTTCAAATCGAGCCCGTGGAGGGAATGCTGAGAAAACCGCGAAAATCGGAGTAAACCATCATCTTATGCCAACGTTGAATTGTAATATTTTTCAGATGATTCAATTTCCGTCGCTGGGAAAAATCACCGTAAATGAATTTCAGCAATCCCGCATGTTAAGCTT
>CAZOEW010000249.1:0-4230 GCA_964578935.1 uncultured Desulfobacterales bacterium | reverse complement strand
CTCTGGATCCTTCGAAAAACCATTCTGTTTCGTTGATTGCCGAGAACAGCTTCAACCTGGGAAAGTGGATCAAAGAGGCCAAAAAAGCGATTCTTTCCGATACGGAAAAAAAAATAAACGGTTCTTTCGGCATCAAATACAATCCAGAACCAATCGGAAATTCAGGTGATATCGCCTTTGTCTTTCCCGGATCCGGAAATCACTATGTGGGCATGGGCAGAAAAATCGGCACAACCTGGCCGGAGACGTTGAGAAAAATGGATGCCGAAACCATGAGGCTTCGCACCCAGTTCATACCAGACCGATATGTTCCCTGCCGCATCTCATGGGATACCGGATGGGAGGCCGAAGCGCACAAAGATCTTGTCTCAAACCCTCTTAACCTGATCTTTGGACAGGTAGCTCACGGCAGTGTTGTTTCAAATCTCGTCCGGGAAATGGCTCTGGAACCTTCGGCTGTGATCGGCTACAGCCTGGGAGAATCAGCCGGTTATTTCGCACTGGGCGCATGGCCTGAACAAGGCAGCATGCTGGAGAGACTGGAAGATTCCAACCTTTTCCGTACTGAACTGGCCGGGCCCTGTAATGCCGCACGCAAGGTGTGGAAAATTCCGGCCGCGGATGAGGTCGACTGGTGCGCCGCGACCGTCAACCGGGATGCCGGCCGTGTGAAAACCGTATTGCGGAAATTTCCAGAGGCCTATCTTCTGATTGTCAATACCCCCGATGAATGCGTGATCGGCGGACGCCGACCCCAGGTGGAAGCCGCCATCAAACGGCTTGGCTGCGATGCTTTTTTCCTGGAAGGTGTGGTTACCGTTCACTGTGCCGCCGCGGTTCCGGTCAAGGAAGCGTACCGGGAACTGCATGTTTTTCCCACACACCCTCCGGAAGGCATCCGATTCTACAGCTGCTCTTTTGAAAAAGCACCTGAAAAAATCACAACCAAATCGACGGCAACCTCCATACTCAATCAGGCGCTCTTTGGATTTGATTTCTCTGCAACCATCCGGCAGGCCTATAAAGACGGTGTAACCATTTTTCTGGAGATGGGGCCCCACGCATCCTGCTCCCGAATGATCGATGCGATTTTAGAGGATCAGCCGCACTTTGCGATTTCCGCGTGTTTAAAAGGCGAGGATAATTATCTTACCATCCTTAAATTTCTGGGTTCTCTCATTGCCGAAAGGGTCTTCGTCAATCTTGACCAACTGTATGGTGAACATACCTATCCCCAAAAAATATATACAAAAAATATTCAAAAAACCGGCCGGCAGATTACCCTGCACATCGGCGGGAGATCATCCAAACCGCCGCTTCCGAAACTCCCCTCCAGACAGGCGGAAAATCAGACACAACGCCGGGAACCCTTCCACGACGTTCAGACGGTTTCCTATGATTTCGAGGCGGCACTCTCTTCAGCGGATTTTGGCACACTGTCCGAACACCCCTATGTGGAACTATTGAGCACGGTGAGAGAAAATATTGCCGCCATGTCGGATGCGCATAATGAATTCCTTTCGTTTTCCAGCCATCTCAACAAGGCTTTTGCCCAGGCCGTTGATTTTCAGACCAGCCTCCTCGAGCAACTGGTTGCAGCCAATGACAGCGCTTCTCTTGCAGAAATTCAACGACTGAAAAAGGTTGAGAATGACACACGCGTTTCTTCAGCCAGGACGATTATAACAAAGCAACCCCCTCCTCAAAAAATCACAAAACCCGCCTTTTCCCGGGAGATGTGCATGGAGTTCGCGACAGGCTCTGTCGGAAAAGTTCTTGGGCCGGAGTTTGCGGTAGTGGATTCCTATAAAGCGAGAGTGAGGCTTCCGGACGAACCGCTTATGCTGGTGGATCGAATCCTTTCGGTAAAGGGCGAAAAAGGGTCGATGGGTTCCGGAGAACTGGTAACCGAACACGATGTCCACCCGGGAGCCTGGTATCTGGATGGCAACCGGGTGCCTGTCTGCATATCGATCGAGGCAGGCCAGGCAGACCTTTTTCTATGCGCCTACCTTGGAATCGATCTCAGGGTAAAGGGAAAACGGACCTATCGCCTTCTGGATGCGGTCGCGACCTTTCACCATGGATTGCCCCAACCCGGGGATGATCCGCTACGTTATTCAAATCGAAAAATTTATTCGGCAGGGAGAAACCTATCTCTTCTTTTTTCATTTTAACGGCTATATCGGAGATACTCACATTATCAGCATGAGAAACGGCTGCGCGGGGTTTTTTACAGAAGAAGAGGTTAAAAATTCCGGCGGGATTGTTCTGACTGAAAAAGAAAGACAAAAGATCCCCGGGAAAAAGCCTTCAGACTGGAAAGATCTGGTTCCCATGGAGATCGAATCCTATGATGCCGAGGGCATCGACGCGCTTCGAACCGGAGATGTTGAAAAATGCTTTGGTCCCCTGTTCCGCGATATCACCCTTGCCAGATCCATATCACTGCCGTCCGGGAGGATGAAACTGATCGACCGGGTTCTGGAACTGGATCCCACAGGCGGTCGATTCGGTCTGGGTGTCATACGGGCCCAGGCGGATATTCATCCAAACGACTGGTTTCTGACATGCCATTTTGTCGATGACATGGTGATGCCCGGAACCCTGATGTATGAATGCTGCGCTCACACGCTGCGCGTTCTTCTTCTCCGTATGGGATGGGTAACTGAAAAACAGGGCGTTTGCTATGAACCGGTTCCCAACGTCGGGGCTGTTCTCAAATGCCGGGGTCCGGTTACACCGGAAACAAAACACGTCTTATACGAAGTTTCCATAAAAGAGATCGGCTATTCCCCTGAACCGTATGTGATTGCAGATGCCATCATGTATGGGGATGATGAACGGATTGTCATGTTTCAGGACATGTCGATGAAAATGACCGGTTTGACACGACAGGAGATCGAAGCCTTCTGGGCCAAAAGAGAAAAAGGCCGGTTCCATCCGCGCTTATCCTGCGAAAAGCCGACGATCTACACCCGCGAGCAGCTTCTGGCCTATGCGATCGGAAATCCCAGCGAAGGGTTTGGCGACCGGTATAAAATCTTTGATCAGGAACGGAAAATCGCAAGGCTTCCAGGACCGCCCTACTTTTTTATGGACCGAATCACCCATGTGGAACCTGAACCCTGGGTCCTGAAACCATCCGGTTGGATTGAAGCGGAATACACCATTCCACCTGACGAGTGGTATTTCCGGGCCAATCGGGTTCCGGAAATGGCTTTCTGCGTACTTCTCGAAATTGCCCTCCAGCCTTGCGGATGGCTCGCAGCCTACCTTGGATCCGCGCTGCGGAGTGAAACCGATCTGAAATTCAGAAATCTTGGAGGAAAAGCGATTCTCCATGAAAATATCATGCCCGATTCCGGAACGCTGACCATGAGAGCCAGGCTTACAAAAGTATCGGAAGCCGGAGGCCTCATTATTGAAGAGTTTGACATGGAAGTCCTGAGAGAAAATCAAATCGTATATCAAGGGGATACGGTTTTCGGTTTTTTTACCGCGGAAACCCTGGCAAACCAGGTGGGAATCGGAAATGCTTCCAGGATGGCGTATTCCCCAACACCGGATGAAATCAAACGCGGAACATCCCATAGGTTTGAAGATGAAGCCCCGCTTTTCCCGGAAGATCCGGATCTTCATGATGCAGCTCCGGCAGCCATGCCGGCAAAGGCGCTCCGCATGATTGACAGAATCGAGCTCTATGTGCCGGATGGCGGCCCCGAAGGGCTCGGGTTTATCCGGGGAATCAAAGAAGTTGATCCGGATGAATGGTTTTTCAAAGCGCACTTCTACCAGGACCCGGTATGCCCGGGTTCTCTGGGGATAGAATCCTTTATTCAGCTCATGAAATTCGCGGCCCTTGACCGCTGGAAGGAGCTGGCCGAAACCCACACCTTTGAATTCGTCACCGGAAATGAGCATACCTGGCTTTATCGTGGACAGGTTATCCCCACGAACAAAATCGTGGAAGTGGATGCCGTTGTCACCCGGGTCGAGGATTCCGTTTCTCCGGCCCTGTTTGCGGACGGCTTCCTGAAGGTGGATGGGCTGTTTATCTACCAGATGAAAAATTTCGGGATCAGGCTGGTACCGAAGAAGTAAATTTTTTCTTTTCAGATCTCACAAAGAGTACAAAGACTTTCTCGCGCAGAGACGCCAAGGCGCAGAGAAAACTAGTGAAACTATTTCACAATAAACTTACCTTTTGTTCCTAATGCCGCTGCCTTT
>CAZOEW010000248.1:0-4269 GCA_964578935.1 uncultured Desulfobacterales bacterium | reverse complement strand
GCCCAGGGGATAGGGCGTCAGCCTCCGGAGCTGAAGATCGCAGGTTCGAATCCTGCCGGGCGTACCATTTCCGGTTGAAATCATACTTGAAACTCCAGAAAGTAAAGGTGCTGCACCGTGTGCGGAAACGCTTCTCCCTATTATTGATAACCGTCCGGAAAAGCGGGAAAAAAACAGATGGGACTTTCATTTGAAAAGATAGCACGCTACCGGACCTTTTTCCCCCTTTTTGTTCAATCCAAAATTTATGCGCTGCTGAACCACAACCTTTTTTGCGAGCCTGCATCGATTCCCCTCTCACAGGAAAATCCTTTATTTGAAGGGAGTGACTCTCCTGTTTTCCAATCCCTTCGATCCAGTTTTGTAACTCAGTTTAATGATGCAGCCTGCTCGGTTGCTTCTGTCGTAACGATACTGAATGCAATGCTGATCCTGCTGAACCGAAAGCCGGATTTCAGAGGTATTACACAGGAGAAGATTCTTGAAAAAGTAAGGGCCGCTAACTGGGCAGAGCGGATCAGCCGTCAAGGGTTTCGGGACAGACGGGGACTTCCCATCGGAGAACTGGGAGTTGTTTTAAAAAATACGCTGGAACAGTTTGATATTCCGCATAAAACATTTGCCGTGGTTCCGCTTGGAAAGGATCTGCCGAACCTTTCCGATCTGAAGGAAGAACTGTTCCATCGGATGGCCGGACTGGGAAGCATCGGAAATTGTTTTATTGCCGCCCATTTTAATCAGGGGGTTTTTATTAAAGGGCTTCATCTGCCCCATATCTCTCCGGTCGGTGCCGTCAATCCGGAAAAGAGAAGGGTATTGATTCTGGATGTGGATCCATATGTCAAGGAACCGTACTGGGTTTCATTTGATACTTTTTTTAAGGGGCTTTCATGGACCTATAACGGGATTTTAAGAAAATACGGCTATGCAGGAGGCGGGTATGTGTGGATATGCCTGTAGTCATGGAAAAACCCGGTTCTCTTGATGGAAACGGGAGAGAACCGGGTTTTTAGGGTTTTGCTACTGGTATAAGCTTTCTATCTGGCTGTCATATTTTTCATTGATAACTCTGCGTTTCATCTTCATGGTCGGCGTCAGTTCACCGCCTTCGATGGTAAATTCCTCAGGCAGTATGAGAAATTTTTTAATGGTCTGAACCCTGGCAAGTGTCTTGTTCACTTCATCCACCTGTTTTTGTATATAGGCATTGAATTTTTCGCATTTTGCCGCTGATGCCACATCTCTTGCCGGACTTCCGGCCAGCAGGGCCTCTGCCTCTACCTTTTCAGGGTCGAGGGTGAACAATGCGGTCATGTATTTCCGTTTATCGCCGATTACGGCAACCTGGTTCAATGCCGGAATTGCCTTGAGTTTTCCTTCCAGAACCTGCGGCGGAATATTTTCACCGCCCGCGGTAATGATCAGCTCTTTTTTCCTGTCGGTAATTTTCAAAAAGCCTTTTTCATCAATTTTTCCGACATCACCGGAGTGAAGCCAGCCGTCCTTGTCGATGGTTTCCTTTGTGGCTTCTTCATTTTTGAAGTACCCTTGAAAAACATGGCGGCCACGCATTAATACTTCTCCGTCATCGGCAATGGATATTTCCGCCCCGGGCATGACCGGCCCGGCCCAACCGGTTCTATATTTGAAAGGTTCCGGAAGAGATACGGTTGCAGGACCCGTACATTCGCTCATTCCGTATACTTCTGTAACCGGAATGCCGAGGCTTATAAAAAATTCCAGCGTGTCCATATTGATGGGAGCGGCAGTGGAGATAAATATCCTGCACCGGTCAAACCCAAGCTTTTCTTTTACCTTGGAGAAAACCAGTTTGTTTGCAAGGCCATAAAGGGGAGGATAGGGTTTGCCTTCCTGATGGGCATAGCCGCCTTCCAGCCCTTTTTTCCTTGCCCATGCAGCGATCTTCTTTTTCAGCCAGGGATTTTGGGAACCGGCAGCTACCATTTTTGCCTGAATTTTTTCCCAGACGCGGGGAACTCCTACAAAAATAGTGGGACGAACTTCAGCCAGATTGTCACCCAGAAGGTCTATGCTCTCTGCAAACCATGTTGTTGCCCCCATGTTTATGGGACCATGCAGGCTTACCGCCTGTTCGGCAATATGACTCAATGGGAGATAGCTGATGATCTGATCATCCGGACCTCCGTTGACGGTTTTGATGACCTGCTGTGAAGTCCACGTCAGGTTGTCATGGCTTATCATTACGCCTTTCGGGTTGCCTGTGGTTCCGGACGTGTAAATCAGGGTACAGCAGTCATCCGGATTTTGGGCCTTTATTCTTTTATCCAGTTCCTCCTGTGAAACTTTTTCCGCGAGTTTCGGCAGATCGTTCCAGGAATAGACATTTTCGTCATCATCGGAGCCATTCATGAGAACAATGGCTTTCAGGTCCGGAAGTCGATCCCGGATCTCTTTGAATTTGGCCAGTTGTGCCGCATTCTCGACAACTGCAATATTTGCCTCACTATGCTCTGCAATATAGTGGCATTGTTCGGGGCTGTTTGTCGTATAGATGCCGCCGGGAACCGCACCGGCAAAAATGCCGGCAAGATCCGATATAAACCACTGGGGGCAGTTGGATCCCAGGATACTTACCGCTTTCTTTTTTTCAAGTCCAAGCGCAATAAAAGCACGCGCGGCTATGAGTACCTGGTCATAATACTCTTTCCAGGTTGTCTCTTGCCATACACCGCCTACCTTATATTTTAAGGCCACTTTGCTTCCAAATTTTTCTACGGTGTTTTTCATTTTTTCCATTACGGTTTTCTTCATGAATCCCCCTTTCGCTGCATTGATAGATCGTTAAGAAAAGAACCAATTTTGTTTTTTTTAAAGATATGCATCACTATTTTTTGTTTAAAAATGGTTTGTAACGGGTTTTTCAAAAAATATTCAACATTATCCGTACAAAACGTTTTTATACGGTTTAAAATATTCCCGAGAAGACGCCTGGTCAGGATGGAACTTGTCCGCGAAAAGGCTTGAACAGGCTTGTTTGCCTGAGGAAAAACCACTCGCGGGCAATTATAACCAGGATAAATATTCTTTTACTGTATAGTTAAAACATTCCATAATTGCAAGCCTCAAAGGAGATCATGAATGATAATTAACCGTTGGGCAGGAGGGCCGAAAAATCCTATCGGAGCAAGGCGCCTCCTGAATTCTCTCATTGTATTCATCGCCCGTCCCATGGTATCCAATCAACGTATATTCGGGAATTGTGTCGACCCAAGATCTGACTTGGGCGCTTCCCGTTGCTGTCGAGATCTGATCCCACGTTTAACCTGTATGCAGGTTTCAGCCCGGAAAGGAATCGTATGGATATGAAAAAGCCGGTTGGTATCGTCGGTATTGGTCAGATGGGCGGAGTCTTTGCAAAAGGCTTTTTAAAAGCCGGATATCCTGTTTATCCGGTTGCTCAGGGGGTGAGCTTTGAATCGTCGATCAGAAGCATACCCGAATGTGATTTCGTTTTACTGGCAGTCCCTGAAAACAAGCTTCATGACGTAATCCAATCGATCCCGAATCCGTGGAAAAACAAATTGGGGCTGCTGCAGAACGAACTGCTCCCAAAAGACTGGCAGGCGGAAGGCATAGAAACAATCACGGCCATGGCGGTCTGGTTTGAGAAAAAAAAAGGCCGGGGGGTATCGGTTTTTAAGCCAACGCCTGTGTTTGGGCCCCATGCGGATGTCGTCAGAGAAGGGCTCCATAAACTGGATATACCGTGCGAAGTGCTTTCCAGCCCTGATGAACTGCTTTTCGAACTGGTGAAAAAAAATGTATATGTTTTGACGATAAACATCGCGGGCCTTGAAAAGGGCGGAACGACGGGCGACCTGCTGACGCATCATCTTGATTTCGCGGAAAGAATAGCAGATGAAGTGATTGACATTCAGGAATGGCTTGCGAAAAAAAGATTCAACCGCGATGAGCTTATATCATCCATGATTTCAGTATTTAAAAAGGTTCCGGGGCACAAATGCCGGGGGAGGGTTGCACGGGAGAGGCTTGACAGGATACTGGCGTATGCCGCGGAAGCCGGGTTCGAAACACCTGTTTTGAACGGAATCGCAGAAAGGATTTCGCGCTCCTAGTGTTTTTCGGGTCTTTTTCTCTTTCAGCCAGGGTCACCGGTGTTGATCGTCCTTGTCTGCCAATGATCGCTGGAATTCAGTCATTCAAGGCAGAAGCATCCATCGATCCGATTAAATAAATGATCCTTGCACGTGTTGTACACCAGAAAAT
>CAZOEW010000247.1:0-4314 GCA_964578935.1 uncultured Desulfobacterales bacterium | reverse complement strand
GCAAGCCTGATCTGCTATGGCACCAGTTATAACAAACCGGAAGCAATCGAAGAAGGGAAAAAGCTGCTCATAGAGCTTCAGGCGCTTCCCGTTCTTAAAGACTCCGACAAAATCGACAAGGAACACGCAAAGATGCTTTTGAAGGATACGTCTCTCGCATGCGGATATCAGCGGGACGCGCAGCAGGAGGTCAGCAAAGACGCCTATGACAAAGACAAATAATATGAAGTCCTGCACCCGCCTTCATTTCTCATGGATTTGAAATGACCCTTGCCAAGGCAGCGTCAGTCAGCCATAACTGATTCTGCCTTGGTATCCATCATGCCATAACCATAAAATTCATATCTCTCTCTTCCCGCGCGCAACAGATGCATACAATACAATGTTGGCGTCTATCGCCACAGGACTACCCTTGCTGACTGCCAGCGGGTTGATATCGATTTGCTCGATATGAGGATCGGTGGTTCCAAGATCTCCCAAACGGACCAGTATGTCTGCCATCAGGTCTTTCTTCAAGGGCATCATCCCGCGAAAGCCTTCCAATAGCTGTTTGCTCCTGATCTGTTCTATCAGTCTAAACGCATCTTCCTTCTTCAGGGGTGCAAGGGCAAAGGCTACATCCGGATCGAGTTCAGCGAGGATGCCGCCCAGGCCAAACATCACACATGGGCCAAACTCCTCGTCACGAAGAAATCCTGCGATCAACTCATAATCGACTTTAATCTGCCGCTGAATCAGAATTCGTCCCCGATCTCCCACCTTTGTTTTGATTTGATGGAAGGCTTCTTCCAGTTGAGACCGGCTGAAAATTCCAAGATGAACCAGGCCAAATTCCGTTTTATGGGTTTCACCTGCAATCAGCCCTTTAAGCACGACTGGAAAGCCCCATTTCTTCGCGACATTTTCCGCTTCGGCAAGATGGTTCAGGATCATTTCCTCCGCTACCGGGATTTTCTGAGCGACAAGCAGTTGGTTGCTATCATACTCATCCAGTACTGAATTTTCATAGAAAGGCGCTGCGATTTTTCCGGATGACTTCTCAAATTCCGGTGTCATTTCCGCTTCCCGGGAAAAATCTTCCTGCCTGCGGGGTCTATACCGGGCGGCAGCAGCCAGGCAATCCGTTATCCGGACGATCTCTCCATGTACCGCTATCCCGAGCTTCCGTGTTTTTCGAAGAAAGGCCTCAGTACCCTCTTCAACCCCCATGAGCCAGAAAAACACAACCTTCTTTACAGAGTCCGCTTTCTTTTTCAGGTCTTCCAGCTCTTCAAATTCCGAGTCCAGACCCGCGACATAGTGTATCAGCAAAACGTCTACATTTGGATCTTCCAGAACGCTGGAAAATGTAAGGCTGAATGCCCGGGATCGGCCATGAACGCCTACCGCCGGGAAAAGGTCTATGGGATTTGAAACCGGCATCCATTCCGGAAAAACTTTACGGAGATCTTTTCTGGTTTTTTCTGAAAGCTCTGCAACACGAAGGCCTTTCCTCACAAGGGCGTCGCAGGCCAGAATACCGGCTCCCCCGCTCAGGGTGATAATCGCTGTCCGACACGTGGAAGGGAGATCCGGAATCATGGTCAAGGCATTTGAAATGTCCATCATCTCATAAATATCGTTTGCCAGGATGACACCGCATTGCTTTAGAACGCTATCCATCAGGCGGGAATTTCCCGAAAGACTGGAGGTGTGGCTCATTGCAGCACGCGCCCCTGCTTCGCTGCGGCCGCCCTTTAACAGGACGATCGGTTTTCCTGAATTTCCTGCAATCTTCGCAAAAAGCCTCCCGCGTGGAAGGGATTCCAGATACAGGGCGATGGCATCGGTTCTCGGATCATTCATCAGGTACTGAAGCAGGTCGCATTCATCCACATCCATCCTGTTTCCAATTGAACACGCTTTTGAAATTCCAATCCCCCTTCGTCTGAGTTCAGCCAGGAAAATAGCGGAAAGCATACCACTTTGAACGATGAGAGAAATCCGGCCGGGTATAAGGCCTTCCCTTTCTACGGCAGGGTGCATAAACGTAAAAAAATGATTGGAATGAACATCGACCAGGCCCATGCAGTTGGGGCCCCAGATTCTGATACCGGATTGTTTTGCGATTGCCTTGCAACGCTCCTGGAGAGCGATCCCTTTATCTCCAACCTCGGCAAATCCCGCACTCTCAATAATTACATTCTTGACGCTTTTTCGGGCACATGCCTCAATCACCGACGGAACCAGATTTGCAGGTACAAGAACGATAACCAGGTCTACCGGATGGGGAATGCCGTCAAGGGAGGGAAAACAATTGAGCCCGTGAATCTGTTTGTAATTTGGGTTGACCGGAAAAATCCTGCCCGTATATCCCCGCAGAAGGTTCCGAACAACCAGACTTCCAAGTTTGCGCTCACTGGCACCAACAACTGCAATTGAACCAGGGTTGAAAAATAATTCCATCTTTTTCTCCTCCGTACATTTCTTATGGCAGCAATACAGCAAACAGCATTGGGAAAAAAATGGACCCCGACGCCATCAGAGAACAATAATATCACTCAAGGGTTGAACCTGATTTTCAAAAAAGCATCCTGCGGATGCCGTCATCCGTTTAAATACCGATCAGATCTCGAAAATTATCCCCCAGCAATTTATTCCGAGTTTCTCTGCCCGGGAAAAGAGATTCAATTCTCCTTTTGATGAATCCATTATCAAACATGCCGTCATCTGCATGATGACCATATGGTCCGTCTGTTCCAAAAAAACATCGTTCCACACCCAGATATTCTACAACCTGTTGGGTGGCCTTCCCATTTACATATGCGTCTGCCGAAAGATCCACATAGATATTTTTATGATCGCGAATTTTTTTCCACGTATCTGAATATTCAGGAAAGCCCGCATGGGCTAAAATAATTTTAAGTTCCGGAACCTCGTTAGCAAGCGCTTCAAAATCACCGTTCACATCAAATCCAACATGAATCAATAAGGGTTTACCTTCTCTTGCCGCTCTTTCGGCAACCGGGGCCAGCTTTTCCGGCTGAAATTGATGCCAGAAGGAATGCGCTTTTACACCAATAAATCCTGACTGGTTCTTCCATTTTTCATATTCTTCTATCACATCATTCTTCCCTTTTGGATTGATAAAAATCCAACCCAGGAATCGATCGGGGTAAGCTTTGATCGCATCGGAAACAGATTCATTTTCAGGATCTTTGTATAGTTTGACAGTCTTTTTTGGCAAAACGATATACCCTTCCGGGGAAAAGTTGGAGACCATCTTCCTGGCCATTGACCGGAAGAATCGATGATAAAGCACAAAACGAAGAAGCTTTAATAAAAATTCAGGTGTATGGGGTGGTACGTCCCACATTGTCGGAACCAATGCTACTTTCTCGATACCGTTCAAATCCATTTTCTGAATCAGGTTCTCAACAGGCTGCATTCTTGTTTCCAAATGATAATGGCAATCGATGATCATAGTCCTCCTTTCATAAGCCTTGTTACCGCTGCTCTCTTGGAGCCGACTTCAACAGGCTGCTGTTTAAACGAAAAGCACGCGGATCAGAGCAGCTCTCCATACAAGCATTTCGCAGGCATCTTCTCCAAAGCGATCAGGCAGCAGGCACATGAGACACATTCAGACTCCTCCTGTTTTTCATCTCTGAAATTATTCACGATATCCGGTTCACAATAAAAGAACGCCATCGAACTTTTGTCAATGATACATTGTAATCCTTTTTCAGGAACGCAGTTTTTTCACAAAACCGCAAACAGCTTTCCCGATTTCATCCGGTGAATCTTCCTGTATAAAATGAAGGCCTTTTACCGTAACCTCTTCCTGGTTGGGCCATGAACGGCAGTATTCTCGCAGTGCTCCCGTCAAAATAATCCCGGGATCCGCATTAATAAAAAGCTTGGGGAGATCTGAAGATTCCAGCCATTTTCCATAAGAGTTGATGATCTCCACGACATCTTCCGGTTCTCCATCAATGGGAAGTTCACGGGGCCAGGTAAGTGTCGGCCGGCGGTCTTCACCGGTATTCAAGAAGGGGCGCCGATATACATTCATCTCCGCTTCCGTCAAACCGCGCAACACGGAAGCGGGAAGGATCTCTTCAATAAAAACATTCTTTTCAAGGATAATTTCTTCTCCGGCCGGCGATCGAAGTGCCTGAAAAATATCCCGGCCTATCTCCGGCCAGTCTTCCCATGTAATCGGCTGAACGATGGCTTCCATATATGCGATTCCCTGAACTGCCTGCGGATGCGCTTTAGCCCAGTCAAAACCCAGGGCAGAACCCCAGTCATGAATCACAAGCACGACGTTGT
>CAZOEW010000246.1:0-4381 GCA_964578935.1 uncultured Desulfobacterales bacterium | reverse complement strand
TTGTCAAGATTCAAGACCTGACCCCTATTTTGCTACTGTTTGAAACACCTGGATAACACTTGACAGAAAATCTCTTAAAAATCAAGATAAAAAACGATAAACACAAAAATACAAAAAAAATGATACGAAAATAAATAAAATTATGCTATTAAATAACGAAAACTATAAATTAGAATCGAAATACGTTTTTGGCAATCGCGACAGGAGACGGAAGGAAACGCTGATGAAGAAAAATATTTCCAGGACAAGGCCGGACAGAAAAAAAGAGGTCGATCAGATTGACTCCCGGATGATCAGTCTGCTTCAAAAGGATGGCCGAATTTCAAACACTGAAATTTCAAAGCGCCTGAAAATTTCAGAGGCTACCGTCAGGACCCGTTTGAAAAGGCTTATCGATGAAGAGTATCTCCAGATTGTCGCTGTGAGCAACCCGCTTAAGCTGGGGTTTACCATTACGGGAGATCTCTATATCCATGTTGAGATGAAAAAGATTGAAAATGTGATACAGCAGTTAAAAGAGATCAAAGAGTTGTGGTACATCGTGATGACGACAGGTGATGCGGACATCAACGCGGAATTCGTTGTAAAAACGCTGGAAGATCTGAACGACCTTGTTTATAACCGCATCAGCGGGATTGACGGTGTAATTCGTGTAGAAACCTCCGTAATCCTGAAATTTATCAAACGGAAATATGATTTCGGAACCGGACTCGAGTAATCCGTTTTAATCCGCAGATGATCTTTCTGTTTAACTCGCCATCCTGCTGCGTACAATCTCCGACACTTCCCTGACCTGAATCCGCTGATCAAGGTTTTCCGATTTTGTGGCGTCTTCCAGCATGTTCGCGCAGATAGGGCAGGCCACCGCGATGATTTCAGCGCCTGTTCCCGCTGCCTCAAGAACTCTGGCACGAGCGGGAGCTCCCGGGCCGCTGCCTAAAATGTCGGTAAAATAATTTCCGCCGCCGCCGCCGCAGCACAGGGCATTCTGCATGGAGCGATCCATCTCCTTCAACCGGATTCCGGGTATGGCTCCAAGGACGGATCGCGCCGACCAGTATTCCTTGTTGTGACGGCCGAGGTAACAGGGGTCATGAAACGTTACCGTTATTGAATCTTCGGCAGGCTTGAATTTTACCCGGCCGATTAAAAGAGCCAGCATCTGGGTATAGTGAAAGACCTGGAACTGGCCGCCGTGCTTCGGGTATTCATTTTTCAGGGCATGAAAACCATGAGGCGACAGGGCAATAATTTTTTGAACACCGGCTTCCTTGAACTGGCTGATATTTTTTTCGGCAAGGTGCTTGAAGAGGGCCGATTCCCCCATGGCGCAGGCATCGTTTCCGTCTGATATTTCGAGCTTTCCGAGAATCCCGAAGGAAACCCCCAGTTCTTTCATGAGACCGGCAACGGAACGTGTTATTTCCTTTCCCCTGTCATCATAGGAGCCTACATCGCCTACATAGAAGAGGTATTCGTGATTTGAAAACCGTTCGACATCTTCTGCCCATTCCTCTCTTTTTTTTGCCGGCTGCCGAAAAGGATTGCCATGATCATATATCCGTGTCAAATAGTCGCGCACCGGCGCAGGGACTTTTCCTGAATCCACAAGCATTTCCTTTCCCGCGGCAAACGCCTCGAGAATACTCTCCTTGAACTCCGGAAAAGCACAGTGCTCCAGACAGTTTCCGCAGGTCGCGCATGAAAAGAAGATTTCCTGAAATCGGGGTGTTGGTTCGATTTCCTTGTTCAGGAGCCCTCGCAAAAGCCACATTCGTCCGCCCGGCGAATAGGTTTCAAAACGAAATTTCAGGTAGGAAGGGCAGTTTAAGTCGGTATAGTTGTCCGGAAATTTACAGTAGCCGCAGCGAAAACACCGGTGAAGAATTTCAGCATGTTTCATCAGTCAACCTCCCAGTTGCCGGGGTTCATAATTCTATTTGGATCAAGCATATCCCGGACACGATTCATGAGTTCGAACATCTTGGGGTCCATTTTTTCAATGATCTCTTTTTGTGCCGGCTCTTCAGCCTTCCAGGGAAGTCCTCCCATTTTGATTACTTCATGGTTGGTTGCTTCCAGCGCTTCCTGGGCACGCTTCACGTCCTCGCTGTCCGCCCGGTTGAATGCATACGCATAAAAAAACATCATGCAATGATTTACGCCGATAATTCTGGCCCCCATTGAATAGGTGGTCTGGAGGCGCTCGGCAATTTTCATTCCGCTGTCATACGCTTTCGGGAAAAGTTCCACCGGCATGATGGCCCCGACATATTCAAACCCACCGCCCTTGCGCGTATCAGCAAAGCGGGCAAGATCGGCTGAGGGTATCGCAAGAAAACGGCCTTTCATAATCGGCGGAATCGCCATGAATCCGGCTTCTTTTTTATCGATATACTCCTTTACGGAAGCCCGGATCAAATTTCTCTTCCAGACCAGTTCCTCGGTTGAATTCGCGCCATAGCTGATATTGATATGCTGAAATCCATTTGCCCATAAAGGCTTCGGAGTCATCCACGCTGTCATGTCTTCCGCTACCTGAACCCCTGTAATACGATACAGAATATCCGGAACGGTCTCCGGCTTGTCGGTAACAAAAATTCCAATATCATTATGCGGATAGTTCGGATACAGCTTGATAGCCAGTTTGGTCGCAATGCCGGTTGTGCCGGCCCAGCCCAGAAACAGTCCTGCCAGATCGGGAAGCGGAGCACGGGCATACCAGTAAGGGGAAGTGGCGCATGAACCTATTTTTGTAATCTCGCCTGTCGGCAGCACCACCTCCAAACCGTTCAGCATATCGGAGTGGAAGCCCGCGGCGTGAGACATATGACCTGACCCGTGAATCATTATGTTGCCCCCGATGGTCGCGATGGGGGGGGCATCCGGCATGGAATGTTTCAGTGCTGGATGATGTTTTTTGAGATAGGCCTGAAGCATACCTTCAGAGGCTCCGGCCTCTACTACGGCATACCGGCTGATTTCATTCACTTCCAGAATGCGGTTCATCCGTTTCAGATCCAGAATGATTCCCCCTTTGAGCGCGCGGGTCAGTCCGGAAAGAACCAGGCCGGCTCCCATCGGTACAACCGGAATGTTTTCCTCGTTTGCCATCCGGACAATTTTTGAAACCTCTTCGGTGGTTCCCGGCATGGCAATGATATCCGGCATTCGGGGAGCCATTGTACCCGGATCCATTGAATACAGATATCGTTCTTCCGGCTGATCGGAAACATATTCCGGGCCGACAATTCCGGCAAGTTTCTCAAGTATTCTTCCCATATCCGTTATCCTCCCTCGTTACTGTCCCAGTGCCATCTGGCAGAGATCGCTAACCAGTATGGGCATGAGCCCTCTTTTACTTGCTTCCTCACCCAGCGTGAACATACAGAACGGACAGTTGAAGACACAATATTTTGCTCCGGAATTCTGCATATCATCCAGATTTTTTTTCTGGATATCATCTGCCAGTTCATCCCGCTGCTGCGCGCGAGGCACACCTCCGCAGCACAGCGCATTTCGCCGGTCGTATTCGCGTTCAACACGTTCTGCACCGATTTTCCGGAAAATATCATCAAGCCATTTGTCAGACTCCGGAACCAGTCTGTTGGAACAAGGCCTCTGGTAAGCAATTTTTTCTCCGATAGGACGAATATCGGTTTTCAGCTCGTCCAGCCGTTTGTTCAGATAGTCGAAAAGGTGGATCGGCGTAAATGGAACCTCGATTCCAAAAGCAGGCGCGAGCTGTGTAAAGGTCCCGTAACATTCATCGTGAAAACAGATGATCTCTTCGATCTGGTTCTGTTTTAAAAAGTTTTCCTGAATGGTGTCGATCACTTCCGGAACCCGTTTTCGGATTACGGTGTTTTTCGCGAAATGAAGCCACATGATGTTGCAGAAAATATCAATTCCGCTGATGGTTGAAACGCCTTTAAAAAGGCTGCCCCGGATGCATCCGGACAGCATGGGAAAAGCGCACATATCGACTACCGGCTGCTTGATTTCGGTACGTTTGATATTTCCTCTGGGCTGCATCATGATGATCTGCTGTTTGATGATCGGAGCAGGAGCCGGCATAATGCCTTTTTTCTCCTGCAGATCGACAATCTGATAAAAGGGATGATTGCCGTAAGGGCAATACTCTTCGCAGGCATAACAGGTGAGACAATCGGTAAGAACCGGAGAGTCTTCACCGCGTAAAATAGCCAGCCTTTCCTTCTTCGCGGATTCCCTGTCAAAACGCATATACTGGCACTCTACGAGGCAGTCAACGGTTTCGCATTTTTCACAGATCGTTGGGTCAAATTGTAATTCATACACAGCCATTTTCTCCTTTCTCATGTTGAAGGACCACAAGGAAAAACGATTTGGTTTCGGCAAC
>CAZOEW010000245.1:0-4462 GCA_964578935.1 uncultured Desulfobacterales bacterium | reverse complement strand
TGTTCTGCATATTGGATCGCCTTGGCAAATTCACCCAGCCTGGCATATACCCTCGAAATGTAGAAGTTCGGATCCGGATCCGTCGGGTTGAGCGAATAGGCCTTGGTAA
Source organism: uncultured Desulfobacterales bacterium (assembly GCA_964578935.1). Classification (GTDB taxonomy): domain Bacteria; phylum Desulfobacterota; class Desulfobacteria; order Desulfobacterales; family SURF-7; genus JAQYVL01. Next base: position 4,353 of record CAZOEW010000245.1, on the reverse strand, counting down.
ACTCAAACACCGCCTGGTCGTATTGTTCCAGGGCAGAATAATTTCGGCCTAATGCCAGGTGTAATTCTGCAATATAGCTATTGATCTGCACAGCGACCTCAAGTTCCTCCACGGCTTCGGTATAGTTGCTGGTCACCTCCAGTACAAACCCTCTCGCCCACCGCGCTTCCAGCAGGTTCGGATCCAGGGTCAAAGCTGTCCGTGATTCTTCGATCGCCAGGTCAACCGTGCCAATTTCACCCAGACCCTCGGACAACCGCAGCGATAGGATATAGGCATAGATCGCATGTGCCAAGGCACTGTTTGTATCCACCTGGATACCCTGCTTCACATAGACTTCAGCCTCAAGGTAATTTCCTTGTAATCCCAGGGCCCAGGCTAACAGTGCATAAGACTCGGGGTAATTTTTATTTAACAGGATCGCATTCTCAGCATTGACCTTGGCTTCTTCATATGCACCGGTGTAGATCTGGAGTTTCGCCAGGTTGATGTAATTCATCACGTTTTGCGGGTTGGCATTCACCGCCTGCTTATAAGTCTCTATTGCTGTAACATACCTGCCCTCACTCGCCAATCCTTCTGCTTCAATTTCGTATGAGACCGGGTCACGCGTCGGTGTGGGCGTAGGCATCAGTAAGGGTTGCATGTTTGGCACTACCATGATATTCAAGTAGATCAATCCACCGATCGCCAGCATTAGGAATACAACCAGAAACAGGTTTGGTCGCCTGCGTTTCGGTTTCAAGGATAACTTACTGCCCTTTAGGTACATGGTAGCATGATATCATCTTTTTTTTGGCTCCGTCAAGGTTGTACCTGCTTGTCGGAGTTCCTGTCCAACACCAGGACAAATCAGCCCAGGCAAATTTATCGCAATCCCGTCCCCGTATTTTTCTATACAAACCTGCGATCATTAACAATTCACTAATTATCCTAACATTCTTTTTCTGGAAATCAAGCTTTCATTTTTGACTGGTGACTTATTTTTCTTTCCTATGATAAAATTCTGCCATGCTGGTGGATATCTTCAGTCTCTTTCCAGAAGTATTTCAACCCTACCTTGAGATCAGTATCCTCAAGCGAGCCATCCAGAATTCCCTCTTGCAGGTCAACACCCATAACATCCGCGATTGGGCAACCGATCGCCACCACACCACCGATGACACGCCCTATGGCGGTGGCGGCGGTATGATCATGAAACCCGAGCCTGTCTTTGCGGCGGTTGAATCCATTCTTGGTTCTCCCCCCTCCTGCCCGGTGATCCTTCTTTGTCCCCAGGGTAGGCTCTTTGACCAGGAACTTGCACGCGAACTCTCCCAACAATCCCACCTCGCCCTGGTTTGTGGACGTTATGAAAGCTATGACGAGCGCATCCGTCAACATCTCGTCACCCATGAGGTCTCGATCGGTGATTATGTTCTCACCGGCGGTGAGCTCCCCGCCCTGGTCATCCTCGATGCCATAGCCAGGCTCCTCCCCGGTGTACTGGGCGATGCCGAAGCCACTCAGGACGATTCATTTTCTGGGGACCTGCTCGAATACCCCCATTACACCAAACCGCCCGACTTTCGTGGCTGGCAGGTGCCCGAAGTCCTGCTATCCGGCAACCATGCCGCTCTCGGCCGTTGGCGCCATGAGCAATCCCTGATTCGTACATTGGAGCGCCGCCCAGACCTGTTACTCAATGCCCACTTAGATGAAACAGATCGGAAATTCCTGAAGCAATATTTGGACGAAAAGTCCAGAGAGTAAATTTTTTGCTTATTAAATTGAAAAGGAGAATTCATGAAAAAACTTAATTACGGCAGGACATTTTTACTAGGTTTTGGCTTTTTTGGTGTCATGGTCATTTGGGCGGTCTACAATTCATTCGTTCCACTCTTCCTGGCCAATAAATTCAACGTGCAACCGGCAATGATCGGCTTCTTCATGACCATCGACAACATTGCCGCCCTCTTTATCCAGCCGGCAGTGGGCTCCATCTCTGATCGCCTGCGCACCAGGATCGGACGTCGCTTGCCCTTCATGCTTTCAGCCGCCCCCATCGCAGCCATCGCTTTGGCGATCGCTCCCATGGTTGCCATTCCCATGCTGAATATTGCTGATGGTGCACGCTTGCCCCTGTTTGTCACCTGCACAGTGACTTTCGTGCTGGCAATGGCCATCTGGCGCACACCAATTGTCGCCCTGATGCCCGATATCACCCCCTCCCGTTTCCGTTCACAGGCCAACGGTGTCATCAACTTTATGGGCGGTATCGGTTCGATCATCGCTTTTCTGATCGGTGCCCGCCTTTATAAAATTAATGAAGCCTATCCATTTTGGCTTGGTTCGATCCTGGTCATTGTGGCAGTATTACTGGTATTTATCTTCATTCGCGAACCAAAAGTATATGAAGAGAACCCCAACGCTGAGAGACCCAACCTTTGGAAAAGTTTAGCGGAGTTATTCAAAGAAAAGCAGCACGATGCATTGCGCATCTTCTTTGCCATTTTCTTCTGGTTTGTAGCCATGAATGCCATTGAGACCTTCTTCACCTTGTATGCCAATAAATATCTGGGTATGACTGAGGCGGATAGTGTACAGATCCTCACATTGAACTCATTAATGTTCGTAATAGGCGCGTTACCTGCCGGCTACATAGGTGGCAGGATCGGGCGCAAAAAGACCATCAGTATAGGACTGGCGCTTATGATAGCCATTATGGGAAGTATTTTCTTCTTTACCAAAGATATGCTCCTGGTACCCCTCTTTACTCTACCAATGTTTGGCAATGTGCCAGTTGTAGGTCTTCTTCTGATGTTTGCCGGTCTGAGTTGGTCACTGGTCAACATCAACTCATTGCCCATGGTGGTGGACCTGACCAATGCCATCAAAATTGGTACCTACACAGGCTTGTATTACCTCTTTTCCACCCTGGCAGCTATTGCCGGTCCCAATATCAATGGTTGGATCGTTCAATTAACTGGAAACAACTACTCGTCAATTTTCATCATAGGCCCGATCTTTATGATCGCAGCTTTGGTTTCCATCCTGGGTATGAAAGGTGGCGAAGCCCGCCAGGCAGACCACATATTCACGGATCAGGTTCCACCCGAACTGGAGGAATCCTTAAAGAAATAGAATCACCTTGTCAAGTTTATGCATATGACATATACTTGACAATTAGGAACAGTCTAAATTGGGTTCTATTTTAGGCTGAAAAATCATTAACTAATTTGGAGAAGGAGAAAAAATGAGCAAAAAAATCTTTACCGTATTAAGCCTCTTGATCGTTGCCAGTATGCTCTTGTCCGCCTGTGATTTGTTTGGTGGCAAGCCAACTGAGGCCGATTGTGCAAAAGAGGAAGTCTTCTGTGTCGGGTTGGTCACCGATGTAGGCGAAGTGGACGACAAGTCCTTTAACCAATCAGCATGGGCTGGTGTTCAAAAGGCTGAGACAGATCTTGACGCCATTATCAACTATGTCGAGACCAAGGATGCCAAGGACTATCAGGCAAACATGGCCCTCTTCATTGACAAAGGCTACGATGTCGTCGTTACTGTTGGATTTGCCATGGGAACAGCCACGGTAGAAGCTGCCAAAGCCAACCCTGATGTATGGTTCATCGGTGTCGATCAAGGACAATGGGCCGAAGTGGTCCCCAATGTCACCGGTTTGATTTTCGATGAAGCCAACTCTGGTTTCCTGGCTGGTGTCCTCGCTGGCATGCTCACCAAGAGCAAGACTGTCGCTGCCGTCCTCGGCACAGACATTATTCCCCCCGTTGTCTTCTTCAACAAGGGATATATTGCTGGAGCGAAATGGGTTGATCCCACAATCAATGTTATTTCAACCTACCATCCTGGTGGTTTGGATGTTGCCTTCACCGATCCCGAGTGGGGCGCTGCAACGGCCAAACAGGCTATTGAGCAGGGTGCTGATGTTGTCTTTGGCGCTGGTGGCAAGACCGGTAACGGTGCTTTGATTGAGACTGCTGGTAATCCAGGCCTATTCTGCATCGGCGTGGATGATGACCAATGGAACACTGTTCCAGAAGCCCATTCCTGTCTCGTTTCATCAGCCATGAAACTGATCACCCCCGGACTCTTCGAGTTGCTGAAGATGGCTAAGGAAGGTACCGCTCCTGCTGGTAACTACGTTGGTGGTGCTGGCTTGGCTCCCTTCCATGATTTTGACAGTGTCGTAACCCAGGAGATCAAGGACAAGTTGGCCGCAGGTGCAGCTGCTTATGCCGCTGGTGAGATCACCTTACCTGATTAGTGCCATTTTGGCTATTGATGAATAAGTTAGGAAGAAATTAATTAAATTATTCAAGGCGGCGCACCAGCACCGCCTTGAATTGCATTTAT
>CAZOEW010000244.1:0-4485 GCA_964578935.1 uncultured Desulfobacterales bacterium | reverse complement strand
AAAATAAAGTCATTTATGAATGGTCACGCAAAAAAGCGTTCAATTTCGTATTGCATCTGTTCAACCTGGTCAGGGGTAAACCACTTCATTTCCGGATCTGCTTTGAACCAGGTCAGTTGGCGTTTTGCATATCTCCGGGTATCCCGTTTCATGGTCTCAAGCGCCTCCTCATAGGAAACGTCACCTGAAAGATGTTCAAGCATATGACGGTAGCCAAGGGATTGCATTGATTTCAGAGTCGGCGAATATCCTTTTTTCAGCAGCATGTTGACTTCATCCAGGAAACCATCCTCCATCATTAGGTCAACACGCCGATTGATCCGTTCATAGAGCGTTTCCCGGTCCAGATGTATGCCGATTTTTAATGCCTGATATTTTTTTGGGGAAAACCGGTGCTCATCATGAATTGCGGAAATCGGTTTTCCGGTGATCTCAAATATTTCAAGCGCTCTTATGATCCTGAATGTGTCGTTTGGATGAATTTTTTCAGCTGCTTTGGGGTCACATTCTAGAAGACGGCGATGCAGGTTGTCCGAACCATATTGTTCAGCCTCATTTTTCAGCCGTTTCAGAACGTTCCGGGCCGCAGGCCTTGCTCTGGATAAGCCGTGTAGAAGTGCCTTCATATAGAGTCCGGTTCCGCCGACGATAAACGGCGTGATTCCTCGACTCAGCAGAGAATGGATAGTCTGATCCGCTTTTTCAGCAAATAATGCAGCATCAAACGGTTCATCAGGGTTGGCCACGTCGATCAGATGATGTGCCACGGCAGCCTGTTCGGCTCGGGTTGGTTTTGCCGTGCCGATATCCATCTCCCTGTAAATCTGCATCGAATCCGCACCAATGATTTCTCCTTTGAATTTTTGTGAAAGTTTGATTGCCGCTGTGGTTTTCCCTACACCGGTTGGTCCGCAGATAATGATTATTTTGGGTTTCATCATGAGGGGATCATATCAAAATTTTGGTTGGATGGTGAATGATTTTTTCGAGTTGTCTTAAAAAACTCTTTTGTTTTCGAATGATTTTGTGTAATAGATTGCTCATGACAGTGACTTCGTATCACGCTTAAAAAAAAAGGAATTCCCTCTTTCAGCGTGAATGGTTTTGAAAAAATTCATTTTCTATATTGTCAGTATTGAATCCTATCTCCATTGTTGAGATGGTGTCTGATAATCCCCGACAGGATTGGAAAAATAGAAACAATGGCTGAAGAATTCCCATTCGAATCTGATGGAAGCCTCAAGATCATTCTTGCAGCCATCCAGCATGGATTTGTCATCACGAACACCAAAAATCACAGCATCATTTATTCGAACAAGAGTGCCGAGGCGATGTTCGGCCTTTCAAAAAGACAACTTCTGGAGAGAAAATATACAGACCTTTTTGAAAGTTCGGCAGACAATGAAATGTCCGATTCCAATCCGGGTGCAAGCAGGAGCGAAATAGAGGATCAGATTATCAGGGGAAACGGTGAAAGAGTTCCTGTCCTCAGGCGGATAAGCCGGATAATGATTGATGGGGATGAGTTTATTGTCGACAGTTTTATTGATGTGTCCAAAATGAAGGATGCGGAAAATGAATTGATGGATTTGAATCAAAAGTTAAGAGAATCCATGTTCATGACCGACGTGGCTGCGGCAGAGCTTTCCGATACAAATGAAATGCTTGGAAATGAATATCGAAAAGTCGAAGCGGTTAATCGTAAACTGGAGGAAACAAACCGGATCCTGGATGAATCCATCAAAAAGACAAATGAGATGGCGATTCAGGCTGAACTGTCCAATAAGGCAAAGAGTGAATTTCTGGCAAACATGAGTCATGAAATACGCACTCCCATGAATGGAATCATGGGGTTGGCAGAGCTGATGCTTGATACCGAATTGAATGCAGGTCAAAGAGAATATATGCAGTCCATTTTGAAAAGCGCGGATTCTCTTTTATCGGTAATCAATGATATTCTGGATTTTTCAAAAATTGAAGCCAAAAAACTTGATCTTGAAAACATTGGGTTTGATTTACGGGTAACCATAGAGGATATGTGTGAACCCCTTGTTTTACGGGCGGAAGAAAAAGGTGTTGAATTCCTTTGCTATATTCACCATGAGGTGCCCTGTCTTCTCATTGGAGACCCAGGAAGGCTCTGTCAGGTTTTAATCAATCTGATAAACAATGCGATAAAGTTTTCTGAAAAAGGAGATGTTGTTGTCGAGGTCTTTCTCGAAAAAGAAAATGATAAGGAAGCTGAGATCGGTTTCAGGGTTTCCGATAAGGGGATCGGCATTCCAGCAGATCGAATTGACAGCATATTCAGTTCGTTTAGCCAGGCAGATGGATCCATTACCCGAAGATATGGCGGAACAGGACTCGGGCTTGCAATCTCAAAACAGATCGTTGAGATGATGGGAGGGGAGATTCAGGTCAAGAGTGAAAACGGAAAAGGATCAACATTCTCGTTCTCTGTGATTTTTAAGAAACAGGATGAGGGCCGGAAAAAAGAAATCTGCTACACAAAAAACATTTCAGGCCGACGCATTCTGATTGTGGACGATAATGCATTGAATCGATTGATTATCAGAGAACATCTCCTCTCATGGGGATGCAGTGTCGACGAGGCTGGTGATGGAAATGAGGCATTAACCAAACTGCGCTCCGCTGCAATGGGCAGGCCTTATGAAATTGCAGTTATCGATATGATGATGCCCTCCATGAATGGTGAAACACTGGGGTTGCGTATTAAGAATGAGGAGATGCTGAAGAGTACAAAACTGGTGATGCTGACCAGCCTGGGCAGACGGGGAGATACAAGACGTCTTCACGATATCGGCTTCTCGGCATATCTCGGAAAACCGATCAAAAAAATGAAACTGTATGACAGTATTGCCGCACTGTGCAGTGTCTCTGATAATTATGAAACCCAAAAAACCACACCGATTTTAACAAAATATTCTATCGCGGAAAACAAAAAGCAGCGCGTCAGGATTTTGCTTGCAGAGGATAACAAGACAAATCAGCTTTTGACGAAGAATATCCTGAAAAAATCAGGATATAATGTCGATATCGCGGAAAATGGAAGGCAGGCTGTAGATGCAATTGCCGGCAAACCATATGATCTTGTCCTGATGGACATCCAGATGCCGGAAATGGACGGCTTTACCGCTACGGAAAAAATCAGGAGTTTGAAGTCAGACTGGAAAGATCTTCCCATCATTGCCTTGACCGCTCATGCCATGAGCGGATATCATGAAAAATGTCTGGAATCGGGCATGAACGATTATCTTTCAAAACCGATCAAGGCGGCTGAACTGATTGAGAAGGTTGGAAAGTGGTGTTTAAATGTACCAGGTCCGAAAAAAAAATCTCAACAGAATCATCTGACAGACACGGATCTTGATCAAAAGAATGAAAATCCGCCTTTTCTTTTCGAAGAGGCTCTTGAGCGGGTTGTGGGAGATCAAGCGGCGCTGCAGGAGATCTTGCAGCAATTTACAGACTATCTTCCGGAAACGGTAAACAAATTAAAGGCATTGATCAGTGATAAGGAATTGGATGCTTTACAGAAAGAGGCGCACAGCCTGAAAGGGGCGGCCCGAAATCTCAGCGCCAACGCAATTGCAGAGGCGGCGTTTAATCTTGAAACCGCATGCAAAGAGAATAACGTTAAAGAGGTGCCCGAAAGAATAGAGGAGATAGAAAAAGAGATCTGCCGTTTCAATGAATCGGTCAGCCGGATTGACTGGGAGGCCGATCATGGGTGAACACAGAAGAAAGGATAACAAGGAAGTCCTCTCTTGATGCAGGATAGATCGGCCTTGCCGCAAAAGGACAGGGCAGAGAAAGGAAGACAGATCAGGGAGGGGCTGTGTTGGAGCGGTTTTCATGATCCGGCTGTGAAACTTTCCGTTAAATGCCGTTCCGCAAGACTTGCCGGGATCGCATCTTTGTTCGGAAAATATTGATAGAGAGACCCGATGGACACACCGGCTCTTTCGGCAATACGGTTCGTGGTCCCTGCGGAATACCTCATCTGTATGAAAACCTGAGTCGCTGCCTCTAATATTACTTCAACGGTTTCCCTTGATCGTTTTTGAATTGGAGGTTTTCGGGGGGTTACGCTTTTTTCCCCAGACATGATCCTCTTTTCTCTCAATGGAAGAAAATAATTCAACACAACTTTCGTTATTAGCCTCCACAAGGGTTATCCGGATTCTTTACGGCCGGCCGTCTTTAAACCAATAAGGATGCGACCGGACAAAAACTTCACCGTATTGCCTGTACATGTCGGTATTGAATCCCTGAAGATTCTTGTTGGAAGCGACAATCATCATGGGGTAAAAGAGATAGATATCCATATAATTATCGTAGAGTAGTTTTTCCAGTTGGTGATAGATTTTGATCCGCTGGGATTCTTGGGTTTCCCGTCGGCCCGCCTACATGAGTGCGATAACCTCTTCATTGTTGTTCCGGCCGTAGTTTAATACACCGCCA
>CAZOEW010000243.1:0-4536 GCA_964578935.1 uncultured Desulfobacterales bacterium | reverse complement strand
AGAAGAAGCCCTTGCAGCTTCGTTAAACAAATTTGGGGAAGTGAATATTGCTTATATGCTTTCGTTATTGGAAGGAAAAAGCAGGGAAGAATTGGTCGAAGAACTTCATTCACGAATTTATTTTAATCCTCTGGTTCAAAACTACGAAGTGGCGGATAAATTTATAGCTGGTAATGTAGTTGAAAAAGCGGAGAAAATTGAAGATTATCTGAGGGAGCATCCAAACGATATTCTTGCACAAGATTCATTAAAAGTTCTTCAAAATGCAAAACCACAATCAATTCCTTTTGATGAATTGGATTTTAATTTTGGGGAAAGGTGGATTCCGGCACATATTTACAGCCAGTATGCATCGCACTTATTCAAAACAGAAACAAATATCCATTTTTCCCCTTCGGTTGATGAATTTTCAGTTAAAGCACAATTTACAAATGCCAATATTTATGAAAAATATGCCATAAAATCGCAAAACCGTCTTTTTGATGGGGTGGCACTAATGAAACATGCCCTGGTGAATACAACACCAAATATCACAAAAAATATAATTGTTGGCGATAAAGAGGTAAAAGTTAGGGACGCCGAAGCCATGCAACTGGCCAACAGCAAAATTGATGAAATAAGGAATGGGTTTTCTGACTGGCTAAGAGAGCAAACACCGCAATTTAAAGACCGACTGACTAATCTTTACAACTCAACATACAACTGTTATGTGCGTCCAAAATACGATGGCTCTCACCAAACTTTACCCGGACTTGATTTAAAAGCGCTGGGGATATCCAATTTGTATTCAAGCCAGAAAGATGCCGTTTGGATGTTGAAACAAAACGGTGGCGGCATTTGCGACCATGAAGTTGGTTCAGGAAAAACTTTGATAATGTGCTGCGGAGCTTATGAGATGAAACGTTTAAAACTGGCAAACAAGCCTATGATTGTCGGTTTAAAAGCCAATATCCACGAAATTGCCCAGACTTTCAGTGCAGCTTATCCTTATGCAAAAGTCCTATATCCGGGCAAGCAGGATTTTACCCCTGCCAGGCGGATGAAAATCTTTCACGACATAAAAAACAACTCCTGGGATGCAGTAATATTGACTCACGAACAGTTTGGGATGATACCTCAATCCCCGGAAGTACAAAAGAAGATTTTACAAGCTGAATTGGACAGCGTGGAAGAAAACCTTCAGGTTGTCCGTCAACAGGGAGGGGACGTTTCGCGGGGCATGTTAAAGGGATTGCTCAAACGGCAACAAAATTTGGAAGTAAAACTCAAAACCATAGCCCACGAAATTGAGAATAAAAAAGATGATGTGGTTGACTTTAAAATGATGGGAATTGACCATCTTTTTGTTGATGAAAGCCACAGGTTTAAAAACCTGATGTTCAATACCCGCCATGACAGGGTTGCAGGAATGGGTAATCCACTGGGAAGCCAACGGGCATTAAATATGCTTTTTGCGATTAGAACCATCCAGGAAAGAACCGGAAAAGATTTGGGGGCAACTTTTTTGTCAGGGACAACAATTTCCAATTCTCTAACGGAGTTATTTCTTCTTTTTAAATACCTGAGACCAAAAGAAATGGAACGGCAGCAAATAAAAACCTTTGATGCCTGGGCAGCAGTTTATGCCAAAAAAACTACTGATTATGAATTTTCGGTAACCAATGAGATTGTTCAAAAGGAACGGTTTAGGTATTTTATTAAAGTTCCTGAGCTTGCAGCATTTTATAATGAAATAACGGATTTCAGGACGGCAAAACATATAGGAATTGACCGGCCGGAAAAGAATGAAATCCTCTACAATATCCCACCAACGCCCCAACAGGAAGAATTTATTCAAAAACTGGTTGCCTTTGCAAAAAATGGGGATGCAACCTTATTGGGAAGGGCACCACTTTCGGAGCAGGAAGAAAAAGCCAGGATGTTAATTGCAACAAACTATGCCCGAAAAATGTCCCTGGATATGCGGATGATAAGCCCACATTATCAAGATCACATTGATAACAAAGCCTCACATTGTGCTGCACAAATATCGGATTACTATAAAAAATATCATGAATACAAAGGGACACAATTTGTATTCTCTGACCTGGGCACATACAAACCGGGTGAATGGTCCCCATACAGTGAAATAAAACGGAAGTTGGTTGAAGACCATAATATTCCTGCACATGAAGTCCGTTTTATTCAGGAGGCTAAATCGGAACAGGCAAGAAAATCAATGATTGCAGCGATGAACGAAGGACGGATAAGGGTTTTGTTTGGCTCAACCGACATGTTGGGAACAGGCGTGAATGCTCAAAAGAGGGCTGTTGCCCTTCATCATTTGGATTCGCCATGGCGACCTTCCGATTTGGAACAAAGGGAAGGCAGGGCAATCCGCAGGGGCAACGAAATTGCCAAATTCTGTGCTGAGAATAAAGTGGATGTAATTATTTACGCAGTTGAAAAAAGCCTCGATTCGTACAAGTTCAACTTGCTTCATAACAAACAGCTTTTTATCGGACAATTAAAATCCAATAATCTGGGGAAAAGAACTATCGATGAAGGAAGTTTAGATGAAAAGTCAGGTATGAATTTTTCTGAATATGTGGCAATCCTTTCCGGCAATACCGATTTATTGGAAAAAGCCAAACTGGAAAAACAAATCACAACTTTGGAAAGTGAGCGACAAGCATTTAATCGAAGCAAATCTTCGGCCCGTTTCAGGTTGGAAGATATTCAACAGAGTATTGAAGGGAATAATAAAATGGTATCCCGAATGCAAAATGATTGGGATTTTTTGATGAATCGTGTTCAAAAAGACGATTCCGGAAATATTTTAAATCTAATTCAAATCAATGGTGTAAATGGCCCTGACCCAAAGGCAATCGGGCTAAAATTAAACGAGATGAATGAAAATATCCGAACCAACGATGAGTATAGAAAAATAGGAACGCTTTACGGTTTTAAAATCCTTGTAAAAACAGAAGCCAGCATGAAAGATGGTTTTGATTTTAAGGAAAACCGTTTTTTTGTTGAAGGGCAGGGTGGAATAAAATATTCGTATAATAACGGTCACATTGCAAAAGACCCAACACTTGCAGCCCTTAATTTTTTAAAGGCCCTGGAAAGGATACCATCACTGATTGATAATCACAATATGTACGCTGAAAAAGCAGCGAAAGACCTTCCTGTCTTCGAAGAGGTTGTAAATGGCTCATGGAAAAAGGAAGACAAATTAAAACAGCTAAAATCGGAATTATCTTCATTGGAAAGAAAAATTCAGCTTTCGTTGAGTGATAAACAACCTGAAAAAGGTGAAAAGGAAATAGTTCAATTAAATGGTAATTCGGTTTTGGAACAGAAAATTAAAGTTGGTTGAATTCTATTTGTAAAAAAGTAGAGGGATTACCCCTCCCTAATTTCTTTTCCTGTATACAAACTCCTGGCTGATAAATTTATGGACATCCGACTCCAAATAATAGGTTTTTTGCTGGATGCGTTTATAAGGAAGGATTCCGGAACTTCGGTAACGTTGAAGCGTGCGATTACTCACTTTAAGCAATAAACATAAATCCTGATTGTCCAGAAGGGAGTCACCATTCAATTGATTTTTGGTATTGTTGAGTTTTTCAATTTTTTTGTTTAGCATCTCAATCCTTTCCAGAATACGCTCCATCCAGGCTTCAAATGTATTTTTGTCGATGTACAGCATGATGTTGGATTTTAAAATTGTTTGTTACTATGAAGCATATATTTTTTACGAAAGTCTTCCAGGGTTTTTGGGTCGCTTGGGATTAACCTTTCCCGGAGGGATTCTTCAATATCAGACAATCGGTAAAGGCATTTTCCCCGAAGGATGGAATAACTTATCAGGTTGTCCTTACGGAGACGTTGAAGTGTTCTGGTACTTATTTTTAGCAATTCGGCCAACTCGTTACTGTCCAGCCAAATTTCCTTCTCTTCAATTGAAGCAGATGTTTCACATTTTGCAATGTATCCTGCTATTTTATCGATTTTACCAACAAGTTCGTGGTACGCTTTACTTTCAAATGTTATCAGTTCCATATTTCCTAAATTTTGTTTTAGCAAAAATGAGGCTATGGAAAATTCTTATTTGACAAGTTGTTACCAAGTTGGGTATGATTTTTTTACAATTATTTTATATCACATACATTATCAGTCAATTGGCATTTAATTTTTTTATCTAATGCAACAAGGACGACTATTTAAAATTGTTTTTAGATTGATTTATGACAGCTAAAATCGTCATTTATTACTTTGTATTTTTTCCCAAAAGTGCTTCGTAACAAGGTTCATTTTTTGTATCTTTGAATCGATAAGCTACTGCTTAAAGTTCTATAATATTGTGAAACATTTTAAGACTCTTTTCTTGATAAAGAGCGATGACACATAGAAGTCATCATAAGACAAAAAATTGTTACAGACTGGTTACAGAGCTGTTTTTTGATTTTCATAAAAACCTGATTATTAAAAGACTAAATGATATAGTTCATCTCCTACCTGGGGAGCCACACAGGACAAGAGGTCATTTTC
>CAZOEW010000242.1:0-4565 GCA_964578935.1 uncultured Desulfobacterales bacterium | reverse complement strand
GTGGCAGCATAATTAATCAGCGCGGCCAGGCTTGAGAAAGAAAACCCCCTGTTTGCCTGGAACAGCCGGATCTCTACCACCGGATACGGTGTTCCGGCTTCCTGTCTTATGAAAGCGTAAAATCCGAGAAATCCGGCAGCAAGAAAAAACACACCGGAAAGGGCGGGCATTCTCGAAAGGCCCAGCATGAAAAAGATAAGCGATAGCCCGTACAGCAGTATACCGGCAATATCCAGGGGCTGGCCCTTGGCGCTTATCCATTCGTCTTGTATCATGGTTGCGGCCAGGTAGAACGACAGAAGCCCTAATGGGAAAGTGACCAAAAAAATGCTTCGCCAACCCCAGAGCGCTGAAAGATACCCCGCAGCAAAGGGGCCTGAAGAGAGGCCGATATAGACTGCGGCGACGGTGATACCGATCGCCCTGCCGCGTTCCGACAATGGAAAGACAGAGGCGATGATGGCAATCCCGGTGGTGGAGATCATGGCGGCACCGGCACCTTGCAGTATCCTTAATCCAATGACCTGCCAGATGGTGCTGGAAAGGGCAATCAAAACAGTTGACAGTGTGAAAAGCGCAATCCCGCGGACAAATATTTTTTTACGGCCGGTCATGTCTGCGATTTTGGCAACCGGAACCAGCATAACCGCCGTGGAAAGGAGATAGGCGTTGGCCACCCAGCTCAACAGTACCGCGCCGACCGAAAATTCATGGTCGATTGCCGGCAGGATAATGTTGACACCGGACACCATGAACGGTCCCATAAACGTCGTTGCGGTAACAACTGTCAACAGGGCCGATTTTGAGGTATTGACCTGCTCCATGGGATTTACAATTAAAAGATTTTGCTGCTGAATTCGTAGCCGCGGAAGTTTAATATGAACCCCCTTGTGATGTCAAGGACACGGGAAGTGTTGCAGCGCGGCACCGGTTCTTTATCGACAGAATTCAGTCAAAGCCTATCTGACGCAACCAGGCTTCCACCCGATTCATCCCTTCGTCAAAACTCACTTCAGGTTCATATCCCAGCTCCCGGCGAGCCTTGTTGATCGAGAACCCCTGGTGCGTGCTGAACAATTCCGCCGCCATCCGGGTCAGCAAGGGACGAGCCCTGATCCGAAGTGCGCCGTAGGCCTTCTCCATAGCCCAGCCGGCAAGATAGGCCAGTCGGTAGGGTACAACAACACGCGGGCTGGGCACCCTGATAATTTCCGCCAACCGGTCCACATACTGCCGCCAGGTGACGTCCGAACCATCGGAAGCGTTGTACGCCTGGCCCACACTGCATTCATTATCCGCGGCGCGCAGAAGTACATCCACAACGTTGGTGACATATGCCAGTCCCGCAGGTTTTTTCCCCTTTCCAATGTGTACCATGCTCCCGCTCTTGAGTAACTCCGCAATCTCCAGCACAAATGAGGTCGAACGTGGTCCGAAAACATTGACCGGACGCACTACCGTAATCGGCAAGCCGTGCTGTTGGTAGAAAGTCCAAACCAGCCGCTCTCCTTCGATCTTGGTATCACCATATGGCCAGCCCCGAAGCCTGAAAAGTGCGGTCTCATCGGCAGGATAATCCGGGTGCCCGTAGACGTCGGTGGTGCTGACGTGAACGAACTTGCTCACACCAGCTTCCAGAGCCGCCTCCAGGAGGTTTCGAACACCAGTCACGTTGGCGATGCGAAAAGCCTCCCAGGTTCCCCAGTCAGCAGCGAGTGCGGCACAATGATAAACGCGGTCTATACCTTGGGCGGCTGTCCTCAGGGACTGGACATCATTCAGATCGCCGTAAAACAATTCCAACCCAAGGCTTTTCAGGTGGTCTTTCTCACTGGCGGGACGAACCAGCGCCCGAACCTCCTCTCCTCTTGCCGCCAGTGCTTCCACCAGGTGGCTCCCCAAAAAGCCGCTGCATCCTGTCACCAGGTTTCTCTGCATCGATCTCTCCTCCATAGAATCACATTCGATTCCTCATCCGCTCCGGGCAGACTGACAAATACAACTGCCATCAAAAACTTAAAAGGGTGTGCCTCGTCCTGAACGGTCAATATTCGCTTTTTTTATTGTATTCCATATCGGTTATTTCCAGTTTCAACCAGGTCCAATCACCGCTTTCCAATTTCCAGGTGGCGTCCAGCTTCACAGGGATCTTGATACCATTTATCATTCGATGCTCCCGAACCGTTATGATCCAATCTCTGATTTCGGCATCATCTTCACTTCCCATATACCTTTTGGCACCATACTTGATGAAGTCTCCTTTTTCATTAAAATGAAATACGCCTGACCCGGTAGTCCCTTTATATGTCATGAATGCCCTTGCGGAAAAATCGTCAATCTTTTCCCATGTGATATATGGGCTGATCGCCGCAGATGGAAACCAGGCCATCTCACCCAGGTATCGTTGAATGGTTCCGGTATTTATTTTTTCATTGTCGCTGCTATGGACCACCGGGAATATTGAAAAAAACTTGATAAGCATTTCGCCTTTTCCATTAACGAACTTATCTCTGCCTGCGACCTCTGCAAACCGCATCATTCGCAGATCCACTTTCCAGATAAAAGCAGGCCGATCAATCGAAAAATATTGTTCTGCATATGCATCCGTCCATTTCTCCTGTTCCGGTTTCATTTTCATTTGAATTTGTTGCTTTAACCGGACAGTCGATATTCTTTCTCTGCCGATAAGGCCGGAATTGGTTATCCATTTCTGAACCGGTGCCGGCAGGTGAGCAATCATTTCCGTGGTGATTATGGAATGGTCCGGGATCGATTCCGTAGAAAATATCGCATCAATTTCATGGCTTACATTTCGGTTAAAATTGAAGTTGAAAAAGGCGGCAATGGAGATGATCAGAATGATCGCATTCGGAACAGTTCCGAATTTTGCATCCTGCCAGAAAATAATGACAAGCGCCTGTGAAACCATCATTCCTGCCATTGCAGTGAGCCACCAGAATTCATTTTTTACTGCGTATTGAACCAAGGCGGCCGCAAACAGCAGAAAAGCTGAAAACCAGAATAATCCGAGAGGTCTTGATATGGATTGAGTCAGGCCTTTTATCTCTGCGAGATGAAAAGCCTTCACAAAACCCATCAGATGGATCAGCCCGTGAAGTCCGATAATGATGATAACAAGTATCCTGGCCATCTCATTCAATCTGTCGAGAGAGAAGATGCGACCCCCATATCTCTTTTATTTTTTCTTCACAATCGTACCACCTGCCCGATCCATGGCTGCCTTTTCAAATGATGCCTGAAAACCCGGGGAATAATTCATATACTGCGGTATCGGATATCGTAAGCCCGCAGTATGAGTCTTCTCAAGCCCTTCCATCAGGATATCAAGTTTTTCTCCCGGGCAGGAAAACATCACTTCGTAATCCTGGGCTCCTCCCCAGATTCGGTCTCCATTGCCCAAAGTGACATACTGCGGCTTGTTGGTTTTTATTGTTTTAACCACACCCTCATGGCAGGAACCCACTCTTCCGGCTGCGCTGAATTCCATGACGCCCCCTTCCATAAACAGATAACCCTGAACAAACCGCATTGCCTGAGCCGGCAAACAGTATATCATTACACTGTCCGGTACGATTTTAGTCCGTGTTAAGGGAGAAATAATCAGTCCTGCGAATTCATTATCCAGCGTATAAAGATGTTGCTCAAATTTTTTAGCTGTAACACCGTCCCTTGCATATAAACCTACGATGAATTCCTCAGCCCACTTTTTTTCTTCCGCCGTTGGTATCTCCCATCCATAAATTGCGCGTGCGCCTTTGCAGTTTATATCTGCCTCCGTAATGGCAATGGTCCAACCGTAGGAGCGGGCCATTTTAAAATTTTGACAGAGAAAATTCTGTAATGCCATGTCTCGGGAAGGTCTTTTATACTCGGGCTGTATTTCAGTTTCCGATTTAATCAGTTTTACTGCCAAAGGAAAGGTTGCAGGGCGTATGAGTGCTTCTATCCGCTCACCGTATTTTCTGTATCGGTTCAGTTCTGTTGTCACATATGCCTCCATTTATGGGTGAATAAGACTCACGCAAAAACGCAAATTGAGTTAATCCACTTATTTCATCGAGTTTATGCTGAAAAGTTTTAGTGGAACTTTTGTTCATCAGGTTCAATTTTCTTTACGGTTCCGTATTTTTGCTCATACTTTGCCAGATTATCGTTCAGCGCTGCGATGATTCTCTTCATATGTCCAGGTGTAACCATAATTCTTGAAACCAAATGGGTTCCTGTTGGGGAATTCAGTAACCAATCCAAGATAAATTCTTCCGGGCTATGGGTGATCAACATTGAATTACTAAAACGTCCTCTGGAGATTTCATCACCTGTATTGATCTGAATTGGTTTAGGTTGCTTTATCTGACCAGCCATGTTTAACTCCTTTACTTTTTAGTACCCCAAAAAAACACAAACAGACTCACCGTTGCCGAGCTTCTCCACCATATCCGCTGTCTCTATCAGGAAATCAAGAAAGCAGCCAGAATCATCCTCGTCTCTGAAAAGTGTTTGCCCCCGCCTTGCTCTATTCATGACCTGATGCCGGGCATTCGAGT
>CAZOEW010000241.1:0-4568 GCA_964578935.1 uncultured Desulfobacterales bacterium | reverse complement strand
CTCTCTTATCCCCGACAAAATTCCGACCAATGGTAAAAGCCTGTGCAAGGCCTTCCGGTCTTGGCTGCTCGGCATAGCTGAACGATATCCCCCACTGTGAGCCATCTCCCAGCAGTTTTGAAAAATTCGGAAGATCTTCGGGAGTCGATATGATCAGGATGTCCCGGATGCCTGCCAGCATGAGAACGGAAAGCGGATAATAGATCATCGGCTTGTCATATACCGGAAGAAGCTGCTTGCTTACAACGCGTGTGATCGGGTACAGTCTTGTTCCTGATCCGCCGGCAAGGATGATGCCTTTCATTCTGACATTACGTTGATTCATGAGAAATTCCTGTCTCCTTCCATCATTCTGATCGTTCCGTATAATTTTTCTGAATCCAGTTTCGGTATTCGCCGCTTCTGACTGAATTCACCCACTCCATGTTTGCGAGATACCAGTTGACCGTTTCACCGATCGCTTCTTCAAACCGGTAGGATGCCTCCCATCCCAGTTCGTTTTTGATCTTTGAGGCATCAATCGCATACCTCCGGTCATGACCGGGACGATCCGTTACAAACCGTATCAGATTCCGGCTGGAATTTCCATGAGAACGTTTCAGACGCTCGTCCAGAAGATCACAGAGAAGATGAACAATCTCGATGTTCTGAAGTTCGGTACCGCCTCCCACATTGTATGTCTGACCCGGCCGGCCTTTTTCAAAAACAGTAACCAGGGCGTCACAATGATCCATGACATAGAGCCAGTCACGAACATTTTTCCCATCCCCATATACGGGAAGTTCCTTGTTTTCAATAATGTTCAATATCATCAGGGGAATCAATTTTTCCGGAAACTGGTATGGACCGTAATTGTTCGAACAGTTTGTGACCAGAACCGGAAGGCCGAATGTTCGAAAGTAAGCCTTTACGAGATGATCGGATGCCGCTTTGGAGGCGGAATAGGGACTGGAAGGATCATAGGGAGTGTTTTCCGTAAAGCTTCCTTCCGGTCCAAGGCTTCCATACACTTCATCCGTCGAGATATGAAGGAACCTGAACCCACCGGGTTTGTTTTCTTTTCTCCACCGTTCAAGGCTGACCTCCAGAAGATTGAAGGTACCGTTGACATTGGTTTGAATAAACGCCTCCGGTTTCAGGATGGATCGGTCTACGTGAGATTCCGCCGCGAAATGGATCACGCCCCCGAACTTCTCCTGTTCAAACAGACTCGACAACAACCGGATGTCACAGATATCGCCGTGAATAAACTGGTATCGCCTGCCGTGCGGTTCCGGCAGATTTTCCAGATTCGCGGGATTTCCCGCGTAGGTGAGCGAATCGAGATTGAACAGCTGCCAGTCCGGTCGAAGCGCAAGCGCGTGACGAATAAAATTGGATCCAATAAAACCGGCTCCGCCGGTAACGAGAATTTTTTTCATGTTAAGATTCACGACTCATCGAAAGGTTTATATTCCGGAACGATTTCCTGCAGTTTCCGCTTTATTTTTTGATGATCCTGTTCTTTTGCGAAAACAATCAGTTCATCAATATTTTCCAGCAAATTTGCCGGAGAAGGCTCCCGGTTCCGTAAAACCATGATTTTATCATGGCTGGTCGGCACAATGCCCTCGCCGTCCGTTATCAACTCTTCAAAAAGTTTCTCCCCTGGCCTCAAGCCGATATATTCAATCCGGATCTCTTCATCGGGAACAAATCCGGAAAAACGGATCAAATCGCGCGCCATATCGTCTATCCGGATGGGTGTGCCCATATCCAGGATGTATATTGCGACTCCGCTGTTTCCCCCGCCCAAAGCCCCTGCCTGCAAAATAAGCTGGCACGCCTCGGGAATCATCATAAAATACCGGTTTACATCCGGGTGGGTTACCGTTACCGGTCCGCCCGCGGCGATTTGCTTCTTGAAAAGGGGAACGACACTCCCGACACTCCCGACAACATTGCCGAATCGGACAATCATAAACCGGGTCTTCAATGCTTTCCGATCTCCGCTGTGCTGTACCACCATTTCCGCTACGCGTTTGGAAGAGCCCATCACGTTTGCCGGCCGCACCGCTTTGTCCGTGGAGACAAAAACAAACCGTTCAACATCAAACTTCCCGGCGGCTTCAATCACATTCATGGTGCCGCGAATGTTATTCTCAACCGCCTTCCAGGGGTGCAGCTCCAGCATCGGTACGTGTTTATAGGCAGCGGCATGAAAAACGATTTGCGGGTGATGCGCATTGAATGTCGTGCTGATTGCCGGCAGATCCTGAATATCGGACAGAACCGGAATGATCGAAATATCCGGAAAGTCTCTTTTGAGTTCAAGTTCGATCTCATAGAGGGGGCTTTCGGCTCTTTCAAAAAGCAACAGCCTGCCCGGGTTGAACCGACAGATCTGTCTGCAAAGTTCAGAGCCTATTGAACCGCCCGCGCCTGTAACCAGAACGGTTTTTCCTTCGATATAGGATCCGATCCCCTTTTCATCCAGATGAACGATCTCACGGCGCAACAGATCCTGATAGGCGACTTCCCGTATCGCGTTTACCGTAACATTTCCGTTGATCAATTCCCCGAATCCGGGAATTGTTTTAAATCCGAGCCCGCTTTCTTTACAGTAACCCACAATTTTTCGCATCTGATCAGTCGTTGCCGATGGAATCGCAATCAACGCTTCATCCGCCCGAATACTTTCCGCGATCAGCCTGATCTCTTCTATCGAACCCAGAACAGGGATACCATGAATTTTCCGGCCGTGCTTAGCCGGATTATCATCTAAAAATCCGACAACCTCATAGCCGATTTTTGAATTATCGCGAATCTCCCTGTAAATTTTCTCTCCGCAGTCGCCGGCCCCGATAATGAGAAGCTTCCTGAACCTGGTTTTCCGGGTTTTGAAAATAATCGACAAAAAGCCTTTTTTATCTGCCGAAGCGGTTTCAGAACCTTTTCTCTCAAAATAAAACCGCACGGCCAGCCGAAACCCGGCAACCAGCAGGATCGTAAAACAGAGATCAATGATGAAGATAGAACGGGAGTATCCGAGAAACCGGTTGCTTAAAACAACGATACTGACGATCAATACCGTACCGGTCACCGATGCTTTCACAATATTGAACAGATCGGAAAAACCGGTGTACCGCCACATCCCCCGGTACAGATCGAAATAGTTGAACACAAAAAGCTTTATAAAAACCGTCAGCGGGACAACCCGCTTGAAACCCTCCCAGAACTCTTTTGGGATATCAAAATCAAACCGGATCAGATAGGCCATATAAAGAGAACCAACCATCAGAACCAGATCGATCAGGATCACAAAAACAACATTTTTATATATTTTGGGAAACTTCAAATTCTTTATCTTCCTTATCCGGTCGGCATATCTTCGAATGGGGGCATGTCGCCGGTTTTAGTACGATCGCATCCATCTTGGCTTCCGAGATAGATATCCTCCAATGAAAAAATCGGCGTAAATCCGGTTTCAAGCATCCTTTTATTGTCAAAAATCAAGCTGGATGCAAGCTTTTTATAGCATGCGTGCATCCACTCTTTTCTGGAAGGATAACCGTAACCCGCAAGCGTTGTCGCAAACAAAATCAATGGAAGCGGAACCCTGAATACGGGTCGGGACGGATACCGTTCCGATCGCCTGAATATGTCCAACACTTCATGAAACGTATAGGGCTTCATATCACAACTATTCAAAATCATAACTCGATCGTCAACAGGAAATTCATGATCGATCAGGAATTGAATCAAATCGATCAGATTGGGCCTTGCGAGCGCGGACATCTCCTGATTCCCGGAGCCGATTTTCAGATAAGCCATCCGAAACGGAGCCATGACCCTGCGGTCAAAATTCAAGCTCCATTCCCGGTCATAAACCGGTGCAAGGCGAAGTATGATTGTTTTTTTCAATCGGCCTTTTTCGTTCAGACTCATCAAACGCTTTTCCGCATCCAGTTTACTCGCGCCATAGTCACTGGTTGGATTGCAGGGATGCGTTTCCGAAACAGGAAGGTTCAGGCTGTCTTCTCCATACACGGAAACCGAAGATAGAAAAATAAATTGAACCCGAGGATTGGCTTTGCCGGCAGCCTCGGCAAGATTTTCCGTTGCGCCGCTGTTGATTTGAAAATAGGCATTTCGGTTTATGGAGCCTGCTTTCTGATGAGCGATGCCGGCGCAGTGGATCACAACATCCGGTTTGACTTTCATGCAGATTTCGCTGATCCGGCCGTGATCCGAAAGATCCGCCATGAATCGTTCCGGCAGATCCGGGCAGCCGGCTTTTCCCCGGTTGTAGAGGCCCGCGACACGATGCCCTAATTGGAGGTGATTGCACAACGCGCTTCCGATAAATCCGGAGACCCCTGTTATCAGAATTTTTTTCATATGGTATGCTGTTCTTTCCATGCCTGAAACATCAGCACATCCCACAACGGATACTGCAGGTTCTGTTTTCTGGACAAATGGTCTTTCCAGGCATTTCGTACAAGAACCGGATTTAAAATACCTTCTGACTTCAGCCTGTCCTCATCCAGCAGTTCTTCCGCCCATTCTTTCAGGGGGCCGCGAAGCCA
>CAZOEW010000240.1:0-4609 GCA_964578935.1 uncultured Desulfobacterales bacterium | reverse complement strand
AATCCCGGCAGGGAACTGATACAAAAAGTCGCGGACATCGCGGCGGATCATCTCGACTGGGGCGAAGCGAAAAAAGCCGAAGAGATAGCCGGGACGATCCAGTTGTTTACGCTTCCGGACGGAACAGATCAAAACGTTATTGAACATTGAACGATGAAAAGGAAAATTACCATGACGGAAAAAAAGAGATTCACACCGGACTGGACAGAAACACCGCCGCCGCAAAAATCCTATCGATCGATCTTTAAGCTGGGGAGACCAGATGAGTTCAAGCATCCAAGCGATGCATGGTATGATATGATGAAGAAGGAGTTCCGCCTTTCGGACGAAGACTTCCGGATCAAGCAAAAAGAGGGAAACGAAATTGTCGTCCTGGATAAAAAGCCCGGGCTCAGCAAGGAACAGATTGAAAAATTTTCTGAAATCGCAGGGAGCGGCAATGTTTCAACCGAAGCGTATACCCGGGTAAAATTCAGCCACGGAGCGATGCTTTTTGAGGTTCTGGACTTGCGGGAGAACAACGTCAGATCTGTTTCGGATGTTGTGGTTCATCCCCGTGATAAAAGCGACGTAAAGAAAATAGTCCGGTACTGCAACGACGAGAAGATCCCCATTGTTGTTTACGGCGGCGGCTCCTCCGCAACCAGGGGGTTGACCCCCGCAAAGGGCGGTGTAACACTGGTTTTGAACACGCACATGAACAAACTGCTCACGCTGAATGAAGAAAATCATACCGCTATCGTACAGCCCGGGCTGATGGGTCCGGATTATGAAGAAGCCTTAAATCGAGCGCCTGAAAGATTTCATGCAAAACGCCGATATACCTGCGGGCATTTCCCCCAGTCTTTTGAACTCTCTTCGGTGGGCGGTTGGGTGGCAACCCTCGGCTCGGGTCAGGCCTCAACTTACTATGGCGATGCCTACCACATCGTCCTCGCCCAGGAATATGTGACGCCTGCCGGAGACTTTAAGACCTACGAATTTTCAGGAACGGCAACCGGACCAAAGGTCAATGACATGATGAAAGGCAGTGAGGGCGCCTATGGCATCCTGGTCGAACTGACCATGAGAATTTTCAGATATCAACCGGAAAACAGGCAGCGTTTCGCGTTCATGTTTCCGACCTGGGAGAATGCCGTATCCGCCAGCCGGGAAATCATGCAGGGCGAATTTGGACTTCCGGCAGTCTATCGAATTTCCGATCCGGAAGAAACAGAACGCGGGCTCAAGCTCTTTGGGGCTGATAAAAGCTATATCAATGCGTTCTTTTCCCTGTTCGGGCTCAAACCCATGGAGCGATGCCTTTGCGTCGGCACGGTTGAAGGAGAAAAGGGATATACCGGACACGTTAAAAAAATGATCCGGAAAATTGCCGGAAGTTACGGGGCACTTTATCTTACCGGAGCCCCTGTCAAGAAATGGGAGAAAACCCGGTATAAAGAGCCCCTCATGCGGGATGACTGGATGGACTATGGGATTGTCGCCGACACCTTGGAAGCATCAGTCACCTGGGACAATCTGCATAATCTGTATCAGGGTGTAAGGTCCTATATCAAGAACCGGCCGGGAACCGTGTGCATGACGCATGCCTCCCATTTCTATTCAAACAGCACAAACCTCTATTTCATATTCATACTCAAGCCTGAAAGCATGGAAGAATATACCGGGTTTTACAACGGGATCGTCGACACAATGGTCAAATATGGCGGCTCCATCAGCCACCATCACGGCATGGGCAAGCTGTTCGGCCCCTGGATGGAGGCGCATCTGGGCAAAGAGCAAATGGACGTTCTCAAGACCCTGAAGTCCCATTTTGATCCAAATAATATCATGAATCCCGGCGGAACCCTCGGTCTTGATATACCGGAAGATGAGAAAAGAGTCATTCAATAGGGTCTTGAAGCTTTTCAATTTTTATCAGGTGCTGAATATGCCGAAATTCGAACAAAACAATCGAGAGCTGATCCTGGCCATTGACGCCGGCACCCAATCGATGCGAGCCGCACTGGTGGATTTGGCCGGTCGAATTCACCATCTGGTCAAGACGCCGATCGAGCCGTATTTTTCCGCGCAGCCTGGATGGGCCGAACAGCAGCCGGAATATTACTGGCGGATGCTGTGTGAGACCTGCCAAAAGCTGTTTGCCTCCGGCAAGTTTCCAGGCGAGGCGATTGCAGCC
Source organism: uncultured Desulfobacterales bacterium (assembly GCA_964578935.1). Lineage (GTDB taxonomy): Bacteria > Desulfobacterota > Desulfobacteria > Desulfobacterales > SURF-7 > JAQYVL01. The sequence goes on along the minus strand of CAZOEW010000240.1, from coordinate 2,430 downwards.
GTGACCATCACAACCCAGCGACTGACGATGATCAATGTCGACCAGGACGGCAATCCCCTGCGACCGGCCATTGTGTGGCTGGACCAGCGGAAGGCAGATATAAAAAAAGTTCTTCCGGGGTTTTCCTTTCCCGTTCTCAAGGTGCTGAGACTTTATCCATTTATCGAATACGTCACGCAATATTGCCGATCGAACTGGATTCAGCAGAATCAGCCTGAGATCTGGGACAAAACCCATAAATTCCTTTTTCTCTCGGGATACCTTTCCTATAAAATCACCGGCGAGTTCCGGGATTCAGCCGGAAATGTCATCGGGACCATCCCTTTTGATGTCAAAAAGTTCGGATGGGCAGGCAGGATGGATCTGAAATGGAAACTTTTTCCCCTCGAGAAGGAGAAGCTTCCGGAACTGGTCAATCCAACGGAATTGCTGGGCCATGTCACCCATAAGGCTGCCGAAGAAACAGGTATCCCCCAGAACCTTCCCGTGATTGCGGCTTCGAACGATAAGGCCTGTGACGTTATCGGCAGCGGCTGCCTGACACCGGATCGGGCATGCATCAGCTTTGGCACCACGGCAACCCTCAACACGCAAAATGATAAATATGTGGAACTGCGCCCGCTCCTCCCTCCTTATCCATCGGCGATTCCCGGACAATTCTATTCGGAAGTGACGGTGGTGAGGGGGCTCTGGATGGTCTCCTGGTTCAAGGAGGAGTTCGGCCTTCAGGAGAGACTCCAGGCGCTGGAAAAAAAAGTTCCTCCGGAAGAGCTTCTGGAAAAGCTTTTAAAGGATGTGCCTCCCGGCTCAATGGGCCTGATGTGCCAGCCCTACTGGACACCGGGACCTGAACTGGCGCCGTACACCAAGGGTTCCATCATCGGATTCGGAGACACCCACACCCGGTCCCATGTATATCGCTCCATCATTGAGGGACTGGTTTTTGCCCTCAAAGAAGGGGCGCAGCTGACCGAGAAAAAGAATCAGGTGCCCATTACCGAGATTCGAGCCACCGGAGGCGGGTCCCGAAGCGATTCGATCATGCAGATTACCGCCGATATCTTCGGACTTCCCGTTCACCGGCCGCACACCGATGAGACCTCCGTCCTCGGCGCAGCGATCGATGCTGCCGTGGGTTTGAAATTATACCCGGATTTCAATAGGGCGGTACGTTTCATGACCCGGGTTGAGGGTATTTTTGAGCCGGTCAAAAAGAATGTGGAGATTTATCAGGATCTCTACCAGCGCGTCTATCTCAACATGTACAAAAAGCTTCTCCCCTTGTTCAAGAAGATTCAGGAGATCACCGGCTATCCGGAGTAGCCCGGAGAATGACCGGAAAGCATATCCGGTCGGATGGTCGCGTAACCCCTTTCGATATCCGGATGTTTTGTTGTGCACATTGTCCTTGGCGTGATGGGGAAGAGGCTTGCCCGGTAACTCAAAGCCTGCTATATCAATGTTTATTTTAACCTTTGAAAAATGGAGGCTTCAGCATGAAGGAAAAGACCCGGAAGAACACCAATGCAGCATTCATCGGTGAAGCAAAAGCATATTTCCGTCTGCTGGCTTACGCGGAAAAAGCCCTGGAAGAAGACGTCCCTCAAATCGCCCTGCTGTTTCGAGCCATTGCCGAGGCGGAACGGGTCCATGCCACCCGAAACTTAAATTTGATGAAGGAAATGATCGTCAAGGATACGGACACAAATCTGGAAAAATCGTTTCAGCGTGAAAAATCCGTCAGCGAAAATGTCTACCCGGATTTTATCAAAGACGCCGAGGATGAAGGCGAAACTGCCGCCGCCCTGGTTTTCAGCCATGCCCGGGACGCGGAAGGCTTTCACGCGAAATTATATGAGCGTGCCATTATGAACGTCATCAAGGAAAAGGTGGAATCTTATCATGTCTGCCAGGTTTGCGGCTACGTGGTTGACAGGAAGGCTCCAGACAAATGCCCGGTCTGCGGAGCGCCGAAAGAGAAATTCAAGACAGTTGAAGCGTGAACATTGACGGTATCGTAAAAAGTCAGTCTGTTCGCTTCGTGAGTCTTTCGGGTCGTGATTTTTATGGAAACTGAATTGCAAAAACTCGTCGCAAGCTCCTCAAACAGTTTGCAATTCTTAACGTTTCCATAAAAATCGCTTTTCCCCCGAAAGTCTCAATCTCGCTCACATCTGACTTTTTACGATTGTATCAACATTAAGGAGAACAAAAAACAAATCAGGAAGTGATGGAAGTCAACATTCAGACGGCCATATCTTCATGATTTCCCAATAAAAATGATGTCTCAGGCTCCGGTTGCTCGAAATTGGGCGATCTGCCTTGAAATATAATTTGCCGTTATTATGGGGGTTTCTTTTTTATCGCTGCATTTCACCATGGCGTTGGTCAGCATCGCCATGAGATACCCGCCGTTCGGAGTGCCGTTCA
>CAZOEW010000239.1:0-4634 GCA_964578935.1 uncultured Desulfobacterales bacterium | reverse complement strand
CAAAGGCATTCAGGCGGCTCGGCCTTCGCTGCGTTGCGGGCAAGCGCTTGATGCCTATCGTTGTCTGTTCTATTTTATGTGACAGTGAGGGATTCAAATTGAGTAAGTTTTTTTCATCGATTACAGTGTTTTTTTTATGTTTCTCAATGACCGCATGTAGTCATCTGTTTTATTCCACGCCTTCAAAAAAGTTTGTAGTGTCGGATGAGAAAAGAAGATACCTGGCAAATGAAGAAACCGTAAAAGGCAGATTGTACTTACAACACGATCAATGGAAAGGTGCCAGATATAAAATGGGCGGGTTAAGTAAAAATGGTATTGATTGCTCAGGCTTTGTCTATTTAACCTATTTGGAATTATTTGGTATAGAGTTGCCTCGTTCTGCTATGTTGCAATCTCAGATCGGTAAAGAAATTCAAAGAGACAAACTCCGTTCAGGTGATTTGGTATTTTTTAAAACAGGTTGGATGGTAATGCATGTAGGAATTTACTTAGAAAACAATTCTTTTTTGCATGCATCTACGGAAAAAGGGGTTATGATTTCGCGATTAGATGATCCCTATTGGAAATCAAAATACTGGCAAACGAAAAGGGTTGGTTTTTAAAAATTTTGCCATTTTGGTTGAATTTAAAAGCCGTTAACATATCAATACAGTCAACGTGACACCTGACGGCGCATGTTACTGAAGCGGTCATATTTTCCAGTGCCGCACATCATTGAAAGGAGAAGATGAAATGAAACTGTTCCGCATATACCTTGTTGTGGTTTTTGCATGCTTGACCGGCTACACGATCTTTGTCGGGAACAAGCATGGATGGAATCTGCTTCCCATCTTTTTCTCCAATATTGCTGACATGACCTGGTCTGGCCAGTTCAACTTTGATTTTATGACCTTCTTGGGGCTTTCGGGTATCTGGGTGGCTTGGCGTCACCAGTTCTCAACCAGTGGCATTGCCTTGGGGGTTGTAGCGTTTTTCGGCGGCATGATGTTTCTTGCGCCTTACCTGCTGTATGTCAGCGTTCAGGCAGGTGGCGATGTAAAGGTGCTGTTGCTCGGCAAGGAGCGTTCAAGCCACTGAACCATATCGGGCAGACGTTAATATCCTCTGGTGCTCCATCGCCCAACAAGACTTTTGCAGCGGAGCGCAAAAAACCGCGCCTGCTGAAGAGCGTCTTTATGCAGTGAGTGCGGTAAATCCGGTTTTGTATTTTTAAGCGAGTTGTGTCTGGGCACACACACCATCAGGTTAGATTATGTTATTTGATGCTGTAACTGATGGTTCGTAAAGAACCTATACTGATTGAAGGATATAATATGAGTGGGATAATCAGTAATCTTCTGAAACGATACGATGACCGAGAGTTTGTGATTTGGCTTAAAGCACGATTCATAGCCAAGTGCTACATCGTAGAATTAGTTGTCATTCTGGCTGCCATCCTCTACACCGGCTATGCGAACCTCCACAACCCGATATATGGATTCAAGCCAAACTTCCAAACATTAGGCGTGCTCACCAGTGGTTTTGCACTTTCCATATTCGGCCTGGTGATCTTTGTTCGCGGCTATTACACCATTTCCTCGAATCTTCTGATGATTATCGGCTTTGCCACCGTATGGGCTATAATTTTCACCGAACAAACCCACGTTGTGTCACGGCTTGATACGATTGTCTTTGTTGTCGGACTGCTCTCCATGATGCCCATCGTTATACTGAAGCGGCCTTACGGCATGGTATTCTACGCTGGGATCAACATTCTCATTCTTTATGGTTTCATGTTTCTGATGCATGACGAACTCAACCTGCCATATGCGTCGTTCATATCCTATCTTGCCGACAACACAGTTACAATACTTGCTGTCGCCACAATATCCTACCAGATTTTTATGATCAATCGGCGCGCTCTGGAGAAGGCGGAGCGTGATATTGCAGTGCGAAAAAGGGCTGAAGCAGCCGAGGAGGAGGCTCTGCAAAGATATCAGGCCCTGTTTAAATCAAAAACCACACTGGTCTTCGTCATGGATGACCAGGGGCATTTTATAGAAGCGAACGATTTGGTGTTGGACCTCTTTGGATACGATAAGGAAGAACTCAGGCGACTGAACTATTTCCAGCTACTTCATCCGGATCAGGATCCGGAACCAATTACGATGACGGTACTGGAAATATTGGAGACCGGCGCTCAGGCAGAACCTCTTGAAATCAAGCTAAAGAGCAAAAACGGAAAAATGGTTTACGTTCAGAGCGGAGGAACCTTGATTCCGGGAAAGAATGAGATCATCGGAGTGGCCCGGGATATAACGGATCAAAAATCAGCAGAGGAAGTAAGGAAAAAGCTGGAGGGCCAACTGGTTCGAGCTTAAAAGATGGAAGCAATTGGAACCTTGGCTGGCGGCATTGCCCACGACTTTAACAATATCCTGTCTGCTGTTATTGGCTATAACGAACTGCTCCAGATGCAATTGCCCAAAGACAGCGCAGAGTTTCATTATGCCCATCAGATCGAACTGGCTGGAATACGCGCAAAGGAGCTCGTACAACAAATTCTGGCATTCAGCCGGCAGACAGAAACAGAGTTCAAACCCGTTGATGTCAGTCTAATCGTCCATGAGGTTATCAAGCTGCTGAGATCATCCTTGCCGAAGACCATCGAGATCGAACAGGACATCCAGAGAGACAACATTGTGATGGGAGATCCCACGCAAATACATCAAATCCTGATGAACCTTTGCACAAATGCCGGACATGCCATGAAGGAAAAAGGCGGCCGGTTAACGATAAGACTTAAAAGAATAAAGCTGAATGAGGCTCTTATTAGCGATCAGATAAAGTTGGCAGTCGGAACCTATGTAAAATTGAGTGTGTCCGATACAGGACATGGCATACCTGCCGAACATCTTGACCGCATTTTTGATCCTTTCTTTACGACCAAAGGGCCAGTCGAAGGTACCGGCTTGGGCCTTTCTATTGTACATGGTATTGTGGAAAGCCATAAAGGCGCAATCCAGGTATCCAGCCAAGAAAACAAGGGTACGGTTTTTTTGATCTATCTTCCTGTCGTTGAAAGGCGTGCTGAACCGGACAAACGCCTGGCAGAAGACATGTTCAAAGGAACCGAGCACATCCTTTTTGTTGACGATGAGCCCACCATAGCAGAAATGTGTAAATCGCAGCTTGAAGCATTAGGATATAAAGTTACTTCCCTATCCAACAGCCTTGAGGCTTTAGCCCAATTTAAAACCTTTCCAGGTAGTTTCGATCTTATCATAACCGATATGACAATGCCGGAAATGTCAGGTGATGAAATTGCGAAAGAGATCAAGCGCGTTAGGACCGACATTCCTATTATTTTATGTACCGGGTTCAGCACCAAAATTACGCCAACAACAGCCCGCCAATTTGATATTGACGCGCTTTTAATGAAGCCTGTTATTCTAAGGGAAATGGCAGAGGTCGTTCGCAAATTGCTGGACAAAAAATAGTGCCGGGGCAAAACAGAATGCAAAGACGGTTGGAAAGCCCAATACCATGCAAAGGACCACAGATTCAGGGATTTTCAAAGAAAAGGTTTGGTGGTTCTTTTTTGAGCCTTTTCATTGTTTATTTGCAAATAAATTCAGCGGGCGCAAAGAGCGCCGCTGATTTATTCGTTCGGTGACCAATCAGAGGGAAGGAATGAAACCCGTGCGTGTCGTTGTTAATGATTTGATGCAGCAGGGCTGCGTGTACTTTTTAACCGAGCCGATCGGCCGGAATTTTCATCCAGATTTTCATCCAGAGCTAACTCCGAAAGAGATGCTCGAGCTTGGCGTTTTCGGCGGGAAATATATGACGGACTGCAAGGAGGAATTCCCGGTTGACTGGTTTATTAACGCCAAACTCTGTCCCGAACGCCATGATCCGGGATTGAGCTACTTTGGCGTGAACGCTTCCCAGCCACTCTCTTACTGGCAGGAGAAGGGGTGGATCTATCACGAAGATCCGCGTGGCTGGTTCCAGTGGTATTGCCGATATTACATGGGAAGACGTTGTCCGGATGATGACCGTCAGATCAAACGCTGGCGCGCATTTCGACGACATGTCGCTCAGGTGAAGAAGCACTGCCGCCGCGGCGACCGGAATTGTCGCCCCCGGCAGCGCCAGGCGTTGCTCCAGTGGGCGTATGATTCCCGGAGCATATAAGTCCTTGCCGAAGGCGCTGCATCCGCCCGGGGCCGCCATTGCGGTTTTGCGCGGCATGGCTCTTTCCCGGCCGCTGAGCTTTAGCGTTTTAGCCTGTTCACACCAGTTGACACACATTGGAATGTGTAAAAAATGGAGGTGTTAAATGGCTTCTAATTTGGCAATAGATAATAAATTATTACATGAGGCTTTAGAAATAAGTGGGTTGAAAACTAAAAAAGATACGGTTAATCTTGCCCTAAAGGAGTTCATTGATAGGCGTAAGCAATTGGATATCATAAAAATATTTGGAAAGATGGACCCAGATCCTGATTATGACTACAAAAGAGGAAGAAACCGTTGAAGGTCCTTGTTGATACGCCAATATGGTCTTATGCATTACGTTCCCAGCACAAAGAATATCAATCCGAGGTTGATGCACTTACCTCTCTTATTCGGGATCAGAGAGCCAT
>CAZOEW010000238.1:0-4651 GCA_964578935.1 uncultured Desulfobacterales bacterium | reverse complement strand
TATGAAGGTCGATCAAAAGTTGATAATCGTCCACTTGCTTATCCTTATCTGTAACCATTGATTATCAGGTCAATTTGCCCTGACAAGTTGATATTGAGGGGGTTTCCGGGCATTTTTGCCCTGTCCCAATATCAATTATTTTTTTGCGAGACAATGATTGAAATATGGTTATGTAATGCTGCGAATCCGGTAATTCTATTGCATGAAGTGATTGCCTACAAAAACACTATCTATCCAATATGTCAACAAAAAATGACCGGAAACCAGTTGTGATCCGCCTTGGCCGGCTCAGCGCCTCCGCGTCTCTGCGCGAAAATTTTTTTCAGCCTCCCGCAGGGATAGTATACCGTCTCTGTGCTTTTGCGTGAAAATATTTTTTCAGCTCCCGGAAGGGCAACCCGGCGTCCGCGCCTCTGTGTGAAAATAGGTTACGTCTCCCGCAGGGAGAGCTTGCGACGTTTGTGCCTGCGTGAGATCGTACGCGATTTTTTTGCTGTTGGTTCTTTGGGTTATCTGATATACATTATCACAGGTTCGTACGCTACTGTTTTCAGTTCTTCAACGTTGCATTATCGGAAAAGAAAGACAATACACCTATGACAACTTCGGATTATGACGTCATCATCGTCGGGGGAGGGCCGGCAGGCATATTCGCGGCCTACTACCTGAGTGAACATTCAGACATACGGGTTTTACTCATCGAAAAAGGAAAAGCGGTTCTGAAACGCAAATGCCCGATCGGTCCTGACAACGGCTGCGCAAAATGCAAACCATGCAACATTTTGTCCGGCATCGGCGGGGCAGGGCTTTTTTCCGACGGGAAATTGAATTTCATTCACAAGCTGGGCAAAACCGATCTAACGCAGTTCATGAATCCTTCCCGGGCCGTTGAGCTGATCGATGAGACGGAAAAGATTTTTACCCGGTTCAATATGGATGGTCCGGTATATCCAACAGACATGGGCGCGGCCAAAATGATCCGAAAAAATGCCAAGAAAAATGGAATCGACCTGCTCCTCATCAAGCAGAAACATCTGGGAAGCGATTTTTTGCCGGGGCACATCGATGGCATGACCGAATATATTAAATCACGGGGGGTCACCACGCACACTTCGGAAGAGGTCCGGGATATTATTGCTGAAAATGGGCGCGTCAAGGGCGTGCTGACCAACCGGAAAGAATATTCCGCAGACCATGTAATTCTCGCCCCGGGCAGAGCCGGTGCCAACTGGATTGTGAATCTGGCATCAAAATACGGTATCGGACTCAGCCAGCGGGGGATCGAGGTGGGGGTCCGGGTTGAAGTGCATAACGATATCATGCAGGATCTCTGTGATGTTATTTATGATCCCACCTTCTTTATCCAGACCTGCAAGTATGATGACCAGACAAGAACATTCTGTACGAATAAAGGCGGTTTCGTGACCCAGGAGAGCTACAGCGACTTTGTATGTGTTAACGGCCACGCATACCGGAATCAGAAATCAGAGAATACCAATTTTGCTTTTCTTTCCAAAGTGGTTCTCACCGAACCGGTAACCGACAACCAGGCATACGGGGAGTCGATCGGAAGCCTTGCAACCCTGATCGGCGGCGGAAAACCCCTGCTGCAGCGTTTCGGGGATCTGAAGCGCGGAAGGCGAAGCACCTGGAACCGGGTGCAGAAGGGATATATCGAACCGAGCCTTACGGAAGTGGTCTGTGGTGATATCGCCATGGCGCTTCCGGAAAGAATTCTCACCAATATTATTGAAGGGCTGGATAAGCTGAACTGCGTGATTCCCGGCGTGTCAAACGACGAAACCCTGCTTTATGCCCCGGAAATCAAGTTTTTTGCCACCCAGTTGGAAACATCCCATGACCTGGAAACAAAGATCACGGGTATGTACGTTGCGGGAGACGGCCCGGGTGTAGCCGGAAATATCGTTTCCGCAAGCGCCACCGGCCTGATACCTGCCAAGGCGATCATCCGGAAAATGAAATGATTTTTCCGGGTCATATTTCGAGAAACAGCTGTATATATTATATATTTTCTTGACAAACTGTGTAATCCGCGGTATAGGTTGCAACCAGAGAGAAATGGCTCTTATGGTAACCACACAGAAGGAAACGTGACAGATGATGAAATCGAACAGCCGTAATGGAAAGGACAGGAGATCCGGACTGGACAGGCGCACACTGAAGAGACTGCACCTTGACAACACCCACTTTCTGGAGCGCAGGAAAGCCGCAACAGAAAGAAGATCCGGATATGAGCCCCGGGACGGATATGTTCACATCAACCAATGGAAAACCGCATACCTGGGCGTTGAAATCGAGGAAACACCAGCCGCCTGATTCAAACCCTTTTCAGAATATCCAGCCGGTCTGCATGCGTTAATCAAGAATTAAATGTTCCAGTCCCTTTTTTCTCAGAAAATTCGGATAAAGTGAAAACGCCGGTCTCAGGATCGGCAGCAGTTTAAGCGTCTTGGGGACATTCCCCTTTGCGACAACCTGGCGGCGTGTCAGGGCGGTTATCAGGTTGGCCTTTCCATGCCAGAATTTGTGGGCGAAATCCGCACTCATTGTCATGGTCACTTCCGGCTTTCCGTCAAATTCACCTTTTACAATTTTGATCTGGTCTGAGGTGGCATCGATGGTGATGACGGCAGACGGCTTGTGATAACGGAACTGAACACAGAGGTTTGTTTTTGCGAGGGCAGGCCCGATATCCCGATTTTTTTTCAGAAGTTCATAGAACTCAACCAATACATCATAAAGTGCTTCTTTATTATTGAAAACATTGAATATTTCATCAGTCTTATTTCCGGATGCCATGGGCCTGAGGTCTTCATCGGATACCTCAAGAGGTTTTGCCTGGGATTGGTAAACCTTCCGGACGATCTCGATCACAGCCTCATGATCCGGCACAACCGGATTGTAGAGCATGGCGCCGTCTTCCATGGCTGTTGAAGCAACCTGTTCGATCCTGGCCAGTTTATCCGTTATCCCGGCGTCTTTCAGGTTAAGCGGCATCCCGGTCAAATGCGCAAGCTGACCGTTCAAGGTGCGTATCTTTTCAACCGCAGCAAGAGCTGCCTGTTTTCTGATCCAGTTGTCAATAAAATCAAAGTTGCCGATTGCTCTGGCCACGAGACCTCTCGCCCGGTATGAACTTTCACTGACAAGCTCTTTCAGGGAATCGATCTCAGATCGTTGAACCAGTTTCGAAAACAGGTCAAGGCGGTTTGATTTGAGTAAACTCCGGCCCTGGTTTACAACCTGGGGAAATGAGATGCCAAGCGCGGTGGCAATATCGGCAAATCGATCCATCCTGGCATCCAGATTGTATTCCATGACCTCAGGCAGGATCAGGGCATTGGCCAATCCATGCGGAATGTTATACACACCTCCCAGGGCATGAGAAATCCCGTGAGCCATGCCGACCATGGAATGTGAAAACGCGATGCCTGCCAGAAAACTGCCTGCCAGCATCGCTCCCCGGGCCTGCAAATCCTTGGGTCTGGCGCACGCTTGAAGAATATTGCCGGAAATGAGTTTTATCGAATGGAGGGCAAGGGCATCCGAAGCCGGCGACCATTCCTTGTCCACATAGGCCTCAATGGCATGCGTCAGGGCGTCCATTCCGGTGGCGGCGGTTAACTTGCCGGGCATCGAAACCGTCACTTCAGGATCGAGAATCGCCAAATCCGGAAGAAACTGGTCTTCGGCGAACGGCAGTTTTACATTGTTTTTCGGGTCGGCGATCACGGCCACCTTGGTAACCTCTGATCCGGTTCCGGCTGTGGTCGGGATGAATATCGCGGGGAGGAGTTTTTCATTGCTGTCCAGTAGATAGGCTCCCATGTGATCGGATACATTTCCTCCCTTTACGATCAGGATGTTTGCAACTTTGGCTGTATCCATAACGCTTCCGCCGCCGGTTGCGATCAGCATGTCACAGTTGTTCTGCCGCGCGAGGGACGCACATTTTTCTACTGCTGCGATCGTGGAATTGGGAGGCACATCCGAGAAGGTGCAGGGTATCTCGATACCTGTACCACGGAAGGCTTCTTTCACCCTGTCAACCGGTCCGGCTTTTATCAAAACCTTGTCGGTTACCAGAATGGCGCGCCGTTTGCCGAATGATCTGACCTCATCGGCGATATTGCCCAAAATGCCGATACCGTAGACCAGTTTTGTCGGCAGAGAGAATTCAAAATATTCCGGTAACATGACGTTTCCTTTTCTGAAGATATCGGGGTTATGACAGTTTCGCAGCAAGTCCATGGCACTGCCGAAGTTGGATTTTATTCCTCCGTGGTTCAGGCAGCCTGCCGGTTAAATGACTGCATCTGCCGGGTTGTTTTTTTTGAGCTGAAACAGATCCTGCAATTGATTTTCGGCATTCTGATAGCCTTCGTCGATTAGACGGTATGCCTGCTTGATGGAAAAATTCAGCAAGGATCGGAAACCGAGCATGTGTGACGGAGCGACCATTCGAATCCGCGGACTGTCATGGCTGCTTTCCGAGTCTGTTCCCTGCAAAGAGAGGTTTCCGGATCGCCTTCCGTTAACATATTGACTGTTTTGGTTCAGCAGCGTGCTCTGACAGGAGCCGAGCAGGAGATGTTCGAAAACCAATTCGCCGGCTGTCATCAGATTTCCC
>CAZOEW010000237.1:0-4710 GCA_964578935.1 uncultured Desulfobacterales bacterium | reverse complement strand
GCTGAATTGTCATGGGAAAATTCTGTCGAGGTGTCTTTTGAAGGATATGTGCGTCATTTAAAGAATGAAGATATCAAAGGCTCATTTCCTTCCCAAAACATCTATCTGATCCGCAAGGTTCCGGACAAGGTGTTTGTCATCAAGCTGCCGGACAACATCACCCGGATCGGGAAAGATGCTGAATCATTCTATGCCGGCCTTGACAAGATGGTCGAAGACAAGATGCTTTTCAAGCTCAGGGTTGTAGAAGCGGATGTAGACGGTAACACGTACGCATTCGCAGAATTTATGGAAAAACCCAAGAGCATCCCGCTGGTCAGGGTTTTTAAACTGTCCATCACATTGATGCTTTTTTTCGTCATGTTTGGAATGGGGCTGACCCTGACGATGAAAGATTTTTCCCTTGTATTTACAAAACCGCGCGGTATTGTAATCGGTGCTGTTCTTCAGTGGGTCTTTATGCCGTTTCTGGCAATGCTGCTGGGGCATTTGCTGGGATTCTATGATCAGTTCCCCTACATTTTTGTCGGTATGATTCTCATTGCAGCCAGTCCCGGCGGGGTTACATCCAATCTGATGACGCATTTAGCAAAGGGAGATCTGGCGCTTTCCATCTCCCTGACTTCCTTCTCAACGGTTCTTTCCCTTGTTTTGACGCCAATGATTCTCACGTTTTACTGTTCCAATGTTCCGGATGTCACGGTTCCGGTCAAGCTGATTGTGGTCACCATCCTGATTCTGGTACTCATTCCGCTTTTTCTGGGCATGCTGATTCGGGCGAAATGGGAAAGATTTGCGGAAAAATCCCTGAAGTTTTTTTCAGCTCTCGGCATCATTGCCCTGCTGTTTTTAATTGTTGCCGGTCTGATGATGTGCGGAGAGTTTTTTTCCGACACCAGAAGATATGGTTTCACCTTTTATCTCATGATTTTTCTGCTTACCATGCTCGGCATGCTTGCCGGAATTTTTTTCCCAAAGGTTCTGGGCGTGAACAACTTTCAGACAAGAGCGATATCTCTGGAAACCGGGCTGAGAAACTCGGCGCTTGCCATGACCATTGCAATTCTCATTCAGGATGCCATGGGGGATTTTTACAGTTCGATATTGTTTACTTCAGGACTGTTCGGTCTTTTTATGTTTGGCGCTGGCGCGTTGTCCATTGGTTTATATAAAATTGTACTGCCGGTTACGGGAGCTGGAACAAAAGAAGGTGCGGATTCCGTGGATTCTGCTTTGGCGACTGTTGAATCAGGTGAATAAAAAAGCAACAGCCTATTCAAAAACCTTTATGATCTCATAGCTGCATGCCTCATAGAAATCGTTAGGCATATAGAAACTTTCCTCTTCAGAGATAAAGAAATCATTTAACTCTTTATCCAGAATAACGCACAGCCGTTTGTATTGCCTTGACAGTGCTTTTGCCTGTTTAATCGCTTCTGATCGTGTCATGAAAAATGGTTTTACTCCTGTCCCTTAAAAAGAGCTGAATCTTCTTGCGTCCATGCAAGCCGGCTCTTCTTCTGATTGAATGCTTTCTGTTACGGTGTTCGGTTTTTTATTAATAAAAAACGAATATATAAAATGGTGCACTGCAAGATTTATGCCTGGCTGTATAAAGTGTCAATTCGCGGACAGTATACAAGATAGGCTGAAACAGAAGGAATGTTGTGAAATAAATACCCTTCAAAATGAGTAATACATTTCCTCATCATGTGGGAAACTGCATGGCAATATCATTGCGGTTGAATTGTCGGGCTTTTTACGAGGCCATGATAATGCGGTTCAAAGAATCGGCAGGTTATTGGATTTCCAGCGCATTGTAGATCTCTTTTGATGGGATTTCCCCTTCTCGCAAGATCTGCGGAGGTGTTTTGGTGATATCGATGACCGTGGAACCCGCGCCTCCTTTAAGACGGCCTGCATCCAGTACAAGGCTTGTCCGGCGGATAATTTCAGCAGGAAGATCAGTCACCCCGGCACTTCCTCCCTGGTCTGAAATGTTGGCGCTGGTCCCGATAATGGGATTTTCAAGAGCATTGACAAGGCCAATGGCAACTTTGTGGAAAGGCATTCGTATGCCGATTTTTCCGGTTCCGGCCGTAAGGAATCCCGGCACTTCACTGCTTGCTTCAAATACGAGCGTAATCCGACCCGGCCAGAAACGATCCATGATCGTTTCAGCGGCAGGAGGAATCGATTTCACAAGAGGGAGCAGACTGTCTCTGTTTTTAATCAGCACAAGCAGGGGCTTTTTTGGGGATCGTTTTTTGATCTCAAATACGCTTTGGACTGCCGAAGCGCTGAACGCGTCCGCGGCAATGCCATACAGGCAAAAGGTCGGAAATGTAACCAGTTTACCCTTGGATATGAAGTCCGCAGCCTTTTGAATCAGGTCGGGCTGTGGACGATCGGGATCTATTTTGATAATGTTACTGTATTTTTCCAATCGTCTTTGCTTTTTGTTCAACCTTTTCAGCCATATCGGTTTTAAAGTCTTCCAGCTTCCCGGCGAGTTCCGGATCTGAAACCGCCAGTATTTGAACTGCCAGTATTCCGGCATTTTTTGCACCCGGCTTCCCGATGGCAACGGTTGCAACCGGTATGCCCGGCGGCATTTGAACAGTTGAAAGCAGTGAATCAAGACCCTGCAGGGAAGACGCATTGATAGGAACCCCGATAACCGGAATGGTTGTATGGGCAGCCAGACTTCCGGCAAGGTGTGCTGCAAGCCCTGCACCGGCAATGATTACTTTTATTCCTCGGCCACGGGCGGTTTTTGCGTATTCAGCCGCCTTTCCCGGGCTTCTGTGAGCCGATGCAATGGTTATTTCATAGGGAACGCCGAATGTTTTCAGTGCTGCCGCGGCCTCTTCCATAACATTGAGATCCGAATCACTGCCCATCACGATCCCGACATCCGGTTTTCTTGCAAGCCTCCTGAGCGCTTTCCGGCCGATATCTTCTCGGAAATAAACATCTTTCCATTGTATTTTGGAAACCGCTTTGTATGATTTTTCAATCGCCTTTTCCACGGTTTCACCCAGGGCTGTCACGCCCAGCACCCTGCCTCCGGTGGCAACGGTCTCCCTGTTTTTCAATCCGGTGCCGGCGTGAAAGACAAAGGTGTCTTTCATTCGTTTTACCTGGGAAAGCCCTGAAATGGGCATCCCTTTTTCATATGACCCTGGATATCCTCCCGAAGCCATGACCACGCATACGGCAGCCCGATCATCGATCTCAAGGGCGCATTCGTGAAGCCGCTCTTCGGAGATGGCCTCCATGATCGGAACGATGTCACTTTTAAGGCGCATAAGAAGAGGCTGGGCTTCGGGATCTCCAAACCGGGCATTAAACTCAAGAACCTTGATCTGGTCGTCGTCAATCATAAGCCCGGCATACAGTACCCCCTTATAGGGACGTCCTTCAGATTCCATGGCGCGGATGGTCGGTATCATGACCTGCTCCATGATTTTTTTGTGCATATGACTGTCCACGATCGGAGCCGGTGAATATGCGCCCATTCCTCCTGTATTCGGCCCTTTGTCGCCATCAAAAATCGCCTTATGGTCCTGGGAGGAAGGAAGCGGAAGAACGGTTTTCCCATCCGTAAAGGCAAGAAAAGAGGCCTCCTCTCCTTTCAGACACTCTTCTATGACCACTTTCCTGCCGGAGTCTCCGAAAGCCCTTTTTGTCAGAATCCGGTCCAGGGCTTCTTTCGCCTCTTTTTCCGTGGCGCAGACAAAAACACCTTTTCCTGCGGCCAGTCCGTCCGCCTTGACGACGATGGGGGCTCCGACAGAATCGATGTATTTTTTCGCTTTGGAAGGTGAGGAAAAGGTTTTGCCTCTGGCGGTTGGAATTCCGTATTTGTTCATGAGGTTTTTGGCAAAGGATTTGCTCGCTTCGAGTTCAGCGGCTTTTCGGGAAGCGCCGAACGTTTTCAAGCCCTGTTTTTCAAAAAGATCCACAATCCCTTTTGCAAGAGGGGCTTCAGGGCCGACAATTGTGAGATCGATTTTTTCTTTTCTTGCAAAGGCTAACAGACTTTTTATATCTTCCGCATCAATTGAAACACAGGTTGCCAGTTCCGAAATGCCGGCATTGCCGGGCGCGCAGAATATTTTTTTTACTTTCGGGCTGTTGACGATCTTCCAGACAAGTGCATGTTCCCTTCCGCCGCTGCCTATCACCAGAATCTTCATAAAAACCTCCAGAGCGTATTTTCCCCAAACCGAGAAAATTAAGACCGCGTTTCAATATGCTGCATTGCGTTGCCTGAACGTTCAAGGCTCAATTCAATTAATCGATCCAATAGCTGAGCAAATGGTATCCCGGCTGTTTTTGCGGCAAGCGGCAAGAGGCTTGTGGAAGTCATTCCGGGAATCGTGTTGGTTTCAAGAACAAAAATATTCTCTCCGCAAAGGATCATGTCCGTTCTGCTGTAATCGCAGCAGCAGAGAGCCCGATGCGCAATTTTCGCAAAGTTTTTTGCTTTTTCCGCCAGCCTCTCATCCATTCTGGCAGGACAGATTTCCGTTGTGGCACCTGGCGTATATTTGGCCGTATAATTAAAAAAATCGTGGATTTCGTTCGGGATGATCTCAACAATCGGAAGGGCCGTAAGATCCGCATTGCCGAGGACGCTGCCGGTTATCTCAATTCCCTTGATGTATTGTTCGAAAAGGATTTCATCATCACAGGCAAAAGCGG
>CAZOEW010000236.1:0-4729 GCA_964578935.1 uncultured Desulfobacterales bacterium | reverse complement strand
TTGTCAACTGAAATTAAAAACCTTTTAAAAAAAAATTCAACGAATAAATATTGGATGAATCGGATCCCTGTGGTAAGTTTTTCATCATCACAGAATCATTTCAAAATGACGGAAATTCCCGGAATAATCTCATATATAACGGGCTGGAGGCCGGCAGTATGAATCAAAACGATGGAAAAACCCAGAAGAAACCCGCTCAACGTTATGAAAAAGTGGTCAGCCATATCCTGAACAGTATATTTACCGGAAAGCTTGAGGCTGGAACAAAACTGCCGACAGAAGTGCAGCTCTCAGAGGAACTGGGAGTTGACCGCACCAGTCTGAGGGTAGCGCTGAAGCAGATTGAATCCATGCAGCTGCTTGAAATAAGGCAGGGGGACGGAATTTATGTCAGGGATTATCTTGATAACGCCGGCCTTGATTTTCTGAGAATCCTCGCCCTTTCACATGAAAAAGAGAACTCCCATATTGAAATCGATCGATACCTGTTTGATGAATTATGGGAGTTCTGGACAGCGGTGCTGCCGGAGATCATCAAAATGGCCGCGAAAAAAACATCCCCCAGGGATATCAAAACCCTGATAACCATGATCGCGCAGGAAAAAGATCATATCGGGGATATGGATAAAATCGTACATCTCGAACTGGCCCAGCAGGACTATCTGGCCAGGGCCACGAAAAACCTCATCATCATACTTCTCTTCAATTCATCACGGCCGCTTCGCAGGAGGATGCTCGAAATAATCTACAACGCGATCACAGGCGATGATCTGAAAAAACACATCGATTACAAAATTTTGCTGCTGAATGAATTCTCCGGAGGCGGTCTCGCGAAAACCCTCGATGAGCTGAACAAATACGGCCAGCTGCTGCTGCAGTATCAGGGAAAGATCAGAGAGTATTTCCGAAAAGATTCTCAGCGGCGTTGACAGCCGCTCGGAAGCAATTGTCCGGGAAGCGGAAGACGGTGATTTCGGGACGATCGTGCCTGGCCGCAAAGGAGTCTCCCGGATTCAAAAATTTTTCATCGGAAGCGTGAACTTCGGTGTCAAGGCAATATCATCCATTTTGACTCTTATGGCAGCAGCTTCTTTGTCTATCTTTTTGCCATGGTGCTTGGCTTCAGCCGGGCATTGTTCGCATGCTTTGCGTGAGCTTTTGGTTTAACGTAGACCATCATCAATTTTCCCTTGCAACCTGCACCTGACAGATCTATATTCCGTGATTCCTTTTTTTGTCTTTGAAATAAACCATTGTCTTTGATAAGGCATTGGAAGAAATTAACCTAATCCGAGGTGGATATGCCAAAAAACACCCTCCGACGAAACATCGAACATGTGGGCTGGAGCAAGCTCACCTATGAAATCCGCGAGATTGTGGCCGTGGGCCGGGAACTTGAAAAACTCGGCCTGGAAATCATCTGGGAAAATATCGGAGATCCCATCCAGAAGGGGGAAAAGGTCCCCAAATGGATCAAGGATATCCTTGCAGGACTTATTGCCGAAGACAAAACTTACGGCTATACCGATACCCGGGGAGTGATGGAAGCGCGGAAGTTCCTGGCAGAGCTGGTCAACCTCCGGGGCGGCCATCAGATCACCGCAGATGACATCCTGTTTTTCAACGGTTTAGGGGATGCGGTGGCCAAAATCTTCACCTACCTGAAACGGGAAGCCCGGGTGATCGGTCCGTCACCCGCATACTCCACCCATTCTTCGGCAGAGGCGGCACATTCCGGCTATGATCACCTGACCTATAATCTCGACCCGGACAAAAACTGGATGCCGGACCTGGAAGATCTGGAAAACAAGATCAAGTACAATGACTCCATCGCGGGAATGCTCCTGATCAACCCGGACAATCCCACCGGAGCGGTCTATCCCAGACCCCTTCTGGAGCAGATGATCGATATCGCAAGACGGTACCGCATCTTTGTCCTCTGCGATGAAATATACGCCCATATTGTTTTCAACGGCGCAGAAACCGTCCATCTGAGCGAAGTGATCGGCGACGAGGTTCCGGGAATCGCTCTCCGGGGGATATCCAAAGAATTTCCATGGCCCGGCGCACGCTGCGGATGGCTTGAGATATTCAACCAGGACAAGCATCAAATCTTCCGGCACTACATACAGAGCATCACCAATGCCAAAATGCTGGAGGTATGCTCCACCAGCCTGCCCCAGTATGCCATACCCCTGGTGATGGGTGATCCCCGTTACATCGGTCATCTGGAAAAGCGGAAAAAAATTTTCGAGAAACGGGCCAACGAGGCCTACGAGATTTTCTCCAGGGTAAAGGGCATTCAGATTACCCGGGCCCACGGGGCGTTTTACAATGCCATTCTGTTCGAAAACAACGTTCTCAACGACAGGCAGACCCTTCCCATATCGGATCCGAATGTAAAAGCGTTTATTGAAGAAAAGGTAAAGGATGTGCAACCGGACAAACGATTTGTATACTATCTTCTGGGGGCGACGGGGATCTGTGTCGTGCCGTTGACAGGCTTCTGCTGCACCAGACAGGGGTTCAGAATCACCCTGCTGGAGACAGACGACGGGAGAAGAAAGAAAACCTGGAAAACCATTACAGACAGCATATCCGAATATCTGGAGTCTGCCTGACCGGTGAACCGGCTACCCGCGGTTCTGGATTCCTTGTGTACAGCTCATGCAACTGCCCTGATCCATTCAGATATTATAGCCGGTTATGATTTCGCTCACGCTTGTATCCACCAGAACCGCCTTTTTCTTGCACTTATCCAGGGACTGCATGATCCGTGAAATGTCCTTTTTATCCAGCCGGTATTCCACCACGTTCCCGTCTTTTTCATAGGGTGTTCCATGATTGACGATCAGATCGATATAATCGTCTTTAAACCCCCGTTGCCGCAGCTTTTTTACCGCATTCTGTGAAATTCTCATCATCCCCTCCATTTTGTTGACCGGTATGATCGGTTCTTCACGGCAATGTATTCTTAAAATGGTTGATACAAATGTTATCCTTCTTGTTCATCCAGTAATAATTCTCTCCGGAAACCGGAATGTTGAATTTCAACTGTTTTGGAATTTCATTCCAAGAACCCATTTGATCAAAGATCCATTTGCAGGGTATGAAAAATGATTTTTCCGCCTTGCCGCAGATAAAAATCATCATTCCTCCCTGTTTCATCTGTTCTTCAAATTTCCTCAACGGGATTCCAAAAGAGTATTTTTGAATCGTGGCCCCATTCCTTGGCCAGCCGGCATGGTAGAGAATGGGATATGCATCGATCCGAGAGCCATACAGTTGTTTAAGTCGGCTCCGCTGCCTGTCCCCTTCGATTCTTCCGTTAATGTTTTTGCTGGAAATTTTCTCCGGATGCAGGATGTCAGGCTTGAATTGTGCTCTTTCCGGAGAATCGATCTGAAATACTCTCCGAAGCACTGAGTTTGGCGTATCGCTAAATTCCTGTATTCGTTTTCTTAATTCGTTATACACCTCCTGATCGATTTTTATAGTTTTTGTCTCAACCATAATTTTTAACTTTTTATAAAATTTTTTACTTTTAAGACATAGTTTTATTTTTTTTTCAAGGATTATTTTGATTATTTATTAATTTTACTTTTATTTTGAATATATATATGGTTTAAAATCAAAAAAATCTATTTTGAGTTTATTCTTGAGTATTTTACTCTTAACGGAAAAACAAAAAAGACCGGAACAGATTCTCCGGTCTTTTTTGGGTAAAACCATAATAGATTACACGATAAAAATATTTTTTTATATAAATAAGTTAATAGTATAACCCTAATTTTTCGGTTGATGTTTTTTTAGCTCATTACCTCAAGCTGATTTATCCGGCAGTGTAATATTCTTCCGCCGGATTCAGCCACTGGCGATCATTTTTTCAGAGGTGCGGATATAATCCAGAAAGATCTGTTCCGCTTCCGTCATCACCGGATCAAATTTATTCTTTTTGTCTTCGGGATCCGGAATTTCGTCCTCATCCACCTCTTCCAGTTCGGAAACATTCGCAAGAACCTTTTCCCCCTGAATGGATCTTCGCATATTTTCCAGCTCCAGCCGAAGGTTTTCAGCTTCTTCTCTCTCCTTTTTCCGGGTGGACTCCTGAAGGGATATGGTTTTCTGGCTCCGTACTTTTTCCAACCGCTCGATACCTGCGAGAATATACTTGAAGCCCGGATCATTTTTGCTTCTTTCCTGATGGAGCTTTTCGAGTCTTTTGATGGTGTCTGAAAGTTCAGGAAGCGGCTTATACCGGACCCTGCCGATGCTGTCCCATACCAGGGAGTTCGGCAGGGCACTTTCACCGATAAGGTTCTTGTCATAGATTTCCGGGAAAACAATATCCGGTATGATCCCCCGGTTCTGGGTGCTCTCACCGGAAACGCGGTAAAATTTTCCCTGGGTTAACTTTAACTGTCCCTTTTCAAGTTTTTGAAGGGATTGAACCGTACCTTTGCCGAAGGATTGGGTTCCGACCACGATCCCCCGGTTGTAATCCTGAATGGCTCCCGCAAAAATCTCGGAAGCGGATGCGCTCATCCGGTTGATCATGACCATGAGCGGACCCCCGTAAACAACACCGGGATAGGGATCGTGAAGCGTGCGGGACCGTCCTTTTTCACCACGGACCTGAACAACCGGACCTTCATCAATAAAAAGCCCTGTCAATGCATTTGCCTCCTGGAGAGCCCCGCCTCCGTTTTCGCGAAGGTCAATGATGATC
>CAZOEW010000235.1:0-4729 GCA_964578935.1 uncultured Desulfobacterales bacterium | reverse complement strand
ATTCGGTTTGAACCGCTTTTTTCATGCACAGCTCAATAAATTTTTCCAGCCATCCTCTGAACAAGTAGAAACAGAGTTCAAAATCCGGATCGAACTCTTCGATGGATACAAGTATCTCATTGTCTGAAACAAACTCATTGCTAATTTTGGCAAAACTGAACATGCTTTTGAAAACGAATACAAATTGTCCCATCGCCTGTTTCGGATCCCCCTCCAGAATCGCCCGCTTATATACCGAACCCATAATCTGGTTGCTGTATTCCCTTCCCCACGCCAGGAGGGTTTCCGGATTATTCTGTGCGACAACCGTTGACACGGCATTGAAACAATTTTTATACGTTTCAAAGCTGTACCAAGAAGACGGCAAAATCAGCCCCGACAGGACTTTCTTATCTTCCGATGTCAGATGGTCATCATAAAGTCCTGTCTTGTCAGCCTTAATCGCCTTGGCCCACGGAATAAAGATGGATCCTTTTACCTTGCGCATGCGATATCCTTTCTTGGTACGGCATCGTTTGTTTTTTGCCGGTTAACAATGGAATTTCAGCATTACTTCCGGATATTTTTAACAATCATATAGCAAAATTTTGCCATATTTTGAATAAATGTCAACAGGAAACAATTTTTCTTTATTCTTGACATGATAGGGGGAGTTGTTTATAAAACATTTTTTTCAGGGCGAAGATAATAAATTTCTAAATTACAAAGAAATATTCTTCTCAAGAATTCGCCTGGATATGGTGTTCGATATTTTTTTATGACTACTGTTTAGCGCACATCGCTTATCAGGGGCAACAATGGGGTTGAAAACACTGCTTGAAAAAAACAGGTCTGCGATTCTAAAAAAATGGTTCAATGCGGTTGCGAGTACCTATCCCCTTGACACCTCTCAGTTTCTCAAGTCACAAAACGATCGCTTTGCCAATCCGGTTGGAATCACCGTATCGGAAGGGCTGGATTCCCTGTTTAGCCAATTGGTTACCGAACCGGATGCGGATCGGATGAGGGAATATCTTGACCCAATGATTCGGATCCGAGCGATTCAGAACTTCACCCCTTCACAGGCCACATCCTTTATTCTTTCATTGAAAAGTATCATAAGGGAAACCCTGAAAAAGCAGCTCGAAAAAAGCGACTCGGAAAAAAAGCTTCTGGAACTTGACATGAAAATCGACAGGTTGCTCCTGCTGGCTTTTGATATCTATATGGAGTGCAGGGAAAAAATATACGACCTCAAGGCAAATGAGGAAAAAAATAAGGTTTTTAAGGCATTTAAACGTGCCGGATTGATTTCCGAGATCTCGGATGACAGACCGGGTTCTCAATAATTAAATGTTTACTATTGATGAAGGTGTTAGATCGATTCGAGACAATCTGGAAACCATTGGGGTTGAAACAGACTCAGATACCGGGAAGTTCCCCTGGGACGCTGAACGAAAACCTGAAACTGTTTGATCCAATGGATTTTATCGAAGGCATCTAAAACCGGATAGTGAGGTAACGGTATATGAATGTAAATTATATGTATTCCCTCATAGCAGTCTTGATTCTCTGTCTGCTTTCCTATGTGGGAGCCGATTTGCTGGGCCTTCAGGCTCTCTTTGGGATCTGGATTCCCTACCTGGCGGTTTTCATATTTGTTATCGGTTTCGTCATCCGGGTAATGGACTGGGCAAAATCACCGGTACCTTTCCGAATTCCGACCACTTGCGGGCAGCAGAAAACCCTGGAATGGATCGAACCCAACCGGTTCGACAACCCCTCCTCTAAAGGCGGTGTTCTGATCCGAATGCTTCTGGAAATTTTTCTTTTCCGATCCCTGTTCCGGAATACAAGCATGGCCTTCAATAAAACGGAAACCGGGGTAAAAATTTCCTACCGCTGGGAGATATGGCTCTGGGTGGCGGCGCTGGCATTTCATTACGCTTTTCTTACGGTCCTGGTAAGGCATTTGAGATTCTTTCTGGAGCCGGTACCGCTTTGCATTCAACTTGTGGAACAACTGGATTCATTTTTCCGGATCGAATATTTCGACAATATAATCGAAGTGGGGATGCCCGGAATTTTCATGTCCGGCCTGGTCCTTCTTGCGGCAGTTACTTTTCTGCTCCTGAGACGGGTATTCGGCCCAAAGGTAAAATATATCTCACTTGCGGCAGATTACTTTCCGCTCTTCCTGATCATGGGAATCGCGATTACAGGAATTATGATGCGCTATTTTACCAAGATAGATATTGTCTCAGTCAAAGAGCTGACCATGAGCCTTGTTACGCTTCATCCCATTGTTCCGCAAGGAATCGGTGGGTTGTTTTATATCCACATTTTTCTTGTCAGTATTCTTCTCGCCTATTTCCCATTCAGCAAGCTCATGCATATGGCCGGCGTTTTTCTAAGCCCCACGCGAAACTTGACGACGGATACCCGTGCGAAAAGACACATCAACCCCTGGAATTATCCCGTAAAGATACATACATACGCAGAATATGAGGATCATTTCAGAGAAAAAATGATAGAAGCTGGGCTCCCAGTGGAAAAGGAGTAAGTATAATGTCAGATCTTCCAAAATCAGATGAATTAATACAGATCGATCATAATCCTCCTCAAAAAGGCTGGATGGATACCCCTGCGGTTATTCGCAAGGGGATGTATTGTTACGCTTCAAATCCAAAAAGTGTCGAGACGCTCTCTCTGCCGAACGCGAGAGCCTGGAACCCCCTGGATGAGGATTGGAAGCTGCCGGAAAACTGGAAACAGATCATCCATGAAGGGTTCAGGGAACGCCTTGACAAATATCGATCTCTGAAAATTTTCATGGATGTCTGTGTGCGTTGCGGCGCGTGCGCAGATAAATGCCATTTCTTTATCGGCACCGGAGATCCGAAAAACATGCCGGTTCTCCGTGCAGAGCTGCTCCGCTCGGTTTACCGGAATGATTTCACAACCGTCGGAAAAATGCTGGGTAGGATCGCCGGTGCAAGGCCCATGACCATCGAGGTGCTGAAAGAGTGGTGGTATTACCTGTTTCAATGTTCACAGTGCCGGAGATGTTCGGTTTTCTGCCCCTATGGTATTGACACTGCGGAAATAACGCTTCTCGGAAGAGAGCTTCTGAATCTTCTGGGGTTGAATATCGACTGGATTGCCACCCCGATTTCCAATTGTTACCAAACAGGCAATCACCTTGGAATTCAGCCTCATGCCTTTAAAGACATGCTTGACTTTTTTGTTGAGGATATCGAAGAAGTGACCGGCGTGCAGCTTGAACCCAATTTTAACAAAAAGGGAGCGGATATTCTTTTTATCACACCATCCGGTGACGTTTTTGCGGATCCTGGAACCTATACCTGTATGGGTTACATGCTTCTTTTCGAATACCTGAAAAAAGAATATGGACTGGATATAACCTGGTCTACATATGCTTCAGAGGGCGGCAATTTCGGCTTCTTCACCTCCCATGAAGTAATGAAAAGACTCAACGCCAAAATGTACGCGGAAGCGAAACGGCTTGGCGTAAAATGGATTCTGGGCGGTGAGTGCGGTCACATGTGGCGGGTGATCCATCAATACATGGATACGATGAACGGGCCTGCAGACTTTCTGGAGGAGCCGGTTTCGCCGATCACCGGTACAAAATTTGAAAACGCAAAGTCTACAAAAATGGTTCATATCGCTGAATTCACGGCTGATCTGATAAAGCATAACAAGTTAAAGCTGGATCCCAGCAGAAACGACCACCTTTCTGTAACCTTTCATGATTCCTGCAACCCTTCAAGAGGTATGGGGATGCTGGAAGAACCAAGGTATGTGATCCGGAATGTCTGTAACAATTTTTACGATATGCCTCCCGGTACGATTCGTGAAAATACTTTCTGTTGCGGCAGTGGCGCCGGGCTGAATGCCGGAGAGGATATGGAACTGAGAATGGCGGGCGGGCTTCCTCGCGCCAATGCCGTTAAACACGTACATGAAAAATACGGTGTAAATATGCTTGCCACGATCTGCGCGGTCGACAGGGCAGCCTTCCCGGATCTCATGGATTACTGGGTACCGGGTGTCGGTGTTATCGGCCTGCACGAAATGGTCGGAAATGCGCTGATTATGGAAGGTGAAACCGAAAGGGAGACCGACCTGCGCGGTGAGCCGCTATCAGGAATGGAGGAAGAGGCTGATGAATGATAAAAAGTATATCATCGCTGGGTTAATTGTTTTTTGCGGGATCGTAATCTTGCCGTTTTTATTTAACTTCGGCAAGGCCGCGCCCGCACCTGAAATTGTGTTGACCCAAAAGGCTAAAGATGCCGGTTACTGCGTGCTGCCGAAAGATGAGATGAAGGCCGGGCATATGCAGATACTGGATATGTGGCGAAATACGGTAGTTCGAGAAAGCAGCAGAATATACAAAAGCAGCAGTGGTAAAACGTTTACCATGAGTCTTTCAAGTGGAGAGGAATCCTGTACGGGATGCCATTCCAACAAAGCCGAATTCTGTGACAGATGTCATAATTATGCTTCGGTAAGACCTTACTGCTGGGATTGCCATAATGAGCCGAAGGAGAAGAAGTGATGAAAAACAGCAGAAGAAACTTCTTGAAGATAGCTGGAATTTCAGCGCTGGGCGTCGGGGCAAGCCCGGCATTAAATCTGTTTGCCTCATCTGATGAACCGGGGAAGGCTGAAACATTTAAAAACAAAATTGCGTTGACCGCGGGGCACTGGGGCATGGTGATCG
>CAZOEW010000234.1:3547-4731 GCA_964578935.1 uncultured Desulfobacterales bacterium | reverse complement strand
TGAAAAAAATGTTTTGTCAAGAAATTACAGGGGTTACATTCCAGAAGGCCACGGGCTGAAACGGTTTTTATGTTGCATGGTGATGCAGGGCATGGGATCCATCGGCACCATCAGACGGACATTTCACGCTGTATGGCAAACAGCCGGTTACTCAGCGTTACGAATTCGGCAACAGAAAGGGTTTCCGCCCGTCTGACAGGATTGATGCCCGACTGCTCAAGAGCCAGGATGGCGGTTTCGGCGGAAATTTTCAATTCACTTCCGGAAAGGGCATTTTTAAGATTTTTTCGCCTTTTCCCAAATCCGGCCTTGATAACCCGAAAGAAAAAATCTTCATTTTCAGCCAAAACTTGTTTTTTGTTTTTAAATACGATTTCAATTACTTCTGAATCGACCTTGGGCCTGGGTGAAAACAGGTGGGCCTTTATTTGCGCGATGGGTTTAACATCCGCCAGGTACTGAGTCATTACAGATATTCTGCTGTAATCCTTGCATGAAGGAGATGCTCCTATCCGCTGAGCCATCTCTTTTTGAAACATCAGAACCGCCCGTTTGATTACATCTCTTGCCGCCATCAGGCGAATCAGTATCTGGGAGGAGATATTGTATGGCAGATTTCCAAGAACGATAAACCGGCAATCTTCCTCCCGTGCCAATGCAGCGATATCGAGCTTCAGGATGTCCGTGCTCAGAATCACCGCATTGTCTATTCTGTGTGATGAAAGTTCGTTTTCAAGAACGGGTATGATCCTTAAGTCTTTTTCCACCGTAAAAATTTTTTTGGCTGCCTGGGCTGCCGGAATTGTCAGTGCCCCGAATCCTGCGCCGATCTCAAGAATAATGTCATTCTGATCAATTCCGGAACGATCGACGATCATTTTTGCTGTCGATGGATCGGAAAGAAAATTTTGGCCCAGCTGCTTTTTGGCGCGCAAATCAAATTTTTTGGTGAGAAACAGAGGAGAAGTCATTTACCCCCGGTATGTCTGCCGGAATATTTCCCGGACGTTGCTGGATCACGGTTATCGATGTGTTGGTTCGGATGATGTTCCGGTATAAACATTTCATGAGATATCCGGAAGCGTATTGTTTTTGGCCAATATATAGCAGCAATCCGTAAAATGTCAATTCATCTGTCTGACTCGCGTCTTGACTTTTTTATGAATGTCAAATAGTTATTTTAC
>CAZOEW010000234.1:0-3447 GCA_964578935.1 uncultured Desulfobacterales bacterium | reverse complement strand
GCAGGTAACATGAAAAAACGTTCAAATACAACAACGATCCGATTAAAAGAAGGTGAATTGATTGGCGGTTATCTCATTGAAAGAACCGCGGAGCTTTCGGAGATCAACTCTTTTTATGCCTTGCTGACGCATCGGAAAACAGGCGCAAAGCATATTCATATCGCCAATGAAGACCGGGAGAACACGTTCAGTGTGGCGTTCAAGACTGTTCCGACCGATTCAACCGGTGTGGCGCATATCCTTGAACATACAGTGCTTTGCGGTTCCAGAAAGTTTCCCGTACGGGATCCTTTTTTTTCCATGATCAAAAGAAGCCTCAACACCTTCATGAATGCCTTTACCGCTTCAGACTGGACCATGTATCCGTACGCCACCCAGATCGGAAAAGATTTTTACAATCTGATGGATGTATACCTGGATGCGGTATTCTTTCCGAACATTGATGAGCTGAGCTTCATGCAGGAAGGGCATCGGCTTGAATTTGATGAAGAATCAACGCTTGTCTATAAAGGGGTCGTCTACAATGAGATGAAGGGTGCCATGTCCTCGGAAAATCAGGTAATGGCCCGTTCCCTGCTGAATGCCATGTATCCGGAAACGACGTATCAGTTCAATTCCGGAGGAGATCCCGCCGTTATTCCTTCTTTAACCCATAATCAGCTCAAGGAGTTTCACAGACGGCATTATCATCCGAGCAATGCCTTTTTCTATACCTATGGAAACATGCCGCTGGAAGAGCATCTTGCCTTTATTGAAAATAAAATTTTGAAATCATTTGATTGTCTTGATCCCAAAACCGAGGTGCCTTCACATAAACGCTGGAAGAAGCCGGTTGAAGTGTCCTATTCCTATCCTGCTGCCGAAGATGAAGATCTCTCAAAAAAGTGCCAGGTCGCAATGGCCTGGATGACTGCGGACATTCAAGATTCTTTTGAAGTATTGACCTTGTTGCTCCTGGAGCAGATCCTCCTGGGAAATTCCGCGTCTCCTCTTCGTAAGGCTTTGATTGATTCAGAGCTTGGAACCGCGTTAAGCGACGGCTCGGGCTTTGATTCCGATAATCGGGATACGTTCTTTTCCTGCGGGCTGAAAGGAGTGGCGGAGTCCAGTGCAAGCGAAATCGAAAAAATAATTTTTACGGTTTTAGATGACCTGACCCGAAATGGTGTTGACCCCCAACTGGTTGAATCCGCTATTCATCAGATCGAGTTCCATCGGAAGGAAATTACAAACTCGCCTTACCCTTACGGCATAAAACTCCTTCTTACATTTGCCGGGAGCTGGTTTCACGGCGGAGATCCGGAGATGATTCTACTGTTTGACTCGGATCTGGAAAAGATTCGCGGGAAACTCGCTGAAGGGGCCTTTTTTGAAAGCCGGATACGGAAATATTTTATCGACAATACGCACCGTGTCCGCCTGCTGCTCAAACCGGATACCAGGATGGCGCTGGAAGAGAAAGAACGTGTTCAGCAGGAGTTGAAAGCCCTGAAAGAAAAACTGACTCCATCGGAGATTGAAGCAATTCATCGAAACGCTCAGGAGCTGAAAAAACTTCAGGAAGCGGATGAGGACCTTTCCAGCCTGCCCACACTTGTGATAGAAGATATTCCTCCAGATATCAATATTGTCAAAGAAGCAGGTGGTTACAACGATTCTCCCGCGGAATGCTACAATCAGCCGACATCCGGTATTTTCTATTTTTCTGCTGCCGCAGGCATTGGAGGCCTCCGGAGGGATCTGATTCCTCTGGTGCCATTCTTTTGTTCCGCGTTTCCGAGGGTTGGGACCCAAGACCATGAATATACGGAGATTGCAAGACTTATCGACATGTACACCGGAGGCATGGGTATGGCACCGCAGGCCCGCACAAGCTACAGTCCGGAAGGCAATTGCATCCCCTTTGTATCATTCGGCAGCAAATGCCTGGTCCGCAACCTGGGAAGGATGTTCGATATCATTGAAGAGCTGTTGAGTCGGATCGATTTTTATGATTTCACCCGTCTGAAAAATCTGATTATGGAATACCAGACCGGTTTGGAATCGATGATCGTCAATAACGGGCACCGGCTTTCCATCTCACTTGCGTCAAGGAATTTTACCCCGGCCGCGGCGCTTGGAGAGATCTGGAGCGGTGTGCATCAATTGAAGGCAATCCGGAAAGTAACCCGCGATTTTCATGAAAAAGGAAAAGCAGACAGCGCGCTGCATACGCTTGCTGACAATCTTACAGCCATCGGCAAGACGATTTTCAGGGCGTCGAATTTGAGAACAGCTCTTATCGGCGAAGAGAACACGCTGTCATCAGCGGTTAAGCGGGTTCAATCTGTTTATGAAAGCGTTCCGAAAGGAGGCGATGACGGGTTTTCGCAGCCTCATTTGGAAACCGAATCAATTCTTCCACGGGAGGGCTGGAGTACCTCTTCCGCGGTCTCTTTTGTTGCAGGCATATTTAAAACAGTTACCATGACCCATGAAGATGCGCCTGCTCTTTCCGTTATCACCAAACTGTTGAGATCGATGTATCTTCACCGGGAGGTCAGGGAGAAGGGCGGGGCTTATGGTGGTTTTGCCGTATACAATTCCGAAGAGGGCCTTTTCGGCTATGCGTCTTACCGTGACCCTCATATTTTTTCAACGCTGAATGTTTTTAACGGTGCGGCTGATTTTATCCGGTCAGGGGATTACGACGATGAAGATATCAAGGAGTCGATTCTTCAGGTATGCTCCGATATTGACAAGCCGGATACGCCGGGGATATCCGCCCGGAAAGCGTTTTTCCGAAAAATCGTCTCCCTTTCCGATGATACCCGCGCCCGGTTCAAACAGAATCTTCTTAAACTCGGCCGCTCAGATGTTCTTCGAGTCTCTGAAAAATATTTTAATTACCCTCCTGATGAGATGGCAGTGGCGGTGATTTCCGGAGAAGACAAATTAAAAGAGGCCAATGAGAAACTGGGTGAGAGGAAGCTGCTTCTCAATAAAATATGAGGGATTCATGAATCGTCCCGGTCGGTTTTAAATTTGCGGGCTATTTCTCATCCAGCGCCTTCCGCACCTCGTTTGCGATGTCTCTGACCACAAAGGGCTTCATCAGGAATCCTTTTATGCCCATCGCTTTCGCTTTTTCTTCCGTCATTCCATGGCTGAATCCGGTACAGAGTATGACAGGGATATCGTTGTGAATGGCGAGGATTTCTTCAGCAAGCTTATCTCCCGTCATCTGAGGCATTGTCATGTCCGTGATCACCGCATCGAATCGATCCGGCTGCGCCCGAAACAAACTCAAGGCTTCCAGGCTGCTCGTTCTATTGATCACTTGATGACCGAGGCCTTCCAGCATTTGCTGCCCCATGTGAACCAGAGCCGACTCATCTGAACAGAAATCAGCTGAAACGATAGATTGATGCTGAGAAACGCAGGATGGGTAAATCAAGATCAGAAAGG
>CAZOEW010000233.1:0-4773 GCA_964578935.1 uncultured Desulfobacterales bacterium | reverse complement strand
CGGACCTTCATCAATAAAAAGCCCTGTCAGCGCATTTGCCTCCTGGAGAGCCCCGCCTCCGTTTTCGCGAAGGTCAATGATGATCCCATCCACCTTTTCCCGGATGAGCTCCTTCAACAGACGCTCGACATCCCGGGTGGTGCTGCGGAAATCTTTTTTGCCTTCCTGATACGCGTTGAAATCGACATAAAAAGTGGGAATGTTGATAATGCCGATCTTGTATTGCAAGCCGTTTTTTTCAAACTCCACCAGTTTTTTATGGGCAGCCTGTTCTTCCAGTTTGACGGTATTTCGAGTAAGGCTGATAATTTTTGTCATGGTATCATCCGCGGCATCAGCCGGAATAATCTCAAGACGGACCAACGTGTTTTTGGGTCCCCGGATCAGATCGACAACATCGTCCAGACGCCAGCCCACAACATCGACAATCTCGTTTTCAGCGCCCTGCCCCACCCCGACGATCCGGTCGCCCGGCTTGAGAAGACCGGACTTGTCCGCAGGCCCCGCGGGAATCAGGCGAACGATTTGCGTATATTCATTCTTACCCTGCAAAAGCGCCCCGATGCCTTCCAGGGAAAGCTTCATCTGAATGTCAAAATTTTCAGAAATCCGCGGCGAGAAATACTCGGTATGGGGATCAAATATCTGCGCAAAAGAGTTCATGTAGGCCCGGAACACATCCTCGCTGTCCCGCTGCTTCATCCGGTGAAGCTGGTTTTGATATTTTTTTCCAAGCAGTTCCAGAATCCTGTCCTGTGATTTTCCGGCAAGCCTCAGATTGATCACTTCATTCTTGAGGCGCTTCCGCCAGAGATCATCCAGTTCCGCCCTGCCCGTCAGCCATGGAGATTTTTTACGATCCACTTCAATATATTCTTCAATCTCATAATCAAAATCTTTCAATCCACCCTCAATCAGGCTGTTCACATATTCCAGTCTTTCGATAACCCGGCGCTGATACCGATTACCGATGGCAAACGCCGGCTCCAGATCACCCTTCTGCAGAGCATCATCCAGACAGTACTTCACCGACTGAAAATCATCGATATCGGATTTCAGGAAATAGCTGCGATTGCTATCCAGATAATGGATCAGCTCTTTCAACACCCTTGCGGAAAGCTTGTCATCCAGATCCAGGCGCCTGTAATGATAGTCCTTCAGAAATTCAACGATCTCGAGACAGACCTTTGGGTGATCTTTTTCAGGCACGAACACCAGGGGATCTTCCCTGTCGGGGATCGGGGGACAGGAGGGTTCCGAAGAAACCTTTTCCAGTGCGCATCCGTTCATGGTAATGCTGTTGATGGCGATCAGACAGAAAAATAATGCGGCAAGCAGAAAAAGTATTCTTTTTGGTTTTAAAAACGTCATATTGCATCCTTTTTGGTATTGAAATCCGAATCAGATTTCCGAGTCAATAATATAGGCATCCAGATCATCCTCGGAAACATATGTCGCGGAAATAACCTTTGCGCGGATGGAAATCCCTGCCTGATGAACGGTATCGGCATCTCCGGAAACCAGAGGATGCCACCATTCAAGACCTCTCCCCTCCATAATCCTGCGGTAGGCGCATGCTGCGGGCAGCCAGTCGAGTGTCCGGATCATTTCCGGCTTTATCACGAGGCAATCCGGCACAACACTTTTCCGCTCCTCGTACAGGGCACATTTGCAGGTCCATGTATCCAGGTGACGGCAGGCCACGCTGGTATAAAAAACCTTTCCGGTATCCTCGTCTATCAGCTTTTCAAGGCAGCAGCGGCCGCAGCCGTCACAAAGAAGCTCCCATTCTTCCGTTGTCATCTGTTCAAGAGATTTTCTTTCCCAGAACGGTTTTTTTGATTCTGTCATATTTAAAAATCCAGATGAAACTTTTTAGCAAATCCCTTTCCGGCATTTACCGGACTTCCTGAATACAGTCTATCCGAAACCAGGGAAAAAGCCAATTTGGTATAATATCATTTTTTATCCTGAAATGGGAGAACAAATTGAGGCCATTGAAAAACAATCCGTTTGGATGTATGGTTCAAACAACAACAGGCTTCGCATCCCGTTTCCGGAGGCATTTTCAAAACGTTCGGGGTTTTTGCATCTGCCTCTCTTTTTACAAGACAAGGAGATTCACCTTTATGAGCGGCAGCGTAGCAATCGAATCAGTGGCATATGAACTTCCTCTCCATCGCATATCGTCGGCATTTATTGAAGAACAATTGGCCGGGACAATGTCGCGCCTTCGAATCCCACCGGGGCAGCTTGTGGGCCTTACCGGCATCCGTGAACGCCGATTCTGGCCTCCGGATGTAATGCCCAGCGATGTGGCGACACAAGCGGCACGAAAGGCAATCGAAGCCGCCTCCATCGATCCGGAAGAGATCGGGTGCCTTATCAGCACATCGGTATGCAAGGACTATATCGAGCCTTCGGTTGCGGCCCTTGTGCACGGCAACATCGGCCTTCCGCCCGGCTGTCTGAATTTTGACATCGGAAACGCCTGTCTGGGTTTCATGACCGGAATGAACACCATTATCAACATGATCGAGAGCGGAATGATCAAATATGGCCTCGTGGTTGCCGGCGAGGGATCCCGTGAACCCATCGAAGCCACCATCCGGCGCCTTCAGTCGCCGGAAGTCACCGTAAGGGATTTCTTTAATAATTTCGCCACGCTGACGCTGGGGTCCGGTGCAGCCGCCGTAATCCTGAGCCGCCGGGACATTTCAAATTCAGCCCATATTATCAACGGGTCCGCGAGCCTTGCCGCTACCCAGCACTGCCGGCTCTGCTTCGGGCATAAGGACCAGATGATTGCCGATGCTCCCAGCGTCATGACGCATGGCGTGGAACTGGCGTATCAAACCTGGAAACTGGCTTCCGAAAACCTGGACAACTGGAGTGATGAAACCATCGATCATTACATCCCTCACCAGGTCAGCGCTCGGAATATGGAAGCGCTGAATAAAAGGCTCGGGCTGACCCCGGAAAAGGCGCATCTGAATTTTCATACACTGGGGAACATCGGACCGGCCGCCATCCCCATCACCCTGGGCATGGCAGAAGATGAAAACAAGCTCAAGCCCGGAGATCATATCGCTCTGATGGGCATTGGAAGCGGACTGAACTGCACTATGATGAGTATTACCTGGTAAGCCCGGCAAGCCGGTTATCCTGCGCCATATTTCCGTCTTCTGGGGCCGTTATTACCATTGTTGTGATTGGAGGCGAGGGTAACGTCGCTGCACCTTGTATCGACAGCCGAATATCCCAGAAATCCGTTGATCTCCCGTATCATTTCAGGCGTTGCGTTCAACTTGAGATCATCGGGCAGCCGGATAACCGTTTCCGTCGACTCCGGAGCCTGAAGATGGATGAACCCGGTGCATGACCCCGAATACCGGCTCAATATTTCCCGGAGACTTTGAAGAGTTTTCCTGTCCGCGCTGGTCACGTCAACCGTGATATGAACACTTGCCGTCCATGTTTCCTCTGCCATTTCCATGGGAACGACCGACTCTGCCAGCAGCTTGACGCCCTTTTCATCTTTCTGGGCTTCACCCTGGATTAAAACCGGAAAATCCTGGACAAGAAAATCGGATACAGTCTCATAAACCTTTGGAAAAATAACCGCCTCGACCATTCCATGCATATCCTCGATATTCACAAAGGCCATTGAATCGCCCTTTTTGGTTCGGATTGTCTTGATGCTGTTTATGGTTCCTCCGATTCTCACGGCCGCCTTATCCGAAACCTCACCAAGCGTCAGCGCATTTGCATTGGTATACTTTTCCAGAAGTGCTTCATACTGGTCAAGAGGATGACCGGATACGTAGAATCCAAGGGATTCCTTTTCAAGATTCAGCCGCGTCTTTTCATCCCATTCCTCGACATCCGCCATGGGCGGCACGTTAATGGTCAATGCGGAATCTCCAATATCGAACAGGCTCATCTGCGGATCGGCCTTTTCTTTCTGAATCGTCTGTCCGTATTCCAGGGCTGCTTCCAGAGAAGCCATCATCTGAGACCGTTTATGTCCGGTGGAATCAAAAGCACCGCACTGTATGAGGCTTTCCAGAACCCTTTTGTTGACTTTCCGCAAATCCACCCGCTCACAGAACTCAAAAAGAGAGGTAAACGGACCGCCCTTTTCCCGTTCCTTGATAATGAATTCAATTGCCCCTTCCCCGACGTTTTTCACGGCAACCAGTCCGAATCGAATCCCGGAAGCGGAAACCGTAAACTCCTTATAGCTTTCATTGATATCCGGAGGGAGAATTTGAATGGAGTGGGAGCGGCATTCGGCAATATATTTCACAATCCCATCAATGGAATTCATTTCACTGGTCAGAAGGGCTGCCATGAACTCAACGGGAAAATGGGCCTTCAGGTAGGCTGTCTGATATGCGATGAGCGCGTATGCGGCGCTATGGGATTTGTTGAAGCCGTAACCGCCGAACTTTTCCATGAGGTCAAAAATGCTTCCAGCCTTGTCCGGAGGAAGATTGTTGGCTTCCGCCCCTTTCATGAAAAGATCCCGATGCTTTTCCATCATCGAGGTGATTTTCTTTCCCATGGCTTTCCGAAGACCGTCCGCTTCCGCCATGGTGTATTTCGCCAGGGCGCCGGCGATCTTCATTACCTGCTCCTGATACAGGATCACCCCATAGGTTTCCTTCAGTATGGGTTCGAGTTGGGGCAGCAGATATTCTACGGGCTCACGGCCATGTTTTCGCTCCACATAATCGTTTACCATCCCGGAGTCGAGGGGACCCGGACGGT
>CAZOEW010000232.1:0-4810 GCA_964578935.1 uncultured Desulfobacterales bacterium | reverse complement strand
TTATTTTTTCCCGGCCTTTCAAATCAGGAAGTTCGATGACAAAGGCAAGCTCAACAATGTCGCCGCCGAGCGTTTCAACCAGTTTTACGGCAGCGCTGATTGTGCCTCCGGTTGCAATGAGATCGTCAATGATCACTACCTTATCGCCTTTTGAAATCGCATCTTCATGCATTTCAACGACATTTTCTCCATATTCAAGGGTGTACGCCGCCTCGATGGTTTTATAGGGGAGCTTTCCTTTTTTTCTGACCGGAACAAAACCGATGCCCAGCTTGTAGGCCAGCACGGCGCCGAAAATGAAACCCCTTGCGTCGATCCCAACGATCTTGTCGATCCGCATATCTTTATATCTTTCATAAAAGGCATCGCATGATTCTCTCAGTCCTTCCGGGTCAAGCGTCAGGGTTGAGATATCTCGAAACATAACGCCTTTGATGGGCCAGTTCGGAACGGTTCTGATTTTATTTTTAAGGTTCATTTCAATCCCCTTATCTTTGGAATAGCATGGATCAAAAGACTTTTTACGCTGTCCGCGTTTTTATTGAAAACCTGAAGGATTTCATCCCAGGATACCGGTGCTTCATCTTCCTTCCAGCAGTCATAGTCGGTACTCATGGCGATTACCGCGTAGGGAATTTGCGCTTCGTTCGCAAGCGCGGCTTCCGGAGCAACCGACATGTTGATTACGTCCGCTCCCCAGATTCGGAACATTTTGGATTCCGCCCGGGTTGAAAACCGGGGGCCTTCAATCGTGATAACGGTTCCACCGTTATGCACGCGAAGACCAAGTTCTAACGCGGTATCATAAAGCATGGAGCGAAGTCCGGAATCAAAAGGCTCGGCCATGGCCGTATGCTTGGCCCCATCTTTGAAGCAATCGAAAAAACTTGTTTTTCTGTGTCTTGTAAAATCGATAAACTGATCCACAAGGACAAAATCCCCCCGCCTGATCTCTTCCCGGAGGCTTCCGCAGGCGGTTGTTGCCAGGATATGCGTCACTCCCTGATCTTTAAGCGCATGGATATTGGCCTGGTAGTTTACCTGTGAAGGGCTGAGATGGTGTTTCTTGCCGTGCCTCGCAAGAAGAACAACCTCAACCCCGTCAATTTTTCCGGTGAAAAGCGAAGAGGATGGCTTGCCATATGGTGTATCCGCTTCAATTTTTTCAGGTTGTTCCAGAATGTCCGGATCGTCAAGTCCGGACCCGCCGATGATTCCCAGTTTTATCATTCGGTTCTCCTTCAGGGTTTTAATTTTATATTCAAACACCATATTTGCGCAATGTTGTCAAGAACCCTCCCTTGGATAACGACTTTTACACATGCCGGAACCCTTTGAGAGGCGAGCGTTGCTTTCACGGGTTTGGCACTTGCGTCTCTGTTAATGTGAATACTTTTAAATTTGAATAGTTAGATCGTTTATTCAACTCTTCGCATTTGCGGTTACGTATAGTCGCACCAGAGGGGTGGAGGGGTAAAATCAGATTTTAAAACCCTGGCTGTTGATTAAGCAGGCAATGTAATATATAAAATAAAATCAGATTTCATATTCCCCGGGTTGAGAGTTGATGCTTTATGACAGGTAAACGACGAATAACGCTTCCATATGTCTTTTTTTACATTCTTTTTTCAGTTGACACATGGAGGATCTTAATCGGCATCGCAGCCAGCGCGGTTCTAACTCCGCGGCTTTCTGAAACACAAGATCTGCCCGCAAAAGGTGAAGCGATGCTGTATGTCATGATCGCAGGAATCGGATGGGCGGTTTCCGCATATCCTGCAAAAAAGATCGCTACTGGTTTGCGAAAATTTGTTTTAAAAAAGGATTATTTTTAAAACCTTCCGACTATAGCAGGTAGTTGCAGTTCAAAATCAATTGTGAAAAGGAGGCTGCTCCATGAAAGGATACACCCGGTATGCCATGAGCATTGGTATTCTTGCTGTCCTGATCGTTGCGGGATGCGGCAGGGGAAAGTATAATGAAGCAAAGGAAGTCATGGCCGCCCAGCTTGAAGCCATGAAAACCTATGTATCGAATATTGAAAAAGCGGCAAACCCGAAAGAGATTGCTGAAAGCATCGCCGCATACAGCAGGGAAATGAAAAAACTGATTCCGGAAATCAAAAAAATGAATGAAGCATATCCCGAGCTGTTAAGTGAAGAGAAAAGACCGGAAGAGATGAAAGAGATGTATGAGGAACTGAAAAAATTTTCAGAACAGATTCAGAGCGCCATGTTGAAGGTGATGAAGCACATGAATGATCCGGAGGTGCGAAGCGCGATTAAAGAGCAGGGCGAGGTGATGCTGGGGATGGGCAGGAAACAATAATTGGACGGCGTCAATCGGCTTCGCTCAGAGGCCGCTTGATCCCTGAGAAAACGCATGAATCGGAAACGGATTCTGATAATACGATTTTCATGGGTATAGAGGAGTGAAGTTGGGCAAACGAAAAAAGATGAAAACAAGATATCGCAGATTTTCCTATGTAACGGATCTCGGCGGTATCAAGAGTGCCATCGGCGAACTCCGGGGTGTTGGTTATCCCAGACAGCCGAAGCTGCGCAGAAATTATCCTTCCAATCCGGATGATCCCGGGGTGAATGAGAGGTGGTTCATTGAAACGATAAAAGACAAGATCGCGAACCATCCCGAAAACAGCATGGAATTTCCGTTTTACGGCGAAAAAATTTTTGACGAGCCGATTGTCGGGTTTATAAAAGGGGATGATCCTTTTTTCGCGGAGATGAAGAAGATTATTGGTCCGCATCATTTCACACCCGAGGAGATCATGAGATGGCAGGCTGAAAAAAATGGCGTTGCTGCTCCCAAAGCAGAAGAGTTGAGTGTCGTGTCGTTTGTTATGCCGATTACAAAAATGACAAAAGAGGAGAACGCATCCAAAACAGAATGGGTTTCGGAAAGGTGGGCTCAGACCAGGCTTCATGGTGAAATATTCAGCCAGCTTTTTGTCAGGGAGATTGTTTCCGATCTGATGGGAAGAGGGATTCTTGCGATTGCCCCGGATGTTACACCCCTGTTTAACAAGAAACGCTACCCGAATGTCGGGTGGGCTTCACCCTGGTCACATCGGCATATGGCGTATGCCGCAGGCCTCGGAACCTTTGGAATGCATGATTTTCTGATTACGGAAAAGGGGTGTGCCCACAGGCTGGGCAGTTTTGTGGTGAACCTGCGGCTTGAACCCAACCGGGAACGGCCTGAAGATATCCATGCGTATTGCCTGCATTACCAGGGCAAGTCCTGCCTCAAATGTGCCGCGAGATGCCCTGTGGATGCCATCACCAGAGAAAACGCCCATGACAAGGAGAAATGTTATCAACGGGTGGCGGATTCAACAAAAATATGCAACCGGGATTATCATATTTTTATTTATGGATGCGGGCTGTGCGCCACAGCGGTTCCCTGTGAGTCCCGGATACCGAAAAGTCTGGAAAAACAGATCCCGTCCAAAACAGATGCGCTGAACCATCCGGGTGAACGTAACGAGTGAACATGAAGATTCGCAGGCGGCTTAATGATATCCGAAAAAGAGGAGGTTCTCCATGAACTGGCTGAAGAAACAAGAAAAAAAAGATTTTCACTGTCCGGGGCGACGTAACTTTTTAAAGCTTGCCGGAATTACGGGTACCGGTCTTTTTGGGTTCGGTACATTCGGCTGTGCCGGCAAGAATGAGCGGAAATCCATGAAACCGATTCCCGGACTGGCCGGGCGGACAGATCGCGTAACCGTTCAAGCCCTCGCAAAGGGCGCCGGGGATGAGGAGATCATTCAGGCGGTTCGACGGGTTGCGGAAGCGACAACCGATTTCTCCTGGCTCTCCAGGGGGGATGTCGTCTTCCTCAAACCGGTGGCAAACTCTCCCAATCCTTACCCGGCAACAACGTCCCCGCTGGCGATACGCGCCATGACGCTGTTGCTCCTGGAAAAGGGTGCCGGAAAAGTGATCGTGGGGGATAAACCCGGTGTGTTGGATGTCTACCAGGATAAAGAAGAACACGATGGTTCAAGCCGCGAGGTATTGACAACGCTTGGTCTGCATAATGCGGCCATTGAATCCGGAGCGGAAGTCCATTATTTTGATGAAGCCGGATTTGACAACTATTCCGGTTTTCGGACAGAGAATAAAAGCCATTGGAAGGGAGAGCTGATCCTGCCCAATATCCTGAACCAGGTGGATCATGTCGTTCTTTTGCCGCGGGTGAGCCGTCATACTCTTGCCGGAACGACACTCGGCCTGAAAGCAGCCGTGGGATGGCTTCGTGACGACAGCCGCCTGGAGTATCACCGGGATTCCGCCAGTTTTTATGAAAAGACCGCTGAAATTAACGATACCACGGTATTGCGTCAGAAGCTCCGCATGACCCTCAGCGTCGGAACAAAAGTTCTTTCAACGTATGGCCCTGACAAGGGATATGTTTCGGAGCCTGATCCGGGCCTTGTTTTCGGCTCGGAGTCTCTGTTGGCCCATGACATGGTTGCCCTGGGCTGGTTGCTGTATAATCGGGAGTTTGAAACCCCGGCAAGTGAGATATCCTCCTGGTTCAATGATCCCTATATGGGAATGCCGTCGACATTGAACAGCGGCTTTGTGGGATATGTATGGGGTGTCAAGGCGTGGTATCATGCCCAATCCTATGATTCCGCTCTCATAACTTCGGCGCGAACCGATCCGGTTATTTCAAGTGCCGCAGCTATCTGGGGCGGATTTCCTGAAATTGAAATTGAGGATACGGACGGAAAGCTCCCGGAGAATATTCAAAAGTATATTATGGCAAAGACGATGACATA
>CAZOEW010000231.1:0-4847 GCA_964578935.1 uncultured Desulfobacterales bacterium | reverse complement strand
AACACAATATATTGTGTTATTTTTTTCTTGACATACCACATATTTCATTTTATAGGACGGAAGCGAAAAATGAAGTCCGTGCAACAAACCCGAATGCAAGTCTTTTGTGTAGATACAATCATTTCATACCCAGTTCAGCTCTGAAAGGGTTTATGAAAAACGATTTCCTGAAACTGCAGCCGGAAAGCCTCCAGAAGAATACTGTTTCTTCCCTGGAGGCTTTTTTTGTCTCATACGCAAAAAAAGCATGGGGGATGCCATGGTAGCAAAAGCTGCGATCAACTTTTTAGAAAGCAAAAGTACCGGACTTGAGAAACCGAAAAGTGTCGAGGTTTTTATTAACGAACTGAACCGTATCTATCAGTTCAAGGTGTGGGGAAACACCTTAACATCCATGTTTGTGCTTGTCCGGGAAGATTCCGAAATTGTCGGCCGGATTGGTGTCGGAGAAGTTTATGAAATGAAATATTATAGTTCTGACGAATCCCAGCCGGTCAAAAATCTGAACACACAAATTAAATATTTTGATAAAATCGACCAGGGACGGTTCAAGGGGCACTATCTTACCGGCCTTGCGGTTGTCCGGTAACCAAACTTTTTACAGCCTGACACCCTGAAAGCGTGCCGCTTTTCAGGAGACGCCTTTTCAAAAACAGGTGATTCACGCCCGTCAAGCCCTGTCCGCCCTTCTCTCTGTGGAATCATCCGACAAAAGTAAAATCTGACTTGAAGACATGATAAAAACCTGCTTAATAGTATAGGTATGGTTCAACCCTATCCTGAACAGACCACTCAACAACAGGGAATCCCGATTCCGAGGGATTCAGGAGAAAAAGAACATGGCTTCAATCCCCTGCACGCTGTTGAGAGCGCTCCCCCATGGAGTGCTCATCCTGTTTCTGCTGTTTCTATCCTGCAGTGCTTTTGCGGAGCAAAAAGGGGCCGCGTACTATGATGTCGGAATATTCGCCTATGAAGAAGGCGATTATGAAGCCGCGGAGAAAAACTTCAAAAAAGCCCTTGAAAACAATCCAAAAAATCCTGAATATCACCATTATCTGGGCAAGACCCACATCAAAACGGAAAATTTCAAAGAGGCCAACGAAGAACTCAACGTTGCATGGAGATACAAATCAGAACTGGAAGGCCTGAAATATGACATGGCCTTTGTCCAGTACAGGCTCGGAGCCTATCCGGCCGCGGCAAATCTTTTCACGGAAGAGGTGAAGGAAAACCCGGAAAATGTCCTGGCAGCGTACTATATCGGCATCTGCAGGTTTAAACAATACCTGTATGCGGAAGCCCTCGATCATTTCATGAAGGTTTCAGAGCAAAACCCAAGCATCAGGGCAAACGGATATTACCACGCCGGGATGTGCCACATGCGGCTGAATAACCCTGAAAAAGCGATTGAAATGTTTTCCTGGGTGGCTGAAAACGCGGAGCCCGGTGACCTTAAAGCCAATGCCGAACAAGTGCTGAACGCTGCCCGCATGAGATCCAAATCGCTTCCGGAAGTAACACTGTACCTGAAACTCGGCATTCAACATGACGACAATGTCGCGCTCGAACCCATTGATGAAGATATTTTTGCAGATGAAGGGGATTTTGGAGTCACCGCTTATTTTTCCGGAAAATATCAGTTTTTTGACCGCAGCAACATTACCTCGGGTGTCGGCTATGCCCACTACCAGAGCCGGCAATTTGAACTTACGGAATATAACCTTGCCGGAAGCATCCCCAATTTTTACATAAAATATCAGCACAAACCGCTCACCTTCGGCTTCAGCTATTTCCCCTCCTTTTACTGGCTGGATGCCGACAGCTATATGATCCGTCAACAGCTGAAAACCGATATGTTCTGGAAAATCAACGAAACATTTTCCAGCAGTTTGACCTTGAATTACTATGGCGAGAACAACTTTATCAATATCGACAGAACCGGTCAGGTTCGGGAACTGCTTGCGGATCTTTTTTACCGGTTTCCAGATAAAAAAATTCTTTTATCCGCCGGAATCGGGCTGAATCACAATTCAACCGCCGGCACCGACTATAACTACGCCGGGTTTCAAACAAACCTCGGGTTTATCTGGAACCTGCCGCATGAATTTGTTCTGTCCGCTTCCGGAAAGATCAACTTTAAAAAATACCAATACGTCGATTCCGGCTATCATGAAAAACGGGATGACACAAAATACGACTTTTCTTCTTCCCTGTCTCGGCCGATCGTTTATGACTGGCTGAGAGGAATTTTTGAGTACCGGTATACGGAAAATGATTCCGACTTTCCCATATATTCCTACAGAAGCAACAAGGTAGCCCTGTCGCTCTCGGCAGTATATTAACAGAAGAGGTTTTTTTCCGTAACACCCTTTTCAGGAGAATGTTATGAGGCGCCCCAAAACAGAAATGATATTCATTGCCTTTGCCTGGTTTCTCTTTTTCAGTATCGTTCAACACCCGTCCTCCTGCAAGGCTGAATCCTCCTCTCTCCTGCCTGAAGCAATCCCTGTCGCAGACCGGTTCGAGCCGGGTTACGGTCCCCCGGCAGGAGAGATGATGCTGGTGCAGGGGAAAGTGTTTATCGTTCATGAGGGCATTCCCTCCGCTTTTCCGGCATCCAGGGATGGTTTGCTTTACAGGGGGGATACGATCTACACGGAAAAAAATTCCCGGGCCCGCTTCAAGCTGAATGACGGAAGCATCATGACCCTTTCTTCGGACACCAAACTTACCATCCACAAGAGCCTGTACGATCCTGAAAAAAAGCACCGCTCCTCGTTCCTGGGCCTTGCCATCGGGAAAGCACGGTTCTTTGTTCTCAAAATGTTCAAATACAGGGAAACCGCTTTCAATGTAAAGACCGGAACCTTTGTTGCCGGGGTCCGGGGTTCGGATTTTGTGATTGAAAAAACCGCCTTGAAAACGGAAATCACAACCCTGGATAAAACAACTCTGGAAATCATGGACACAAGAGCGCCGGACAAAAAGCCGGTGCGGCTCTCTTCCTTTCAACGAACAAGCGCCATGACGGACGGCACGCTGGGAAAGCCTGTCAATATAACACCGCAGGAAATCGAAATGATCCAGAACGAATTTTTCATGCCGGAAGATTCGGAAGGCAAACCGTCCAGGGATGAAGAAAAAGAAGCAGCCCTGGAACCGGAAAAACCAGCTGACAGCCTGCCCGCAGCCACCAGACCGCGAAACATCCTGATATCGGAGGAAAATCTGGAAAAGCCCGAACCAGTGGATGAGCCGGAATTTGAGCTGCCTCCTGATCTTCAGGATCTGCGGCAGGGCGAGGCGGATCTTGTCGAAATTCCGGTTGAAGACATCGCCGGACTGCCGGGGATGCCCGGGCCGCCCCGGTAAACAAATGGGCAAAAAACGGAAACCCAACGCGACAAGCGCAAGGAGACAAACCAGCATGCTTCATCACAGAACAACAATCGGTTTCTCGGCAACCATCCGGTATCTGCTCTTCTTTCTGTTTTTTCTGACGGCCGCGCCCGCGATTGCCGCTGATTATTATGTGGGACCCGGCGGTGCGGATAATCCCGCGCCGACAAACGGGCTGTCCTCCTCTACCCCTTGGAAAACCCTTCATTATGCCGTATCCCAGCTCGCAGCCGATGACCGGCTTCATGTTCTGCCCGGCACCTATAGTTTAGCAAACGGTGAATTTGGCTCGCAGCTTACGATCGCTTACGACAATATACAGATCCTCGGAAGCAGCTCCGGAGGCGTGATCCTGGATGGACTAGACGGAGGAGAATGGACCGCCGGCCTGCGCGTTGGAGCCGGCATCACCGGAGTCATCATCGAAAATCTTGAAATCCGAACCTTTACCCAGGGAATCATCATAGAACAGAATGCAGGCGCAACCATTCAGGGATGCAGCATTCACGACAATACAGACGGGATTTCGGTAAACAACAGCAATCCCCAAATTCCCCGGATTGAAAAGAA
This sequence comes from uncultured Desulfobacterales bacterium, assembly GCA_964578935.1. Lineage (GTDB taxonomy): Bacteria > Desulfobacterota > Desulfobacteria > Desulfobacterales > SURF-7 > JAQYVL01. The sequence goes on along the minus strand of CAZOEW010000231.1, from coordinate 875 downwards.
TATCCTTCGGAACAACTCAACCGGTGTGTCGGTCACCGCAAGCAGCCTCTTCACCGCATCACCGGAAATCCTGGACAACGTTTTTCAGGATAACACCCTCGGAATTGACGTTTTTGCAAGCACCTCCGATGCTTCCCCGAAAATCATCAACAACCTTATTTACGCGTCTGAGTCCGGTGCCATGACCCATGGAATCCGAATCCAGGGGCTCCCCTCGATGAGCACTAGCTCATCTGAAGTCTATCACAACACCATTGACGGCGGATCAGGAGATGGCATTTATCTGAATTCAGATACGGATGCGCTCACCCCTTCCATTAGATTCAACAGCATCACCGGTTTTAGTGGTTATGGAATCAGCGATAACGGGACAAACAGCTCCCCTGTAATTGCTTATAATAACATTTATAACAATACTTCCGGGAGTTACAGCACCGCAAACCTGACGATGCTGGCTTCAAACGATATTTACCTTTTTCCGCTATATAACAATCCCGCTGCCGGGGATTTTCACCTGCAAGGCAGTTCTCCCTGCGTGAATAGGATCCCGGAAACTGCGGGCGACCCGGTCGTCTATGACCTTGACGGAATAGACCGGACTCTTCCGGCCATGGGAGACAAGGATATCGGATGCTATGAGTTTCTTCAGGCCGTGCCCCTCAATATCAGCGTCTCCCCTTCCGCAGCCGGCACCATAACCGGTCTTGGAAGCGTCAATACCACTCCCGCGAACTGCACGGATTCCTGTATCTGGAATTATATCATCACCGAGTCGGTTCAACTGACCGCTGCCGCTGCTTCCGGATATCAGTTCAGCCACTGGGAAGAATCAGATGGAACCATCCACACAGGCAACCCAGGTATCTTTTCAATGG
>CAZOEW010000230.1:0-4862 GCA_964578935.1 uncultured Desulfobacterales bacterium | reverse complement strand
CAAGAACATTCAGATCATCATCCACAATTAAAATATTTTTTACGGAATTCAAAATAAAAACCCTTTCAGTGTACTTTGGGGGATACGTTTATCGGATTACACCATCAACCATCTTTTATTATTTATTATTCAATCCGAATTGGTTGAAATATCCTTTTTTTTCTCAAAAATATCCTGATCGATCTCTTCCAGGGATCTGATTTGATGCCTCAGTGTTTCAACTTCATTTTCCATGATGTTAAGCTGTTTCTGGAGTTGAAGAATTTGATTGTCCCTGGATTTTAACATTTCCGCGCTATCTTCGTTTTGATCCATCTGTTTTCCGGAACTTGTTTTTTGCTTAATTTTTTCCAGAATCGTTCTGTCTAAAAAGAGCGGTTCAAGCATTCGCGGATCTTCATCAGCAAGTTCCGAGGGAACAAGCCTGCTCCATGTATCCCAGAGAATGATCGCTTCATGAAGGTCTTTTGTGCGTTCAGAGAGAATCAGTCTTGTGCAGGCGAGACCGTACAGGGCCTTTCTGCGGATTTCTGCATTGTCAGCAATCTGACTCAGCCTCTGGTATATTTCAAGCGCTTTTGGATAATCTTCATTTTGGAATGCTTCATGCCCCTTCCGCAGGGTTTCGTTATCCGAGTCATAGCTGCCTTTGTTTATCTGGAAACCCGGGAATTGTTGGCTCTGGCTGCACCCAAAACCATGGCAAATCAAAAAGACAATGAAGAGAGCCTTCCAGTTAGAAATTCCAGACTTTGATTTTTGTAACATCATTATTTTAACATATGAAAGGTTAGACTATTTTCGACCGGCAACCGGAAGACTGAAACAAAAGGTGCTTCCATGGTTGTCCTTGCTTTCCACCCAGATATCTCCGCCATGCGCCTTGATAATATGCTTTGAGATGTTCAGCCCGAGTCCAACGCCATCGATATTGTCTCGTGTATTTCTGGCCTGATAATATTTATTAAAAATAAGGGATTGTTCTTCTTCAGGAATTCCAGGGCCGTTGTCTTTGACGAAAAAAAGGAGATTCGCACGGTTTTTGGTCGGTTTGATTCCGACACTGACTTTGCTTCCAGGAACTGAAAATTTGATTGCATTATCCATAAGATTATAGAGCACACGTTGTAAATATTCAGGATCTCCTATAATATCAGGCAAATCCGAAGGTATGCTCGCGGCCATACGGATATTTTTTGTATCTGCCACATGACTTAAGCGGCTGATACAACTCGAGACAAAAGCGGATGTCTTGATGGATTGCTGCTTGATATTAAGGTCTATTGACTCCAGTCTTGAAACCTGCATCAAATGGTTTAACAGGTCACAGATCCTGCCGATCTCGGTACTTGCAATTTCAAGAAATTTTCTTTGACGGGTATTGATTTCACCCATTACTTCTTCGACAATCATATTTACTGATTCACGGGTTGAAGTCAAGGGGGTTCTGATCTCATGGCTTAACATCCCGATAAAGTCAGACCTCATCCGCTCTTCCTCTTTAAGTTGGACAGCCATCTCATTAAAGGCCTTTGCCAATTCTCCAAATTCATCTTTTGACCGGACGCGGATCGGCTTGCTGAAACGATCATTTGAGATGGAACGGATTCCCTTGAGGAGCTCTTTCAAAGGCCGTATCATCGAATAGGATAAAAAAAGGATCCCGATCAGTCCTACAATGCTTGAAAAAGTTAACCCTACAAGGGTGTTCCTGGAAGAGATCTGGCCTTTCTGGTTGAGTTCTCTGGTGGCGATTTCAATTTTCCTTTCGTTTGCAGTCCTGATGTTGGATATGGCTTTGATCCACCGGTTAATTTTTTTTTCCGGAATCCATAAATGTTCCACCTTGATGTCGTTTTTGGTTTTACCCAGTGAGGCGGAATATTCGCGAAACTCAGTTGCCATGACATTCCACTCATCTGATATTTTGTTCCCTTTTTCCGTAAGCTTCAATATTCTGGAAAGGTTTTTGTCGAATTCACCTTGAGCGGATATAAAGTACTCAATATAAATGTCTTTTTTTAACAACTCATATTTCTTTTCACTTTCCTCCATGCTCAATAAATTTTCGATCATCTTTTTCGATGTATATGAAATTTCAAAATTATGATTAACGATATTTTCCGATATATTTACAAGCTGTTGAATGTTTATAAACAGGACAAGTATGGTTCCGAAAAAAATAGAGATAAAAAAGAAAAACCATATCAGAAGTTTGCTTGTTATTCCGAATTTAGGCTTCATGAATCCGGTTTCCATATGAAAGGGTAATCATTAAAGAGCATTGAAGATGGAGCAACGCTTCAGGACTTTTGCTTTCCGCTGTTAAATACTGCAAACCGTCACAAACAACAATAGAAAACTGGAGGAACCGGTTTCACATCCGATGTGTGCAAATATCGTAACCGAGTGTGCAAAACCCGTAACTCAACGTACGTTTCTGTTTCCGGGATTTCAAAGAATCGTTATGATTATCGGGCAAAATGCCATTGATTTGATTGCGGCACGTATTTTGCTTAATGGCAGACTGATGGTGACGGTGACGGTAAGACCTTCTATGCAGATTTTGTAATAATATAGAAATAATATCACGATGGAATTTAAATTTTTTTGGATCGAGCGATCAATCAATTTCCGGGCTTTTTACAAGTAAAAACAGCAGGGAGGATACATTGAAATCTTACACTGATCTAAAAGATAAGAGAAGCGGACTTGACCGGAGAATGTTCTCATATTCTCTTTATATCCCTGAAAGACGTACCGACAAAGACAGGAGGTTCAATTTATCCCGGAACAACCTGAATCAATCTTATCAAACCAGGGCTATCGAGATCCGTGCAGCTTACAATTAATTTTACGGCAGAGCAGACTGGTTTTTTTCAGTAGAATCTGTTTTTGAATCTGTTTTTGAATCTGGTTGAATCAAGGTCCCTGAATGAGAAACACGATATCCGGTAAGCCCACTCTTCTTGCAATCTATCTTTTTACAATCTATTTGTTTTTAATATTGATTGCCCCGATGCAAGCCCATTCAGCCGATGTTACGCTCGCCTGGAATAAAAATCTTGAGGGCAATATCGCCGGATACAGACTTTTTTCCCGTCTGAAAAACCAGGGCTATGACTTTGTGAATCCGGACTGGGAGGGCAGTGAAACCCAGTGTACCCTGTACGGCTTGAAAGACAGCACGGATTATTTTTTTGTAGTAAGAGCCTTTTCGGTCGCTGGCTATGAAAGCCGCAACTCCAATGAAGTCTCCTATAACAGCGCTTATAAAACAATATCCCCGTATTCCAACAAGCCCCCGATAGCTGATGCCGGTCCCAATCAGGTTGGGGGAAAAAATGAAACCATTCTTTTAAATGGACTAAACTCTTTTGATCCGGATGACAGTATCGTCTCTTACAGTTGGACTCAGATCAAAGGCACACCGGTGGCGCTTAACAGTTCATCGAATGCAAGGATACAATTTACAGCACCGGAAATATTTAAAGATGAGACGCTTGTTTTTAAACTGACGGTGACGGATAACCATGGCAACCAATCATCGGATACCTGCCTTGTCACGATAACGGAAAACAACATTCCACCGTCAAGTGAAGCCGGAGCAACCCAAACGGTCTCCCCCGGAGATTTTGTGGTGCTCGATGGCTCCGATTCTTTTGATCCGGATGACGGCATTCTTTATTATAAATGGGTACAGCTCGCCGGAAGACAGGCAGAACTTTCCAATCCATATGATGTAAAGACAAGCTTTGTCGCGTATGACGTCGAATCAAAGGGTGAAGCCCTCGTGTTTGAGCTTTGGGTAACCGATAAAGGGGGGTTGTTTTCAACCGATACGGTAGTCGTCAATATAACAGAAGGCGGGATTCCCCCGTCGGTGGAAACGATATCCGGGCAGGAAGCTTTTGAGGGAGATACGATAATTCTGGATACATATCGAGTCGTTGATCCTACTGACGCGGAGTTGACTTACCGATGGAAACAGATTGCAGGCCCGACTGTCGTTTTTTCCGAGACCGATTCCATGGCTCCCAGTTTTGTTGCACCGCAGGTTGATCGCAATGCAACGATCCTTGTTTTTGTTCTATCCGTGGAAAATTCGGATGGACTTGTCGGTACAGCAGAAATAACCGTTGCGGTCAAGGAAAAGGGAGATTTTGGATTTCCAAATGAGGCTGTTCCGTTTACGTCGGTCTATGGCGATATACTGGGAGTCAAAATCGAGGGTGACGGATCTCTCACACGGATAGATGCCATTTTCCCGGAGGAGATCGATGATTCCTTCGACAGCAGAACAGAATCCATGATGTATGGTCTTTTTGAGATGGAGGTCAGGGTTGCTCGTCCGGATGACAGGGTATCGGTTATCTTTTTTCTGCCGGGAATTGTTCCGGAAAGCTGTCAGTTCTACAAGTACAGCGAAAATGAGGGCGGATGGTATGATTTTACGGAAAATGTATCGTTCAGCAGCAGCCGTGATCAGATGGTCATGACCCTGACTGATGGCGGTACCGGAGATGATGACAGCACTGAAAGCAGAATTATCATAGATCCATCGGGACTTGCCTTTGGCTCTGGTTATCGCAGACCATTGGGAGTTTCTTCCGATAATGGCTCAAGTGGAGGCTGTTTCATCGGGGCGGGGATTGAAGAGGTTTCCCCGAGTTTCGTAAATGTCAAGGCTGCCTTTAAACGCTGGTCCAGAAAAATCTATTCAATTTTCCATTCTTTTAACATATAACATCCCTGATTTCTTAATTTTATCCGATTTCCTTTTTACGCCACGTGCAGCGGCAATCCGACAGAAGGATTTGATAACGACGTTCACCTGTTAAAACACTGGTTGTTATTTTAAG
>CAZOEW010000229.1:0-4882 GCA_964578935.1 uncultured Desulfobacterales bacterium | reverse complement strand
TAGCAAAGAGTATTCCATCTTTGCTTTTTAGGCCATCTCTGCTACGATGGAATAAATTCAATCTCTTAAAAGAGGGGCGACATGCCGACAAAATGTATTCTGATTCTTCTGGACGGTATCGGAGATCGAGCCTGCGAAAAGCTTAAGGGCCAGACCCCTCTCCAGGCTGCCGAAACCCCGGCACTGGATAGACTGTCCGAAAAGGGTTCAAATGGATTGTACCATGCCGCATTGCTGGGCCAGGCGCTACCCAGTGAAAATGCCCATTTTATCATGTTCGGGTATGACATTTCGGAATTTCCCGGAAGAGGCGCACTCGAAGCGCTGGGTATGGATATTGAACTGAGCACGAAGGAAGTCGCGGTTCTGTCTCATTTTGTGAGTCTCCGGGAATCTGAAGACACCCTGATCTTAGAAGATGGAAAACCATCTGCCCAGGATAAAGAGATTGCGGAACTTACCGCGGAAATTGATCAATTTCAGATCCAGGGCCTGAAAATTCGCTTTATTCCGGCAGGCGGAATTCGCGGTATTGTCACGCTTCAGGGAGACGTATCCCGGTACATCACAGACTCTGATCCGTTTATTAACGGCATGCCTTTGATAGAAATACTCCCGTGGGATGAATATCGGAATGACCGGGCATCGGTCACTACGGCAAACGCCCTGAAAACGTATCTGCTCCACGCGTATAAAAAACTGCACGCGCACCGGATCAATCGCTCCAGAATAAAACGCGGACACCTTCCCTTAAACGGCCTGGTTACACAACGTTCGGGGCAATTGAAAAAACCGGCACCCTTTACCGAAAAATACGGCCTGCGCGGACTGACCATCTCATCAGGCAGTGTGTATTGGGGGCTGGGCAAATATCTCGGATTTGATGTTCAAAAAGTTCAGGATACAAAAAATCCGGGCAGAGATATTTCCAGACGGATACAGCTGGCATGTGATTCTCTGAATGACTATGATTTTATTCATATACACACCAAGGCACCGGATGAGGCCGGGCATAACAAGGACTCCCGTTTCAAAAAACAGGTGATTGAGTCTCTTGACAGGGGTATTGCTGAGGCAATTGGCCCCTTGACGAACAATCCGGAAATCCTGATTGTCGTAACAGCCGACCACTCGACGCCCAGCTCCGGCCCTCTGGTTCACTCGGGTGAGAGTGTACCGATCCTGTTTTACGGAAGGGGCGTAAGAAAAGATTCCGTGTGCCGGTTTGATGAGGTAAGCGCTTCACCCGGGGCATTGGGAGATATGCGCGGCAAAGAACTCATCTATATGATTCTGAACCATCTGGACCGTTCCAAACTGTCCGGGATCATGGATACTCCGGTTGATCAACCATACTGGCCCGGGAAATATGAAACATTGAAGCTGAAATAAAAAAAATGAATCAAAACAAAAAAAATGGCCCGCCCCCTCTACCCGCAAAGACAGGTGTCATTCACGGACGGTTCCAGATTCTGCACAATGACCACATGAAGTATATTCTTTCCGGAAAAGCGCTCTGCGATCATCTTGTCATCGGCATCACCAATCCGGATCCAACCCTGACCCGAAAAGAATCCTCGGATCCCAAACGGGATGACCGATTCGCAAACCCTCTCACCTACTATGAGCGATACATTCTCCTGAACGCCGCCCTTAAACAATCCGGACTGGATCATGATGAATTTTCCGTAGTGCCGTTTCCGATCAACATGCCTGAACTGTATCAATACTACGTTCCGATGGATGCGGTCTTCTTTCTCACCATCTACGATGATTGGGGCAGACAGAAACAGCAATATTTCAAAACCCTGGGTCTCAAAACCCATATTCTCCGGGAGGTCTCGTACGAGCAGAAAGGAATCAGTTCAAGTGAGATCAGAGACCGGATCGAAAAAGGCGAGCCCTGGGAACATCTCGTTCCAGAGGTTGTCTACCGGCTCATGAAAGAATGGAATATTTCCGTTCGGTTTCAATAGCGTTTGCGTACGTCGCATGAACGGAAAATATCTTTTCCCTGCCGGCACAAACTTATCCGTAATTCAGGACCATACTGTCGTTGGGCACATAGGCTTTATACGGCAGCCCGGTTTTGCTCGCGACATAGCCCGGAACGGCAATTCCGGAATCAAACTGCGCGTAATTCACAAAAGTTCTTCCGTCTATGCGGACCTTCATACCCTCAGCCGCCTCTTTCAAGGGTACAATCGCGTTCACGTCACGATATTCCTGATGCAGATCATGAAATCCCAGTTTTTCGGCCTGCCCTCCGATATTGACTTCCCGATAAAACCGGGATGTGGATAAGATGCTGTCCTTATATTCTTCACCAAGACTGCGCAGCACCATATTCAATCGATTCTTCATATCATCACCTCCGTAACACTGACCCGGATCATCAGACTTCCTTACGCCGGCAGCGTTTTATTCCTTTTAATTTCCAGCGCCGATCAGGGGCAATTCTTTTTCCAGGCTGAAATACACCAGGTAAAGCGTATCTTCTTTTTTTTCTTCTCGGGAAGTTCTGCGCCGCAGCCCGGCAATCCGTTCCGGATCCGACGTTTCCTTCAACTTTTTCAAATACAGGCGCTTTCCAGTGGTCCCGGAACCTTCTTCAATAAACAGATAAACAGCATATGGATTTTCCTGGATATTGCTATGGGTCAGCCTGTCATGCATAATGAATGCAAAAGAGCCGTCCTCCATCACATGCGGACGGCTGTAGAGCGCACTGTCTACCCTGCCGTCCCCGGATGCTGTGGACAGCACCCCGGTCCCCTTCGTATTTTCGAAATATTCTCTATAGTTCATCACTTCCCCCTTATTAAAAAAGGTTACCATCAATAGCGATCGTTCAACCGTTGTATGACCATATGATAACAGCAGTTAAAATCTACCGCTATCATCTCTGCCTCATGGTGTTTGATTGCGTGCATAACGCTCAAGTTCATTCTTTAACTTCAAAACCGCCTTCTCCTTTGTCTTGGCTTCAACCTCCACGGTCAGATCAAAATTCAGCCAGAATTTTGGAAAATCACTGATGGCAATACCATCATGATGTTTTCGCGGATTGCGGCCCTGCCATCCCGCTATCGGGCTTGAAACATGAAAAAGAGGCTCCCGGTTCCACGTGTCGACCGCGAGTTCCGTGACTTCCTCTTCATCCATTCCATCCGGCAGGCAACGGTGATGGTGGACATCATACACAAACGGTATGTTTATCTCCCGGCATACCGGAAGTAACTCTCTGGGAGTATATACACGATCGTCGTTCTCCAGTGTCAATCGTTTTTGTACATCTCCGGGGAGCCTGCTGATATTGTTTTTCAGCCGTTTAATCGCGTTCTTTTTATCATTGTATGCTCCTCCCGCATGGATATTGATTACATCAGCCTCAACCCAGCCGGCCACTTCGGCTTGATAACATAACTCTCGAATCGAATTCTGAACAACCTCTTCTTTCGGAGAGGAAAGAACGATAAACTGATCCGGGTGAAACGTTGTGCGCATATCGTTTTTTTTGATAAACCTGCCGCAATCTTCGAACCGTTTCACGATCTCCGGGTGATCCGGAAGATCCTCAATCTCATATCCGAATTCCGGATGTGTTTTTAAGGGCAGGATCTGGCTGTTCAACCGAAAATCATCTATTTTGTTATGCCTGCAGTATTTCAGGGCTTCCATCAAACTTCCCGCATTGTGCATACACAGGCGAGACAGATGTTCCATGCGTTTTGATTCGGCCATGCCTGAAAGATATTTCGCCGTGGTTCGACGGAATTTTATAGGTTCATCATGGAAAATGCAGCATAGACCGAATCGTATCATAACCGGCTCACTTTCATCCTGTTTTTTTTCTCGCCCAGACCGCAAAGACAGGATCTGACAATGGAAATTCGGGATAATACTTATCATCCGATGGACGGGGAACTCCTCGCATTGAAAATGTCTCAATCTGTTCAAATGATCCATTCCGGAGAAAGTACTCGGAAACCAGACCGACTCTTTCGAATTCATGAATTTCTTTCCAGATTTTGACAACCTTGGGCGGAAACCATCGATTCGAAAAAGTCAGGACAAAAATCCCGCCCGGACTTAAAATTCTTGAAACCTCCTGAAAAATACCAAATGGGTCTGTAAGATATTCCACGGAGCTTGTGCAGATAACCGCGTCAAACCAATCTCTTTCAAAAGGCAGCGCACTGGAATGATTCAGATCCAGGAGGTGAAATGCCGTTAACCGTTTATTCGCTTCCAGTTCATGCTGGTTGAGACCAAGGCCGGTCAATTCCTTCAGCGAAGTTGCCTCGTCAATATGGGACTCCCAGCTCGCCATCAGATCCAGCACACGCATGCCCGGTTTTATGATCTTTGAATACAACTCTCGAACCACGCCTCTTGCGGATGCATCGATATGATAAACCATCCTTGGCTTTTTGTAAAAAAGCGTATCCGGGGTTTCATCCTCCCTCGAAAACGCATCCACCATGGTAAAATCTGTCTGTAATCCATTGGAGCGAACCTGCATCCCCGGTCCGGTTGTGATGGTTTCGACCCAATCCTTACAGGTTCCCCCTTTTTCACGATCTTTATCCCGGATATCCTTCATCACAATCTCCAGTTTCATTTCATATGTTGAGAGAGGATGATTGAAGTCCACCGTGATGCGATCGTTTAAAACCGTAAGACATCGAAACGGTTCTATATTCTGCGGCAATATCCCGCTGATATCTTTCAGCAGTCCTTTTGGATAGAAACGTCCGGCTTGAGGCGTAATGGTTGATCCGTTTTTGAGTCGCCTTCGAAACTGATTCTGCTTTATCGTAAAAAGTTTTTTTTCCTGATATGGATCGATGAACTCGCCCGGACGGATTAACAGTTCCGT
>CAZOEW010000228.1:0-4902 GCA_964578935.1 uncultured Desulfobacterales bacterium | reverse complement strand
CCATGGAAACGGAGAGCAGATCGGTTCCTTTTTCGCTGAAGCTGGCTTACGCGACTCCTGCACTGGTTTTAGCGGTTATCGGAATACCGGTTTATGTGTATCTGCCTAAGTTTTATACCGATACGATCGGAATCGATATGACGGTCGTTGGTATTCTGCTTCTGGTTGTAAGGTTGTTCGATGCGGTCACCGATCCGGCTGTAGGATACATCTCCGATAGAACAGTGACCCGGAATGGATCGTGCCGGAACGTCCGGGCCGGAAAAAGGTCAAAACATCAGCCGCTGTTGACGGAATACGGAACTCTTGGTAAGTTTCACCCTGTCACTGGATGATTGCCTGCTTCCAAACCATATGCCTGGCTTGGCGGGGTATTCATTGAAACCGGAGGCGCTTCACGCCCTGTTTCACTGTTTTTTTCCAATCCGGGTGTTAAATTTAACATGATGATCTGTTTTCAGGAGAAAGGACCTTCCATGAACGATGCGATTAAAATCGGAATCAGCTCCTGTTTGCTGGGCGAAAACGTACGCTACAACGGCGGCCACAGCCAGGATCGTTTTCTCACCGACACGCTGGGAAAATATGTTCAATGGGTTCCGGTCTGCCCGGAGGTTGAGTGCGGAATGGGTATCCCAAGGGAAACACTTCGCCTGGTGGGGTCTCCTGACAGCCCCCGCCTGCTCACCTCCAAAACCGGCGTGGATCATACCGAAAGGATGCTGGCGTGGGCACGGGAAAAGCTGAAGACACTGGAAGGGGAGAGCCTTTGCGGTTTTATTTTTAAAAGCAAATCTCCAAGCAGCGGCATGGAGCGCGTGAAGGTATACCATCCAAACGGAGGCTCCGTGAAAAAAGGGGTCGGCCTGTTTGCCCAGGCCTTCATGAACCATTTTCCCAGGATACCGGTCGAAGAGGAGGGGCGGCTTCATGATCCCGATCTCAGAGAAAATTTTATCGAAAACATTTTTATCCTGAGAAACTGGCGGAAAAGCCTGATGAACGGCAAGAAGCTTGGAAATCTTGTGGATTTTCATACCCGGAATAAACTGTTATTCCTTTCGCACTCTGAAAAGCATTATCGCCAGATGGGAAAACTGGTGGCAACCGGTAAAAGTCTGGATGTGAATACGCTGTATGACCAGTACGAATTGTTGATGATGGAGGCGCTTCGGCTGAAACCCACCCATAAAAAAAACGGCAACGTACTGCTTCATATGGTGGGCTACTTTAAACAACAGCTTTCCAGGGATGAGAAAGAGGAGCTGATCTCCATTATCGATCAGTACCGGAATGAATATGTTCCGCTGATCGTACCGCTTACCCTGATCAGCCATTACGTGCGCAAATATGATCAGCCCTATTTGAAGCAGCAGAGCTACCTGAGCCCCCATCCGATCGAGCTGAAGCTTCGAAACCACGTTTGACCGGAAGCGGGCAGGGGATCATCTCGAATCTTGAAAAATATCACATCGCCCTCATAAAATCCGCCGGGATTTACGAGCCGCTTTCCCGGCCTGGAGAAAAAAATGGAAGAGTCTGAACGCAAACAGAAACCTATCCTGGTAACAGGCGCAACCGGTTATGTCGGGGGTCGCCTGGTGCCGCTTCTGCTGGAGTCCGGCTACCGTATCCGTGCCATGGGACGCTCTCTGGAAAAGCTGGAGGCCCGGCCATGGGCAGGTCACGATAACGTCGAACTCGTCAAGGGGGATGTTTTTGATCCGGAATCTTTGATAAACGCTGCCGGAGGATGCTGGGCCGCGTTTTATCTGGTGCACTCCATGAATACCCGGGAGAAGAATTTCGAAAAAGCCGATCGGAGCGCGGCGCTCAACATGGTTGAAGCGGCGGCAAAAGCAGGCCTGGATCGAATCATTTACCTGGGAGGGCTGGGTGATGAAAAAAGCCCCCAGCTGAGCAAACACCTGCGGTCCCGGCATGAAGTCGCCCGGATTCTCCAATCCGGTCCGGTTCCCGCAACCATCTTGCGGGCAGCGGTAATCCTGGGATCCGGAAGCGTATCGTTTGAAATCATGCGCTACCTGGTGGAGCGGCTGCCGGTCATGATAACCCCGAGCTGGGTGAACACCAGAAATCAGCCTATCGCGATTCGGAACGTATTGGTTTATCTGCGCGGATGCCTGGAAGCGGATGAAACAGTCGGGCAGACCTTTGACATCGGCGGACCGGATATCCTGGCGTATCGGGATCTGTTTCAAATTTATGCCGAGGAGGCGGGTTTGACAAAGCGCTGGATTATCCCGGTGCCTTTCCTGTCTACGGTTTTAAGTTCCTACTGGATTCACCTGGTTACCCCTGTTCCTTCGGCAATCGCGAGGCCGCTGGCCGAAGGTTTGCGAAATGAAGTGCTTTGCGGGGACAACCGGATACAGTCCATCATTCCGCAGCAACTGCTTTCCTGCCGGGAAACCATCCGCCTTGCCATCGACCGTCTCAACCACAATCAGGTGGATACCTGCTGGTCGGATGCCGGATGCCTTTTGCCCCCGGAGTGGCTCTATTGCGGAGATTCGGAATTCAGCGGCGGCACCATTTTAGAATGCGGCTACCGGGCGCGGCTGCGGGCGACAGCCGGAGAGGTCTGGATTCCTGTTGAGAAAATCGGCGGCAGGACCGGCTGGTATTATGGCAATTTTTTGTGGCAGCTCCGCGGCTTTATGGACCGGATGATCGGAGGCATCGGCCTCAAACGCGGTCGCCGGAATCATGATCAGATCCAGATTGGCGATGCGCTCGATTTCTGGCGCGTCATGGAGGTAACGCCACCTGAGCGGCTGGTGTTGCTGGCAGAGATGAAGGTCCCGGGGGAAGCCCTGCTTGAAATTCGGGTCAGGCAGATTGAAAGCGATCTCGTAGAGTTGCAGCTTGTGTCCCGTTTTTTACCCAAAGGCTTGTTCGGTATGGTTTACTGGTATGCGCTTTTCCCGTTTCATGCCATTGTCTTCAGCGGCATGCTTCGCTCTCTTGCCCGAGAAACCGGAAAGCCGCTGATCATCAAACCGCATCGATTTACACCGGTCTATGGAAAAAGCTGTGATACCCTTCCCATCTCTTAGAGCGGATTTTTAAACCCGTTCTATTCTTTTCGGATATCCAGGCGAATTCATTTTTTCATATTCTTCTTTGCCGTCTTCACGAAGCGTCCGAACGCCCTGTCCTTTTTGCGTTTGTCCAGGTACGACATCTCATAATGCTCTGACTCTTTTTTGAGTTTCAGATAACTGGAATAGCGCTCTTCACTCAACTCGCCGTTTGTAATTGCAGCAAGAACCGCGCAGCCTGATTCCCGGGTATGGCTGCAATCGGCATAGCGACAAGCCATGGAAAGCTCGAGAATATCTTCAAACCCTTTGTTTATCCCTTCACCGGTGCCCAGAAGGCCTAATTCTCTCATTCCAGGTGTATCAATGAACATGACGCCTTTATCCAGAACCATGAGTTGCCGGCGCGCTGTTGTGTGTGTGCCTTCTCCTGTTCCACTGACAGCTTTCGTATCCAGAGCATCCCGTCCAATCAGATGATTGATCAGTGTCGTCTTGCCGACTCCGGATGACCCGAGCAGGCAATAGGTGCGACCCGGTATTAATACCTGCTGGAATTCGTCAAATCCAGTGCCGGTTATGTTGCTGAGCGCAATAACCCTGGTCGTGATTCCGGCCTGTCGAACAGCCGATAGCTTCTGTTGCAGCTCATCGTGGGAGATCAGGTCTGTTTTGGCAAGAATGACAATCGGCTCAACCTGTCCGTCAGCCGCCATTACCAGATACCGATTCAGTCTAGGCAGATTAAAGTCAAAGTGACATGACTGGACAATGAAAGCGATATCGATATTGGCTGCAATCATCTGGTAGTCCACTTCTGCGCCGGCACGCTTTCGGCGTAAAAACGTTTTTCGTGGAAAGATCCCATGAATGATTGCCGCGGTGTCATCATTGTGATACTGCACGGTGACCCAATCGCCGACACATGGCAGTTCGACCGATGACTCAACATGGAAATAAAACTTTCCCGCAAGTTCAGCAGGAAGCTCTCTGAGTTCATTCCGGATCATGTACGAATTGCGGTCAACTGCCGACACGCGTGCAATGTCCTGACCCTCGCGGCGGATCTCATCGATATGTGCTTCAAACCAGTGGTCAAAACCCAGATCAATCAATTTCATCATAACCTGTCACCGAATTCTTGATTATCCGATATATTTTACCGGATATTTTATTTCACTATTTTACCGAAGGCCATGCAGATGTCAGGCGGATTGTTTCTTAGCCACTTCCGCAACGTGGGCTCCCTGGAAACGGGCAATTTTTATTTCGTTCACTGATGGTTGACGGCTGCCGTCGCTGCCGGCAAGAGTACTCGCTCCATAGGGTGTTCCGCCGGTGATTTCACCCATGTTCGTCAGTTCTTTGCAGGAATACGGAACTCCCACGACGATCATGCCGTGATGGAAAAGCGTGGTGTGAAACGAGGTGATGGTGGTTTCCTGTCCGCCGTGCTGTGTGCCCGTGGAGGTAAACACGCTGCCCACCTTGCCAACCAGCTTTCCGTCAGCCCATAACCCGCCGGTCTGATCCAGAAAATTGCGCATCTGGGCGCACATGTTGCCGAAACGCGTCGGCGTGCCGAAAATGATGGCATCGTAGTTCGGCAGTTCGTCCGTCGTCGCGATCGATGCCGTCTGATCGAGCTTGGCGCCAGCCTTTCGCGCCGCGTCTTCCGGCATCAGATCGGGCACGCGTTTGATGGTAACGTCGATGCCTTTGACGCTGCTCGCGCCTTCAGCAACCGCTTTTGCCATGGTTTCTACGTGGCCATACATGCTGTAGTAAAGAACGAGAATTTTTGTCATGCTGTATCTCCTTTTTCTTGAGTTAACAG
>CAZOEW010000227.1:0-4911 GCA_964578935.1 uncultured Desulfobacterales bacterium | reverse complement strand
TCCAGCATACAGGAGGTAACCTTATGACCGAAGCAACTGTACAGGCGTTAAACGGCCTAAGAGATCTTTCAATGATTAAATGGTATGTCGTAACGCTGCTTTTGCTTGTTTTTTATGTTTACGCAAAAGAAATCAAACTGGCCCGTTCCACCGGCAACTGGAATGCGGTCCTGGCAGGACTTACCCTCTTTGGGGTTGATTTTTTCAATGAAACCTGGAACGGGTGGGTCATGCATTTAACCCAGCGCTCGGCATTCTGGACAACACCCGGCGATACCGCTTTGCGCGTCATGGTTGGCTGGAATATTGAAATCATCCTCATGTTTTTGATCGGAGGCATTGTCTATTATCATACGCTATCGGAAAGCACGACGGAAAAAATAATGGGCATGCCTGAAAAATGGTTCTGGGCAATCGGCTATTCAGTTTTTGCGGTCTTTATTGAATGCCTTCTCAATATGGGAGGGCATCTGGTTTGGGAATACCCGTTCTGGAATCTTTCTTTCAAAGGGGTCTGGTTAATCTTTTTCTTTGGTTACTTCCACTTCTACTGCGCAGTCATTCTGGTGATCAGCCTGAAAACAATGAAGAACAAAATTAAGACACTACTCATTATCTATGCTGTTCCGATCCTGATGAATGTTCTCGCCTTTGGTTTCTTTGGCTGGAATTATTAGTAAACAGCTGATCCGCCTTTCATGATATAGATCGGCGCCGGTTCTGCTGAAAGCGGGGCTGGCGCCGGGAGATATGATGAAGTTAAAAACATTGGTTTTATTGATAAAAAGTGGAAGATTGCTGCTGCTGCTGCGGTTTAAGGGTTGGTTTACCTCTTTTTATCGCCTGTGTTTCATTGCTTCAATGGCGGACAGTGTTATCATGGAACAGTTGGCTCGCGGTCCTGTGTCCATCAAAGACCTGAAACCAGGTTTATCGGACAACCCATCCATGCGAAACGCCATTGAAGCCTGGCTTGGTCTGGGATTGCGCCTGGGCGTGTTAAAAAAGAATGATACAGGATATGCTCTCCGCGGTTTTTGGGTAAAAAAACTGGCTGCGCCTGAAAACGACGCGATACGTGCTCTGGTTCGTGAAGTTGCGGGCCTTCATCATCTTTATATCATGCAAACGCTTACAAAACTGGAACAGGGACTCCTCTGGAACTTCGATGAGCAGCACCGTGAATATGGTGATGTAATCGCCCGGTCAAGCCGAACCCTTGAGCCCTTTCTGTTTGAAGTGATTGACCGTTTTTTCCCGGAATCAGACGATATTCGTCTGCTTGAAGTGGGTTGCGGGCATTCGGGTTATATGATGGTTGCGGCGGAAAAGCATACCGGACTGATCGCTGTCGGGCTTGATCTCGATTCGCGTGTTGCGGCAAAAGCCGACGGCAATATTCGAAATAGAGGTCTGCAGGATCGTTTAAAAATAGAGGTTGCAGATGTTCGAAACTACCAACCCAGTGAGCTGTTCGACATCCTGACATTATACAATAATATATACTATTTTCCCGTAGAAGAGCGTATTGAACTGTTCAAACATCTGCGGAACCTTCTAAAGCCGAACGGTCGAATTTTGCTGACCACCGGATGTATGGAAGGTGGTATTGAGTTTGAACTGGTGAACCTGATTCATGCGACGACAAAGGGCTGGGGAAGGCTGCCGTATAAAGACGAGATGTTGCAGCAGTTGTCCGTTGCCGGCTTTGAACGCAATGCCGCAACAAGTCTTATTCCCGGCGATAAATATTATGTATTTGTGGGGTACAGGCCGGAGTAAAAAAAATCCGGAGATTCTGATTAAATTTTGACTGGAAAACTCATCATCTGTAATAATAACTCTGGTTTGATTTTACCTGGTTCAATACAGCGCCGATCATTTTCTTATCGGAAATACAACTGATTGCTTCGTTCAAAGATTTAACAGACAGGTGACCGGCCTTGATAACCAGGACTACCCCATCCACAAGATTCGACAAGGTTGCAATGCCTGAAGTTGTATCCATGGGCATAGTGTCGACCAGGATAATGTCAAAATGTTTTTTTAAAATTTCAAAAAGTTTTTCAATAAGCCTCACATTGATCTGGGGCTTTCCCATCGACAAATCAGAGCCGGTATTCAGCAGAAACAGATTTTCATCATGACCGGCTTTTACACATGACATAATTTCACTTTCAAGAAACCGGCTTCCTTCCAGTTCTCCGAGTGCATTGATCATGGGAGAGGAATCATAATCAAATTCAACAATATCACTTTTATGAAGGTTTGCCTTGCCGGGTTTAAAGGAATATGCACCATGTTTCCAGCTGAACAACTTCTGAAGAGACTCTTCTCGCTGAAGTTTCAAAGGTCCCTTGAGTTTCTCTCTGCTGGTATAGCCGGAATTGATCAAGATATATCCGAGCGGCTGATTGGTCCGTTTTTGTCTTTCAAGTGCTTCATTCAGTTGTTCTTCTGTAAGAAGGTTACTTTTTAAAAGCATACTTCCCATTTGGCCGGATTTGGAAAACTTCCGGTCCTGAATATGAACGCACCGACCATTCAGGAAATATACGAGCATGCTCTGAGATTCATTATTAATTGTCAGTATTCCGTTTTTTTTTCTCAAGCCGATAAGAAAAAAGAGGTCGTCTATGCTGCATTCGGATAAAGTTCCTGACTCCAGTGCGAAGGAAGAAATCCTGTCAATGGCATTTAGCAACCCATTGGTGTTTTCAATTCCAAGCATCTTATGAAGGCTTGGGCGGTAGAGATCAAAATCAAACATGAGTACCCGTAGCCCTGAACCAACAAGGGTCTTGGCCAGTTGGGTAAGGACTGTGGTTTTGCCTTCATTCATTGTAGCGCTCTGGATGACAAGTACCTGTCCTGGATGCCCATCTTTAGCCCGTTCAATAGTGGTTTGTGACAGATGGCCGGATATCCCGAAAAGCGGATCAGGCGAATCATCCATAACTCCAATCTGCTTCTGCGCTTCATTCCATGGTAAAGCCAACATCTTGCCTTTCTTCAAAGCCTTATTATACGGCAAGGTTCCGATTATCGGCACTTTGAGACGCCTTATTACATCTTCCGGATTTTTAACAGTGTTATCCATGTATTCCAGAAAAAAGACCAGGAATATACCCAGGAACAGACTGATGCCTACAGCGATGATTATATTTTTGAATATATCCGGTTTATACGGCTTACGGGGGATTTTAGCCCTGTCAACCACATGAATGTCCCCGATCTCTCTACCCATGACCAGGCTGAACTCCTTGGACTGGGTCAGAAGTTTATCATATGTTTTCTGGCTGCTGCTGAGCTTCTGCTGCAACATCGCATAATCAATCCCCTGTCCACCTGACACTACGGCTTGTTTTTTTTGGGTATCCACGGAATCCGGAATGGATTTTTCATATACCAGGGCACGATCCAGATTTGCTTTTACATTTTTCTTCAGCCGATCGATTTCAATGGCGATTTCCTGTTTCAGCTTTTTGATCGCAGAATCGATCTGGATCATTTGGGGATGGAGGTCACCGAATCGTTGATCAAGTTGATCTCTTTTGGATTTAAGATTAATCAGTTCGGTACGTAATTTTTGAATCCTATAATCATTTGAAATTGCCGGTAACGGCAGCAGGTTATTATCGCTCAGCGAAAAAGCCTGCAACTGATCATAAACTGTCTGATACTTTATCCGCTCTGCTCTGGCATTTATCAGAGCTGAATTGATTTCGACAAGCTCCTGTTGCTGAAGACGCTCCTGCTCGCCTTTGGATAGGATACTTTTATACTCATGAATGGCATTCCGGTTTGCCTCGACTTCTTCTTTCTGTAAGGCCAGTTCTCTTTCAAGCAAATTAAATGCCTTTTTAGTAGCCAACAGCTTCATCTGAATACTTGTCTTGATTGCAACATCAATATGTGTATTGAGTATTTGTGTTATCTTTTCCGGGGATTCCCCTTCAAAATTGATATTCAACAAGCTGGTTCCTGTTACGGGTTCAACCTTTAGGTTAGAGAGATACCAGTCCACCTTTTTCTGATCAGCCATTTCATCTCCATCCCAAAGGTTAGTTTCTTTGAGAACCTCAACGACAAGGCTCCTGCTGCTGAGCAGGTTAATCTGGGCCTGAATAAAATCAACGGCAGAGAGCTTTTTGGTTTCCACACCAACAAGCTCAACAGCTTGTTCTTCAATATTAACTACCGCGGTTGTCTTATATACAGGAATCGTTCGATAGGAGTGAAAGGCGACCCCGCCCACAATGGCCAAAAAAATCAGAATGATTACCCATTTTCGCTTGATGAGTATCTGAATATAATCAGAAAGATGTTTTTCCCTTTGATAGGTATTCTGCCGGCCTGATGATTCTGAAATCATGTTCGCGTTCATTAAATTTCCTCAGTTTCTTGAATTGATATAAACAGAATCACCAGGATAGGTATAAAATTTATTTTCCATACTGCTGACAGTCACCTGCCCAAATCTATTGTAATTGCCTCGTGTTCTTTGGCTTGTTCCAGGGTTACAGGTTTATTTTTGAATAAAGGAGATTTCGGTCGAATGACTGTAGCCGACATGCCGGATTCATCGATAAACCCGCCTGCATCTGTTGTAAGCTTCAGGATATAATTTTTTCACATTACTCGGAATGAATGATGTGTTTCATCGTTTACGATTAGTCTGCATTGATTATAACCGAATCCGGCGCACTGTTCACTGTTCCATCATCCACAATTAACTGAACCATATAGGTGCCGGCAAGATCGGCTGTGAAAGTCGGGCTGATCGAAACAGAATTGTCCAAGGCAGCCATGCTCCCATCAGGCCGGGAAGTGAATGACCAGGAATAGGTCAATGAATCTCCATCCACATCCGATGATCCGCTTCCATCAAGTGTAACGAGATCACCATTC
>CAZOEW010000226.1:0-4940 GCA_964578935.1 uncultured Desulfobacterales bacterium | reverse complement strand
CTTGGTATAGCCCAGCATCATCGGATAATGGCTAACGTGATCTTCAGGAAGCCCGACCGCTTTTTTCAGAGGCTCCCATGAAAGGAGAGCTTCCTGAAGCAGACCAGCCCAGCAGGTCCCCAAATCAGATGTCTGGGCGAACAGCTCCAGATAGGAGAGCGCCAGGGCAAGATCCACCATTCCGGTGCCCGATTTTTGGGGAGCTGACGCTATAATTAGAGCCGGAGCATCCCGGAGCACGGCATCAAAACCGATATCCCACGCGGCAACAATAAGGGGGATATACGGAAGACGGGCGGCCTTTTCAGGCGCCTTTTTCTGTATCTCCTTCATCATGTCGATGGTATGCCCGGCAAGCTTTTTGATCTGATCCTTATCCGTAAAAACAGTCCATTCGACGCTCTGGCTGTTGCTCCCGGTTGGCGCATACCGGGCAACCTCGATCAGCTTTTGAATGGTTTCCTGTTTGATGGGCTGATCTTTAAAAAACCGGATGGAACGGCGTGACCGCAGAAATTGAATTGCCTGCTCCGCATTGATTGCCAGATCCTTTCGAATCTCCGGGCAATCCCCGGCAGGGATGCTTTCATGACTCAGCGCTCCATGCGGGCATACCGCAACACAATGCCCGCATATCAGGCAAGCTTCTTCAGCGCCGGCAGCGATTTCCGGAAATCCGTTTTCCGTACCCAGGTGAATGATAGACAGCGGACATTCACCCGCGCAAATTCCATCCTTTTTGCATTTGTCCTGATCGATCTGCAGTACTCCCATGATGTCACCTCTTTTTTGCGTTAACCGGTTATCTCCATTACAAAATGTAAACAAGATCGCATGATATAACCGCAACCATATTTCATAGAACCAATTGGTTTTCTTTTATTTTTTTCATAAGCCCGGAAAATCGTTTTCGCGGCTTGTCATTGTTCAGGGCTGTCATGAACGCTTTTTGGGTTCCGATGAGTATCACAAGTTTTTTTCCTCTTGTCATGGCCGTATACAGCAGGTTTCGCTGAAGCATGATGTAATGCTGGGTCAACAGCGGAACGATAATGGCCGGGTATTCCGACCCCTGGGATTTATGAACGGATATGGCATAGGCAAGGGAAAGTTCGTGCATCTCTTCCGGTTCATACACCACGATCCTCCCCTCATAGTCAACCTCCACCTGGCTGGTTTCCCGGTCAACCCCGGAAATCGTCCCGATATCGCCGTTAAAAACATCTTTCAGGTAGTTGTTTTTAAGGTGCATGACCTTGTCACCGGTTTTATAGATGCCTCCCATGATTTCAGCCTGATCCGTATTTTGATTCAATGCCTTCTGAAGCACCTGGTTCAGATTGATTGTGCCGGCAACACCCTTGTGCATCGGGGTCAGCACCTGAATATCCCTGACCGGATCCAGTGAAAAACGATTCGGTATGGATTCGGAGCAAAGCTTTACAATGGTTTCAACAACCGTGTTTGGATCACTCTGGTTGATGAAATAAAACTCTTTAAGATCGTTATCGGTATTAATGGAATTCAAGTCAGGTGATTCTCCCCGCCGGACCCGGTGAGCGTTCATGATAATGGGGCTTTTCCGCGCCTGCCGAAAGATCTCCGTAAGGTAAAAAACCGGGATCGCTTCCGACCGGATGATATCGCTCAGAACATTTCCAGGCCCAACCGACGGAAGCTGGAAAACATCACCGACCAGAATCAGTTTGGATGTTGCGGGAACAGCATTCAGCAGGTGAAACATCAAAACCGTATCCACCATGGAGGCTTCATCAATGATAATCACATCCGCATCGATGGGGTTGTTTCGGTTTACTTCAAAACGGGACTCCTTGAAATTGAATTTCAACAGGCGGTGAATCGTTTTTGCATCCCGCCGCACCACTTCGGAAAGACGTTTAGCCGCACGGCCGGTGGGAGCAGCCAGTGCCACCACCTTGCCCATGGCTTCAAAAATAGCGTTAACCGATCGGATCAGGGTGGTCTTGCCGGTGCCCGGCCCTCCGGTGATTACGGCCGCTCGAAAAGCCAGAATCCGCTCAAGCACGTCAAGCTGTTCAGATGAAAGCTTCAGGGCCAGCTTTTTTAGAATTTCCTGTGTGAGCTGTTCCGGGTTCATCTCAGGCGATATGGCCGGAACCGACAGGAGCTTCCGGAAACGGTCCGCGATTCCTTTTTCAGCAAGAAACAGTTCTTTCGAGTACACCGCCCTCCCCTGTTCATCTTCTCCGGCGTCTTCGGTTGCAATGATACCCTGTTTTTCCAGGATATCGATCGCGGATTTCGTGTCTTCCGCGTCAATGCTGAAAGCCTGCCGGCACTGATCCAGAATGACCTTCTCCGGGATAAAGGTATGCCCTTCGTTTGCAGCCTGTTCGATAAGGTGGTTAATGCAGGCCCTTACTCTTTTCGGATCATCCGGGGAGACGCCATCCTGCTGGGTGATGGTGTCGGCGATAACAAATCCGATACCTGGAATGTCTTCGGCAATACGGAAGGGATCGGTCTTCAGGATTTCAATGGCCGATTCTCCATATTCTTTCAGAATTCGGCCGCTGTAAGAACCTTTGATTCCTCTGGACTGCAGAAACTGCATCAGTTCCCGGATCACATGATGATCTTTCCAGGCCGCTTCGATACGTTCCGCTTTTGCTTTTCCGATTCCATTGACTTCCGTGAGTCTTTCCGCTTTTTTTTCTATAATTTCAAGAGTCTCCGAGCCAAATTGGCTGACGAGGCGGCCGGCGATCAGGGGTCCGATTCCCTTGATGATGCCGGTTTCAAGGTATTTTTTTATCCCTTCAACCGTGTCCGGAAGGGTCACCTCAAAGGTAGTTATTTTAAACTGCTGGCCATACCTGGGGTGGGTTTCCCAGTTGCCGCTGAGCCTGAGGGTTTGACCGGGTGAGATGCCGGCCATGAATCCCACAACCGTGATCAAGTTTTTTGGTTTCCCGGTGGAAAGGCGCGCAATGGTATAATGGTTTTCTTCGTTCTGATAGGTAATCCGTTCCAGATGTCCTTCTATTTTAATCATATCAGGCAGCAATATATCATTTTGTAATCCGGAACGCGCCTCCGCTTACAACCGGTGTTTTTTTTTCAGAATCCATTTTACCGCGCTCAGCAGATTCTCCGCAACATGATCGGGAAAAACATTTTCCTGTAAGAGTGTTTCCCGGGCTTCAGCCTCGTTACCGGTTTTTACGAGAATTGCGGTTCCGCATCCGGCATTTCTGGCGCATTGAATGTCTTTTGCGCTATCCCCCACCAGGATCGATTCGGAGATGTTGATTTCATATTTTTCCTGCGCTTTTCGAATCAGCCCCGGAAGAGGCTTGCGGCAGGCGCATTCTTCTTCCGGCGTGTGCGGACAAAAGAAAATATCGGTGATCTTTCCGCCGGTTGATTCGATTTCCGATTGCATCATTAAAAAAATATGATCGAGAACCTTTTGAGGAACCATTCCCCGGTTTATAATGGACTGGTTGGTAATCAGGATCACATCGAACTCTTTTTCATGAAGCATTCTCAAGGCTTCAAGGCTACCCGGGATAAACGAAAATTCATCCCAGCTTTTGATATAGTCAGGAGAGTCCGCATTGATCACGCCGTCCCGATCCAGAAAGATGGTTGTATTCAGTTTTTTTTTCATGGTCCTTTCTATTCGGCTACGATAAACGCATCCTGAAATCCAATGTCCTGGAGAGTTTTTTCATCCTTTATAATCTGATTGAGGGATGAATATCTGCCGACCCGCACCCGATAGAAAATTTCCGGGCCAGTGTTAAATACGGAAATATGGGCATTATCATATTTTTCGTTCAGTTTTTTCACAAGCCTTTCCGCGTTTTCCTTATCCTTGAAAGCGCCCACCTGAAAGGTGAACGTGCCGGAGTCATAATCGACCGGTACAAATGATTCCGGTATCCCTGCTTTTCCGGAAGGACCTTCGGCAGCGCCCAGAGCGGTGACTCTGACCGGAATCGTTCCCGGCCCGACCGCATCCAGTTTTTTTGCCGCAGTATAGGAAAGATCGATGATTCTGTTTTTTGCAAAGGGGCCGCGGTCATTGATCCGGAGAATAACCTCTTTATTGTTGTTTTTGTTCTGTACCAGGACATAGGTTCCGAGAGGCAGGGTTTTATGGGCTGCGGTCATCGCATGCATGTCATAGATTTCACCGTTGGATGTTTTTCGGCCATGAAATTGTTCTCCATACCATGAAGCGACTCCATCCTGACGGAAATCCTTTGCGTGCGGGATGGGCTGATACCATTTTCCAAGCACCTTGTAAGGCTTTGGATGTCCAGGTATCCTGGCAGGCGGCACTGAATTCTCACAGCCCGATGTCAGAAAGAGAAACAGGATAAAGCTTAAAAAATAAGGCCGGAAACAAAGCCGCCGGAATATTTTGGTTTTCATGTTTTTAAAACCCATCGTATTAAGGTTTTCCAAAAAAAGGTTTAACAAGGCCTTACCACATGTATCTACAATGATTCAAATTGTTTTTCATTGAGTCTTTTTCCTGATTTCCGTATACTTGCGGCAGCATGATTCGGTATGATCTCATTGACAATCGCCACAATCGGAAAGTTTGTGATCTGGAGAAGCAAATGCATATAAAAACCCTTAAAAAGTGGCAGCATCACCATGATTTTTCCGTCATTTCCGAACATGGTGAAAAGCGCACCATTGCCGTTCTGGTTCTCACGGCGCTTACCATGGCAGTTGAGATTTTTGCGGGTGTCGCGTTCGGATCCATGGCCCTTTTCGCAGATGGCTGGCATATGGGAACCCATGTTGCCGCGTTTTTGATCACGATTTTCGCCTATCGGTATGCCCGTCAAAACGCGGACAGTCCGAAGTTTACATTTGGAACCGGCAAGGTGGGTGTTTTAGGGGGATTTGCAAGCGCCATCGCGCTTGCGGTGGTTGCT
>CAZOEW010000225.1:1968-5035 GCA_964578935.1 uncultured Desulfobacterales bacterium | reverse complement strand
GTAGAAGAGGCGCAAAAAATTTTGTGCGACCCGGAGCGTCGGCAAAAAATGGTAGTGCATAACTATGAGGTCGCAAATAATTTTTTTTCTTATGAGGTTTTGCAGAGCAAACTGAAGAATCTTATTGCGGATTTTTTTTAAGGACTCACTGGAACCTGTTCCGTTTGCAAGGTTTTTTTATTTTGTATTTTTTTTTGGCGGACCACCCCGTATGAGGGCCTGCCTTCCATATTTCCCTGTTATTTCATCCATGACCCTGTCTACCTTATCCCAGTTTGAATTCGAGTGGTTATTGTTTTCAAAAAGCGATTTCTGAAAAGGCGTATTCTGTCCGACAAAGCCGGATGCTCCGACACCGATCAGCCTGATTTTTGATGCGCTTTTATAGGCATTCAGGAGTGTTATGGATTCCTTGAAGATGGTTCCGGTGGACTGTGTCGGTGTTTTCAGCGTCCTGCTTCTTGTGATCAGTTTGAAGTCGGCATGTTTGATTTTGATGATAACCGTCTTTGCTTTTACCCCGATTTTTCTGAGTTGCCTCCCAACATCTTCCGATTGGACAAGAAGCTGCGTTTTCAACAAATCTCTGTCGCAGGTATCTTCTGAAAGGGTGGTTTCACAACTTATGGAATGTTGTTCTGATGACGTCGTTATACCTGATTTTTCACTGCTGCAGGCAAGATCTTTCAAGCGATATCCGAATTTTCCGAAACAGCTGAATAGAATTTTATCAGGATATTTTTTGATCTGCCCCAGGGTTTTAATGCCCAGCCGGTCAAGTTTTTTGAATGTTTTACTGCCTACTCCGGGAACTTTTTGTATCGGCAGCGTTTCAATGAATTGATGCGCTTCTTCAGGTCGGATAATATACAGACCATCCGGCTTATCAAGGTCGGATGCAATCTTGGCCAGGAATTTGTATGGCGCTCCTCCTACAGAGCAGGTAAGGCCGACCTCCTGTTTGATTTTATGTTTGATCGATTCGGCCACCTCCGCCGGATCGCCGTAAAGCCTTTCACAACCTGAAATATCCATATATGCCTCATCAATTGAAACCGGCTCAACAAGAGGTGAAAAGCCTTTCAGAATCATCATGATTTTTTCGGATATGGATCTGTATCTTTCCATACGGGGGTATAGAAATACACCTTCCGGACATTTGATCCTGGCCTGAAACATCGGCATGGCGGAATGAACGCCGAATTTTCTTGCTTCATAGCTTGCTGCAGATACAACCCCGCGCCGGGTCATGCCGCCCACAATGACACATCTGCCCTTTAATTCAGGGTTGTCAAGCTGTTCAATGGATGCATAGAACGCATCCATATCAATGTGGAGAATCATGGCTTTTTGGCATAACAAGGGTTGTCAAAGTTGCGTTCCGATCTCATCCATGTTGATATGAAATTGACAAACATACAAAGCATCTGTTACAAAAATGTTATTTTCAGGGCGATTAATTCCAATTCGGTCGTCTTTTCATTTGCCAAACCGTAGAAGTCTGATAGAAGACTAACCATGGCATTGGCAGAACCCGGGAACAACTCATTATGAAACAGATAGAAGAAATAACTCTTTTTTATGAAATCAGCAAGACCTTGAATGAACATCTTGATCTGAAGAAATCGTTATACAAGGTGCTGGACCTCCTCTCGGATTTTATGGACATGGTACGTGGGACGGTAACCATATTGAATCCATTGCGAAATGAAATCAGTATTGAGATCGCTCACGGTCTTTCCCAAAGTGCCATTGTAAAAGGGAAATACAAGCTCGGAGAAGGGGTAACCGGGCGGGTCATTCAGAACGGAAAGGCCATTACCATACCTAAAATAAGCCAGGAGCCGCTTTTTCTTGATCGCACCGATACAAGAAAAATAAAATCAAACCAGGAGCTTTCTTTTATCTGTGTTCCGATAAAAAAAGAGAATCAGGTCATCGGCGCACTGAGTGTAGACAGGCTTTACCAGGAAGATTATTCCTTAAAGGAAGGGGAGAAATTTCTTTCCGTCGTGGCTACCATGATCGCAAATCATGTGATTAAACTGGAAAAAATTCGAATTGAACAGGAGAAGCTGAAAAAAGAGAATATCAGGCTGAAGACAGAGCTTGAAAACAAATACCGTTTCAACAACATCATTGGCAACAGCAATAAAATGCGTGAAGTCTATCAAATGATTTCACAGGTCTCAAGGAGCAATGCTACGGTGCTGATTCGAGGAGAAAGCGGGACAGGAAAGGAACTTGTAGCCAACTCAATACACTACAACAGCCTTCGTTCCAAGCAGCCGTTTGTTAAAGTCAATTGTGCTGCCCTGCCATCCAATCTGATAGAAAGCGAATTGTTTGGCCATGAAAAAGGTGCTTTTACAGGTGCAATAAATCAGAAAAAAGGCAAATTTGAATTGGCCAATAAAGGGACGATTTTTCTTGATGAAATCGGATCAATCGATCTGGAAGTTCAGGTGAAGCTTCTTCGGGTGCTTCAGGAAAGAGAGTTTGAACGGGTGGGCGGGTATCGAACCATCAAGGTTGATGTCAGAATTATAGCCGCTACCAATAAAAATCTCGAAACCGCTGTCGAGGAAGAAGCATTCCGGGGTGATCTGTATTATCGGCTGAATGTTTTTCCCATATACATGCCTCCTCTTCGAGAAAGAAAAACAGACATACTTCTTCTTGCGGATTATTTTCTTGAAAAATATTCGGAGGAAAATGATAAGGAAATTAAACGATTGTCAACCCCAACCATTGATATGCTGATGGGATATCACTGGCCCGGAAATGTCCGGGAACTGGAAAACTGTATTGAAAGGGCGGTCCTGATATGTGAAGAAGGCGTTATTCAGAGTTATCACCTTCCCCCGACCATACAAACCGGCAAAGAATCGAACACGCTCCCCGCTCAGTCGCTTGAAGAGGCGGTGGCCAATCTGGAGAGGGGAATGCTTATTGATTCGTTGAAAAACGCACGGGGCAATATTTCCGAGGCGGCCAGTATGCTTGAAACGACCATTCGCAAGTTTTCATACAAAGCTAAAAAATTCGGCATTGATTATCGGGAGTA
>CAZOEW010000225.1:0-1868 GCA_964578935.1 uncultured Desulfobacterales bacterium | reverse complement strand
TTCGAGCTTTTTCTTTGACAACCCGGTATATATTTTCTATGGTAGTGCAACTTTTATTCGGACGTTGGTTTTCATGATTGCTCTTTGGCTTTTTCAGCAGGATGACTGAGAATTGGAGTGGCAGAACAGATAACATTTTATTAATTTTCAAGGTCGGATATGGATGATTTCAAAAAGTCGCCGCTTGATAAGAAGACCAGAATATCGGCCGATGAAGATCTGGAGCAAAAATCTACAAAGAAGATTCCGGCAAAAGACAGTTCGGATCGAAATTTTCAGGAAGAGTTGAAATTTGATTATATCCCTTATGACAAGATTCCTTTTGGTCGGGATGGCATGAAGGATAACTGTCGCTCGGCGGAAAAAAGATTTTATCCCAGAAAACCCTGTTTCTTTCCGGTGAACTATGCCACATCGGACAGGGCATATCAGGAGTTCATTCAAGACATAAGTAATTCCGGGGCGTTTGTTGAAACACGCCACCTGCTTGCAGTGGGTCAGAATCTTTCAATAACCTTTTCTCTGCCTGGAAGTCAGGGAAATATCAAAATAAAAGGCAGTGTTGCCCGGATTGCTCCCCACGGCATCGGTATTGCGTTTATCCTGGAGAGTCATGAGCAGAAAGAGTATATGAGGTCCTACATGCCTGAAATCTGATTTTTCCAAACAAGAATTTTCGCAATCAGGCCTGCCGCCTGTCCTACTCGCAGAATGCGTTTATGTTTATTCTTTCCCGCCACCGGTTGATCAAAAATCTGGTTAGAGATATATCTTCCCCGGTTGCATCTGCTGCATTTTCAAGCTTTCTTAAAACGATGTCAGCCTTTTCCCTGTTATCTGTCAGGGAATAGGACATAATACTCCGTTTGTAATAGAAAACGGCCTCCCTGTTCTTGCCCAGAGATAAAAAGGAGTCTCCGATCGATGACAGATCATCCGCGATGCCCACATAAAAAAAGGCTTCCCGGTCTGAAGAAAGGGATCGTTCAAATAAAAACACAGCCTCATCAAAACGGCCGGTTTTTACCATCAGGTCTCCAAGAGCAAAGTTTACTGCGGCAAATGAGGATAGATCTTTCTTGTCTGTTCTTTCAAGAGAGTTCCGGAGTATCTTTTCCGCGTTATGAAATTCTTTTTTCTTTGTTAAAAGAACCCCCCGGTTTGTCAATAGCGGATTGAATTCAATATGATTGGTTTTTGCAATGTTTTCCGCCTCAGAAAGAACGTTATCCGCTTCTGCAAGCTCACCCTTGTAAATCAGTGCAGCGGCTTTGTTTGATAACGCGTGAACCGCCCCTGTATACTCTTCGAGAGCCAGATAGATGCTGCATGACTCATCATAAAACAACAGGGCGCTTTCCGTATCGCCAAACGCTTTGTATACATTTCCGATGTTATTGAGACACAGGGCGGTACCACCTGAATCATCGGATACAGCGAAAAGCTCAAGTGCTTTAAAAAAATGATTCAATGATTGTGTATAACACCCTTTCCGATACAACAGGCTTCCTGCCGCAATATCAGACATGCCGATCCGAAAAGCCTCATTGTCTTTCGGCATTGTCTTCAACCCGGAACAGGAAAAACATAACATCATAAAAGTGATTAAACAGATCAGATAATTTTTTTTGGTATCCATCGTTTTAACTGTGGTATTTTCGATTTATGGTACTGTTTTTCAGTAAGGTCTGTGAATTCGGTTTTTACATTTTTTTAGACGGCAACGCAGAATACAATAAACAGGAGATTGTTTTTAATAGATTGAAGAAAATTATGAAAGAATATCCGGGATTATTTCATGCTCTTTTCGATTAATTCATTGATCTTGTTCACATAGTCCAGATTGTCAACCGGTTTTGACACATGTT
>CAZOEW010000224.1:0-5043 GCA_964578935.1 uncultured Desulfobacterales bacterium | reverse complement strand
TGTGCCGACCTGCTGGTTGCTTCTAGATCTATGGTTTCTACGTTTTCCAGGGATGAAATGCGTGATTAAAGAATATCAGAGTTCCCGGTTTTCAAAAAAACCAACTCTTTTTCAGAATTGATGTTAAAGGGAAGAATTGCGACACGGATCGGGTCGGCAAAACCGACTTTCAAATCCGCCATCAAAATCATTACAGCCATAAAGATAAACAAAGGAAGTGTTTTGAACACGATTCTGATCTTCACAGGGAGATTCTCCTAAACCTTTTGATCGGTGAGCTATCCCGATAAAATGAAACGAACTGAACACGGAAACTTTTGGCTGAAGATAGCACAAATACGGAAAAAGTAAAAGCCTTGACTTTATGCCATAATACGGATTAGCATGTGATCCGTATCGTTCTCCCTGCCTTGTTTGAGGACACCAAAACCTTCTTGTGGATGAAACAAGTTGGACTGAACTTGAAACCATTCTGACGGGATTGAATGCAATTGAAATTCAAAAAACAACACTTCGCATCTATCATCGCTTATTTTCTGATACTCGTTTTTTTCATGCCATGCCACGCAATTGAAGAAAAGGCTATCCGGGTATTGCTCCTCCCCTTTGAAATCCGTTCTGAAAAAGAGTTGCCATTTCTCCGGAAAGGGATGGAGGAGATGCTTTCCAGCAGACTTTCCAAAAACGAAAGTGTTCAGATTGCCAAATTAAAAGAAGACCAGTTGGACGAAAGGTTAAATCCGGCAGATCGTGAATCGATGATCAAAACCGCATCCGAACTTTCTACAGATTATTTGCTTACCGGGAGTCTTACCATATTTGAGAACAGTATCAGTACCGAGGCTGAATTTATGGATACCGCCACCGGAAAGGTTTTGCTTCGCTTCAACGAAATCAGCAAAAATCGTGATGATGTGTTCGAGCATCTTAAACTGCTGGCAGACCGAATCAACACGGAGGTGTTAATTCCGGTAGCGGCGGATCAAAACAGAATTGAAGCAGAACCCATAATCGAAAAATCGGAAAAAGAAAAAAGTCTGCCGGGCCTGTTCTGGAAAAGCCAATATTTTCATCACCGGATTAACAGCGTTGCTTGTGGAAATGTTGATGGAGAAAATGGGAAAGATGTAATTTTTTCAAGTAAAGACAAGGTGTTTATATATCGATACCAAAATCAAACCCTCGTAAAGTTTCAGGAAATCGAAACCCCTTCCCAAACCAGAATCATCCGTGTTGATACGGCCGACACCAATCAAAACGGAAAAGACGAAATCTTCGTTACCGCCATAAACCTCATGACCCGAGCCCTTGATTCTTTCATGCTGGAATGGGATGGAAAAGAATTTCAAAAAAACCCGGAAAATGAGGAATGGTATTTCAATGTGTTACACATGCCCGAAGGGAAAAATATTCTTCTGGGTCAAAAACAGGGGAGAAAACATCCATTTTCACCGGGAGTATACGAGCTTGAATGGAAAAATAACAAAATCATATCAACCCGCACACACCAGCTTCCGGATACAGTTAACATTTATGAATTTGCCTATGGAGACTTCCTTGCCGATGGAAAACAGGAACTCATCATTCTCGACAAGCGAGACCGACTGGTTCTGTTGCACCCGGGAGGAGAAACGCTCTGGTCCGGCAGTGAGAAGTATGGAGGAAGTGAAACCTATCTTGAATATCCATCCGAACATGATGATCCAAGAGGAGATTCAGCAGATCATTATTACCTGCAGCAACGCCTTCACGTAACCTCTCGCCGGGAAAACAAGAGCAACTGCCTGATCATCGTAAAAAATACAGATCGTGCAGGACGTTATTTTTCACGCCTCAGAAGTTTTGAATCCGGACATGTGGAATGTCTCATCTGGAACGGAATCGGCCTGGAAGAAAAATGGCGAACACCCGATGTCGCAGGATATATAAGCGATTCCGTCATCGAGGATCTGGACAACGATGGCAAAAACGAACTCATCCTGACTGTCGTTATGGATGAAGGGCTTTTTTTCAAAAAAAAGAAAAGTTTTATCAGTGCCTGGAAAATTCAGAATTAACGGTTGGGCGGAAAAACATTCCGTGTGAGACTCAAGAATTGTTTATATCAATTGGAATCGTAATCAATACGCGGCAGCCTCTTTCCTTTCCCGGAACAGGGCTTTGTATCTCAATTTCACCATCGTGATTTTGTACTATTTTATTGACAATCGCAAGGCCTATACCGGTACCCGACTCCCGGGTAGTAAAGAAGGGATCGAAAATATTTTCTCTGTTCTTCTGTGAAATCCCGGGGCCGTTATCTTCCACCCACAACTGCAGAAAGGTGTTTTGCGAATCTACTCTGGCACCGACCTCTATGTGGCCTCCTGCTGTTTCTGCCTGAATAGAATTCAACAAAAGATTCAGAAGTACCTGAGTCATCTGACTGGCATCCAGCGGAACCCGACGCAGCCCTTCTCCATAATCCGTTTGAATCAGAATGTTGCCTGCCGTTGAGTCGGATTGAATCAGCAGCACAGCATGATTGATCAACTCCATAACATCCACCGGCTTCAGCTCAGCACGGAAGGGCCTTGCCAGTACGAGCAGATCTGTAACAACCCGATTAATCCGATCCACTTCTGCCACAATGATATCGACAAATTTTTTATTTTCCGGTTTCTCATTTAAATTTCCGCCTAAAAACTGGGCCAGTCCCTTGATAGAACTCAGAGGGTTTCGAATTTCATGGGCAACACCTGCCGCCAGCTTTCCGACTGCCGCAAAGCGCTCAACACGCCGCACCTTTTCCTCCAGCCGCTTGATCTCGCTCAGATCACGAAGCACGATAACCGCTCCCCGGCATAGACCGGATTCCCGTAAAATCGGTGTGACGCTCACGGAAAGGGGTATGGTCTTCCCGGCTTCCAATGGAAGCAGAAATTCCCGTTCCAAAACGATTTGGCAATTAGTCAGGGTTTCTGCGATTCCACTGGCCTGAAAATCAATTATCTTTTCGAGAGACATTCCGATCACGCCCGATTCTTCTACACGAAGAATTTCCAATGCCAGTTTGTTGTAAGAGACAATGTTTCCCTCCACATCAATGCTCAGAAGTCCGTTTGCCATGTGATCGATCACCAGGCGTGTATAATCCTGAGTTTGTCGAAGTGTTCGGTTTACGAGGTAATAGTTTCGAATGACAAAAATAAAAAAAAGTGCCCCCAACCCAAGGGCAATTACAATCGCTGCCATAAAAACCGCATGCTTCAGATCTGCCTGCCTGGCATCGTCAAATGCCTTCAATTTCAATGCAACCACAATCTGCATCGGCGGACCATCGCCAGAAGGAGATCGCACAGAAGAAAATTTTTTGCGCAGTTCATAAACTCGCGTGCCATCTAAAATTTTCCGGATATGTCCGGATGCGGATTCAGCAACGGTTTTCTCCCCGGATAAAGAAATCTGATCCTGTTTCAGTCCTTCCGGAAGGGAAACGGAATGATGAACGATCTTGCCGAAGGAATCAAGAAGATAAAGATAGGCAACCTCTTCAATTTTTCCTGTTTCCTGAACCAATCCGCCAATCGGCTCATAACGCTGATTTTGAAGTTTCATTCCGGCTCTTGCGCCGGCTTCCAGGGCTTGAATCAGTGTCAGGGCGTGCTGATGAACCGAATCAAGAGCTTTCTTTCTGTCGCGATTCAGGTTTCTATAAGTAGAAATACTGATCAAAACCAGCAGTAGTAAAACAACCGCAACAATCGACAATGCGGGAAAATATAATTTTTCGGTTTGCCGTATCCACATAAACTACCACCGGTTAAAAAAAATCAGCTCAGGTTGTTTTCGGTTTAACAGCGAGGATGGTTTTAACCACATCAAGATAAATATTGAAAATCTGTTTTATCACAAATCCGGCCAATGTTAAATTCAAAACCGTATTTCGGTTCAGAGACGGACCTATTTTTTCGGCTATTGGATTCATTATCGTCAGCATTTGCCGAAAAGGAAACCGGTCGCTGATGGTATGCTCAAACATCCTGAGCTCACCTCCGGGTTTTAATACGCGTTTCAGTTCCTTTAATCCGACTATCGGCTCGGGTACGGAACAGAACGTACACGATGTAAATATCTGATCAAAAAAATCATCCTCAAACAAAAGCTGACGGGCATCCATTTCTCTCAGCTCAAACTTTCCCCTGTATTTGGAAGCTGCTTCTGCCGCCCTTTTCAGCATTTCAGTACTGATATCGATCCCCACGATATCCCTTCCTTCCGGAAAATACCGGATCTCACTCCCTATACCCACCGCGAGAAATAGAATTTTTCCCTCTCCCATTTTGGAAAAGAACTCTCTTTTCAGCGGTTCCCAGCGTCTTTCCGCACCATATGTATTCCATTTGTATAACCATGAAAATTGATCCCATTTTTTTTTAGTAGCGCTCGCCATTAGTTCACCTCTCCTTTCAGTTTCCTGTTTTGAATCTGAACAACCAAGATGACCAGGACTCCAATTCCGCTGCCAAACAAAAATGACACTCCGCCGGATAATACAAATTTAGAAGCCAGCATTCCGCTTAGCATTCCGCTCAACATTCCGGCAGACATGGCCGGAAGCATGATTTCAAAAGCACCGAAAAGCGGCATCCCGATCAGTATAACCGGAATTTGAGCAGCCATTCCAACGAGCATGCCGACCAGCATGGCCAACATCATATTCCCGCCTGGCGAAACAAGCAGAAACGCATAATATCCCGTAATTCCACCGATGATGGTGGGGATTGAAAAATCTGCAATTTTAAAAATCATTGATCTTCTCCTAAATTAAAACCATCAGAAAATTTACAGACAGCACCATCTGCTGACGGTGCTGTCTGTTTAGTTAGCAACCCTTATGCCAAAATATATCTACAAAAGAATCTGCCGAGATCATATGAATCAAAACAGACCGCGCCAAGACATACTCAACAAAGATCATCTGTTTATCATAAACCTGATATGATTGCCCGATTCCTGAAAAACCATGAATAATGATGTAAGGTAAGGGGTGCGAAGATATTG